>DCBH01000029.1 GCA_002313415.1 Flavobacteriales bacterium UBA1112
CTCCCGAACATCCAAATTGGTGTCTCCTACGGATTCTAAGACCTTACGAATCTGATTCTGAAGGCCTTGCACCGTGTGGTGCAGGGCTTTTTCTTTCCATGACCCTTTCAAGCAGCAAAAACCCCGCACGAATATGCGGGGCTTGTTTTGTGGGCAATACTGGACTCGAACCAGTGACCTCTCGCGTGTGAGGCGAGCGCTCTGAACCAGCTGAGCTAAATGCCCTCCAAAGCGTGTTTCAAAAGAAACAATCACGGAAGTTACGCAACCTGATGTCAGACAACACAGGGCCTACGAGTTCCGAAAAGTGCGCCCTGCAGGGCTTGAACCTGCGACCAAGAGATTATGAGTCTCCTGCTCTGACCAACTGAGCTAAGGGCGCGTGGGACGAAGGTACTGCGGAAGAGGACCGAAGTCCACCCAGTCCAAGTCAATCCACTTCTTCACCTTCCTCCAGCCATTCAAATTCCAATTGGCGCTTGGCCAGGTCAGCCGCAACGACCCGGATTGTAATGGAATCCCCTAGTCCAATTTTTGTGCCTGAGCGCAAGCCCTCAAAAAGCACGCGGTCCTCGTCAAAACTCCATTGATCCCAAGGAAAAGACTCCTTCGGCACAAATCCCTCACACTTGTTTTCGTCGATTTCCACAAACAATCCGCGGCCAATCACACCATTCACGAGACCTTTGAATGTCTCTCCGATGCGGGTGGAAAGGAACTCAACTTGCTTGTACTTGATGCTCGCTCGCTCAGCCTCGGCGGCCCGCTTCTCCATGACCGAACTGTGGTGGCACTTCCCTCCAAGTGGCGCTTCATCAGCGCTGCCTTTGCCATCAAGGTACCTCTGCAGCAGCCGATGAACCATCACGTCGGGATAACGACGAATGGGACTTGTAAAATGCGTGTAATAAGGGAAAGCCAGCCCGTAATGACCGATGTTTTCCGTGTTGTACTCCGCCTTGGCCATGGTGCGAATGGCCATGGTCTTCACAGTGTGTTCTTCCTGTGTTCCTGAAGTTGCCGCCAAAAGATCACGAAGCAGAGACTCGGCATTTCCCGGGGTGGGCTTGGGCATCTCATGACCAAATCGCCTGACAAACACCCGAAGTTGCTTCAGCTTCTCAGGGTCTGGCCTGTCGTGAACCCGATACACCGCCGTGCGCGAAGGCACTTGTTTTTCTGGGTGGACTTTGGCCAAAAACCGGGCTACTTCAACGTTGGCAAGCAACATGAAGTCTTCGATGAGCTTGTTGGCCTCTTTCATTTGCTTGACGACCACACGCAGAGGTTTTCCCTCTTCGTCAAGTTGAAACCGAACCTCCTCTGTGTTGAAATCGATGCCCCCTTTTTGAAAACGCTTTCTTCGAAGTTCTTGGGCGAGGTCACCGAGCACGCGAAGTTCCTCTGCGTGGTCCCCTTCTCCAGACTCAAGTCGCTCTTGCGCTTCTTCGTATGCAAACCTTCGGTCGGAGTGTATGACCGTTCGACCAAACCAGCGGCCCACAACTTCCGCCTTCGTTGTCATTTCGAACACCGCGCTGAATGCAAACCGATCTTCATGAGGTCGAAGCGAGCACAAATCATTGGAGAGTACCTCGGGAAGCATGGGGATGGTGCGGTCCACGAGATACACGCTTGTGGCGCGCTGAACTGCTTCGCGGTCAAGAACTGAGCCCGGCGTCAAATAATGAGTCACATCAGCAATGTGCACACCCACCTCCCAATTTCCGTTTTCACAGCGCCGAAGGCTCAGCGCATCGTCGAAGTCCTTGGCATCTGCCGGGTCGATGGTCATGGTAAGGACCTCACGAAAGTCTCGACGACGGGCCACCTCAACAGGGTCGAGTCCGTGAGGCTTCGCCGCATCGCTCGGCACAAATGCTCTTGCCGCAACTTCAACTTCTTCGGGGAATTGGTAGGGCAAACCAAATTCCGCAAGAATGGCATGCATTTCTACCTCGTGATCGCCTTGTTGGCCGAGAATTTGAACGATTCGACCCACAGGTTGGTCTCGAGGGTCGTCCCATTGTTCTAACGCAACCAAAACCTTATCTCCATCTGTTGCTTCACCAAGATGTCGTGCTGGAATGAAAAAATCTGTGTGAATCTTTTGATCTGATGGCTTTCCAAAAGCATAGTCGCGCACCAAGGTTACCGTGACGACGTAGTGCTCACGAAGACGCTTGGTGACGCGCTTGACTCTAGGTGTCGTTCGGCGTCCGCGCTGCCACCATTCAATTTCTACGGTGTCCCCCCAGAAAGCATCGCCCGTCTGAGCCTTGGGGACGCGGATTTCATTGCCGTCGGCCATGCGCACAAAGCCCGTACCCATTCGAGAAATTTGGATGGTTCCTTCTGCCCCTGATGCCTCCTGAATTTCAGCCGCTGCCAACGTGTATCGTCCGCGACCCAAATCCTGCAGCTTGCCCTTCTCTGCCAAATCCTCCAAAAGAGCCAAGACGGCGCGACGCACCTCGTGATTCAAGATTCCAAGGGCACCAGAAACCTGTTTGTGATTGAGCGCTTTTCCCGTGCGCTGTCGAAACACTTTCAATACCGATTTGCGCAAATCTTGCGGCGAACCATAATCCTCAGACCCGTGCATGCCGCGCTGTCCTTTGCCACCACGACGAGAAGAACCTCCCACAAACTTGTTTCCGCGCGAACCGCGACCTCCTTTCCTGCCCATGCGTCAAAGATGCAGCTTGTGGGCGAACTTGCCACCTCATGACGTCCCGATTTCTCCCCACCCATTGGCTTGAATATGCCTTGATTGACGCTGGTCATGGCAAGCGCCTAGAGCGATTTGGAGAAGTCACCATGGTCAGGCCAGATCCTTTTGCGTTGTGGCAACCCGCTGGTGACCCCAAAGCTTGGCAGAGCGCGGATGCCACATTTGAACCAACAGGTCGAACACAGGGCAGGTGGAATGTCGCCCACGACACGCCCAAAAGATGGCCCATTCGTTATCATTCTCCCTCACTGGAATTGGTCTTCGAGCTGGAAATGACCCAATTCAAGCACATCGGTTTGTTTCCTGAGCAAGCAGACAATTGGGAATTCATCGCAGAGAAACTCAAGGAGGGCGACAAATTTCTCAACCTCTTTGCCTACACCGGAGGAGCAAGTCTCGCCGCTCGATTTGTCGGTGCAGATGTCATCCATTGCGACGCAATTCGACAAGTCGTGAACTGGACACGAAAAAACATGGAAGCAAGCGGTCTCAGCGGAATTCGTTGGGTCGTGGAAGACGCTCTGAAGTTCGCTCGTCGAGAGGCCAAACGCGGCAAGACGTATCACGGAATCGTCCTCGATCCGCCCACTTGGGGTCTTGGACCGAAAGGCGAGAAGTGGAAACTGGAAGACCAGCTGCTCGACCTCATTGAGGTCGTGGCACGCTTGGTGGCCCCGGGAGGCTTTGTCGTCATGAATACTTACAGCGGCATTCCCCCGAGCAGCCTAGAAACGATGTGGGCCCTCGCGCTTCCTGATGCCAACATTCAAAGTGGCGAGCTTTGTCTTCGCACTGAACTCGGCCACGATTTGTCCACAGGAACCCTTGTCCGCATTCAAAGACCTTAACGCAATGCTGGCATACGGGTCGTCTCCATCGCCCACATGTGTATTTTTGTTGGCATGGCACAGAACAGCGTAATGCTTGGACTCAAACTGCCCACCGACCCCCGATGGGTGGAGCTTGTTGAACGAAACATCTCTGAAATTCTGACTGACCACGCATGGTGCGAACAGAAAGCCGCCTCCAATGCCATCAGCACCATAGTACGCTACCCTGAACTCACAGATATGGTCGAAGAATTGACCGCGATTGCGCAAGAAGAAATGTCGCACTTTGGGATGGTGCTAGAAAAAATGAAGGCCCGAGGATTCACGCTGGGCCCGGAGCGCAAGGACGACTACGTGGGTCAACTCGCGAAGTTCATCAGACGGGGCGGGTCTCGGGAGAGCCAGCTCGTGGATCGTCTTCTTTTTGCAGCCATCATTGAAGCCCGCTCGTGTGAACGATTCAAAATGCTGTCAGAACGCATCAGCGACCCTGACCTCGCATCGTTCTATCGAGATTTGATGATTAGCGAAGCAGGCCACTACACGGCCTTCTTGAAGCTCGCACGGAAATACGGCGGCTCTGTTGACGTCAACGGAAGGTGGAAAGAGTGCCTCGACTTTGAAGCGCAAATCATCCAGAATTACGGAAAGAAGGAAACCATGCACGGCTAACGCCAAGGCTTCATTACCTGACCCCCTTGTCGGCCTGTCCCAGGGTCCAACGTCCACCTATGTAGGCCATCCGTCCCAGGATGGGACCATAAACGAGGCTCGCGTCAAAGTTCTCTTGAAATGTGCTCACATCTGATGTGTTGGCCAAATCCCAACCCAAAATGGGATTCCCTTGACGAAAATTCAAGACGTTCTCCACCCCAAGATACAGGTCAATTCCGGGGGAGAACACACGGGACACTTGAGCATTGACCACAACAAAGTCATCCTCCAACACCGATTGAGGTCGGCTGTCTAAGAGAACATCTGGACGTGGAATGCGCTGCGGCCCCACCCATTGTAACGTCACGTCTCCTGTCCAATTGGCCCCTCGGTCGTTGACCTTCGAACTGTAACTCCACTGAGAAAAGGCGCGGTGCCTCGGAACATAGGGGTCGAGCATTGTTCCGGCAGCCTCAGCGCCATCTCGCTCGGTTACTGCATGAACAAAACGGTAGGCCAACCGCATGTCCCAACGCCGATGCACAGACCAGCCGAGCTCAGCTTGGGCAGTGAGAGATCTAGCCTCCCGATTGCCGAGGTTATATACGCACACTTCATGGGCATCCGCGTCAAAATCAACAACTGCGCGATTTTGAAATTCTGTCCAATACCCATCTAATGCAAAATCCGCATCACGGTAAAACAATTTAAACTTGCTTGTGACATTGACCCCTGCGTTCCAACCTTGCTCAGGCTCGAGTGGCCCATCTAAAATCCACGTCCGATTGCTCGCCCAGGCGCCGAGCTCCTCCATCAACACATTGGGCGTCCGAAAGCCCGTGCCCGCCACCAATTTCAGTGAGGTCTGTTCTGTCGCGCTCCAACGAGCGTGAATTCGCGGCGTAAAAATCGTGCCCCAGAGATTGTGATGGTCGACCCGAAGACCAGCCACCACCATGCCGCGATCGTTCCCCTTCCATGTGGTCTCCAAAAACGCCCCAGGAACGTGCTCTGTGCGCATCAAAGTATCGGAGCTAGGTGAGGATTCCATTGGAGTCGCTCCCCACGTTCCACGTTCCAAGAAGTCATCGTAGAGGTAGCTCACCCCTGCGCTGAACTCAACATCCTCTGAACCCAAGAATCCGCTGCGTAGCACATTTGCCCTAAAGGTCTTCTGCTCCCCGTCATAATCGCGGTTGCCAAATCTTTGAATGTGTCTGTGATTGGATGCAGTCCATTGACTTCCCCATGAACGACCCTCTTTCCCTGGCAAAACGTATCCAATTTTGGCATTGACTTCCGCGCGCCGAATGTTCGTAGAAGCCGTCCAAAGAGGATTTTCGCCCGTCATTCCACCTTCCCGAACCATTTCGGCACCCACGAATGCGATGTCCGCGCGCAAACCACGGTCACCTATGAAACGCCATTCATTGCGCACCACACCGTCTTTTTTCAACGGTGTATCAAGAAACCCATCACCATCACGTTTGCCGTCCAAATCGTTGTCAGGGCCATTTCTGTCATTGACACGCTGTCCGTATTCTCCATGCGTCATCAAAACCGTCTCCCAACGCCGCCCCACCTGATGCCTGCTGACATGATTGAACTCCATGCGGCCCGTTCCCGCCAAGAAAAGATTGAGGTGAAAAGGCTCGGCAGAATCAGCGTTACGGTGAGCAACATTGATTTGGCCGGTAAAACTTTCGTAACCTGACGCCACTGTGCCGACCCCCTTTGAAATGAAAATGCTTTCAATCCATGGCCCAGGAATGAAACTCATGCCCTGAACCACATTCAACCCCCGTGGGCCTGGCAGATTGTCAACCAAAAGTTGCGTGTACTTGCCGGCCAAGCCAAGCATGTGGATCTGACGCGTACCAGTAACCGCGTCTGTGAAACTTGCATCTACGGATGCGTTGGTTTCAAAGGCCTCGCTCAGGTTGCAGCACGCCGCCTTGCACAGCTCTTTGCGGCTAAGTTGTTGAATGTTGAGAGGATTCAAGAGGGAAATGCTTTGGGTGCTCTCCTCGAAGACGACATCTGCAGACTCCAGAAGAACTCCTTGCTCCAATGGCACGTCGAGGTAAGATTCCCCGCGATACAACACATCCACCGTTTTGTAACCGACCATGCTGACGCGAAGCGTATCCGGGTTGCGCCGCACATCAATTTGGAAAAACCCATATGCATCGGTGACCGCACCGATCTCGCCTCCCTTCCAAAATACCGAGGCCCCAGGTAGCGCATCAAATGTCTCTTTATCCGAACCAAAGCCAACACCATCCATCTTTACCGGCGCAAATACCTTTCCCCGAAGGGTCTTTTGCGCATTTGCATCAATGGAGACGCTCACAAGCAGCATCAAGCAAGCGACAAGCCAACTGGCTCGTATCATTGGTCTTCGGGATGTGATTCTATGCAGGATTTGTGCTCGCGATACTTGCAACATCCGTGCAAGTTCGCATAAGATTCTTCCGACGCCTTGTACTCGTCTGTATCGTGTCCCACTCCAGTAGCGAGCTTGTGCAAACCCACTTTGTTCCACTTTTTGGTCTTGTATACAACGTGGATTTGTTTGGTTTCAAGATTGTAATCCGCAACGACAATGCCTTTTTGATCGAAGGCCGCTTCGATTCGGCTTTCGCACATGCCGCACAACCCGGATACACCAAATGTCAATTCGGCCTTCTGTGCTTGCGAAGACACCGAAGTCATTGCGATTCCTACGATGAAAAAAAAACGGAATGCCGACCCTCTGAACATGGGACGACCCATCAGCGAGATGGATGAAAACCCCATCACTCGCCCTTGATAGATGCGTTCAAATAGTCTCGATTCATGCGCGCAATGTTCGTCAAATCAATGCCCTTGGGGCACTCTACTGAACAAGCTCCGGTGTTGGTGCAATTGCCAAACCCCTCCTTGTCCATCTGATCTACCATACGCGTCACACGACGCTTGCGCTCGGGCTGACCTTGGGGGAGCAAGGCGAACTGACTCACTTTGGCCGACACAAACAGCATTGCTGACGCGTTTTTACATGTGGCAACACAAGCCCCGCACCCGATGCAAGTGGCTGCATTGAATGCTTCATCCGCATCGGCTTTGGCAATGGGAATGGTGTTGGCGTCCAACGTTTCCCCACTTGTATTGACAGAAACATAACCCCCTGCTTGAATGACTCGATCAAACGCTCCGCGGTCTACGGTCAAGTCTTTCACCACGGGAAATGCCGTCGCTCTCCAAGGCTCAATGGTAATGGTGTCCCCATCCTTGAACGAACGCATGTGCAATTGACATGTGGTTACTCCTCGTCCTGGCCCATGAGCCTGTCCATTGATGAACATCGAGCACATGCCACAAATCCCTTCGCGACAGTCGTGGTCAAAAACCACGGGGTCGCCACCCTCACGAATGATGTTGTCGTTGAGAACGTCCATCATTTCAAGAAAGGACATGTCCCCCGTTACGCCTGAAAGTTGGTGTGTATCGAGTCTCCCTTTCTCCGTTGGGCCATCTTGGCGCCAAACTTTCAATGTAAGGTCCATCTAATTTTGAAGTTCCCCGTTATTTGTAGCTACGCTGCTTCAACTCAATGTTTTCGTACTCCAACTCCTCTCGATGCAACACCGCATCCTTGGGCTCGCCTTTGTATTCCCAAGCACTCACAAAAGTGAATTCTTCGTCTCGACGCAGTGCTTCGCCTTCCTCAGTTTGGTGCTCTTCCCGGAAGTGACCACCACAACTTTCTTCCCTCACCAAAGCATCCTTGCACATCAATTCGCCCAATTCCAACAAATCTGCCACTCTGGCGGCTTTATCCAATTCTGGATTGTAGCCATCTAACGTTCCTGGGACACGAACATTTTCATAAAACTCCTTTCGTAGCGCGGAAATTTCTTCGATGGCTTTGGACAAATCTTGACCATTGCGCGCCATGCCACAGTTCTCCCACATGATGCGACCCAAACGGCGGTGGAAATCATCCACAGGCAGAGAACCCTTGTTGTTGATCAGCCTTTCTAACACGTCCTTGACTTCAGCCTCAGCTTTCATGAACTCTGGCGAGTCGTTTGGAATCGGGCCTGTTCGGATGTCGTCAGCGAGATAATCTCCAATCGTGTAAGGCAGCACAAAATACCCATCAGCGAGGCCTTGCATCAAAGCCGAGGCACCAAGACGATTGGCACCGTGGTCGGAAAAGTTGGCTTCTCCTGCGGCGTACAGGCCGGGGACCGTCGTCATCAAATTGTAATCCACCCAAAGCCCCCCCATGGTATAGTGCACCGCGGGATAAATCTTCATAGGCGTTTCGTAGGGGTTGTCATCCGTGATTTGGCGATACATGTCAAACAAGTTGCCATACTTCGCCTTCACCACAGCCTTTCCCAATTCCCGAATTTTCTCGTCACTTGGATTTTCAAGACCGAGAACATTGGCTTCCGTCTTGCCATAGCGTTCAAAGGCACTGGCATAGTCCAGATAAACTGCTTCACCAGTCTCGTTCACACCATATCCTTCATCGCAGCGCTCCTTGGCGGCTCGCGATGCGACATCACGGGGGACCAAGTTTCCAAACGCGGGATAACGTCTCTCCAAATAATAATCGCGGTCCTCTTCTGCGATGTCTACGGGCTTCAGTGTGCCCTTGCGAACTGCTTCCGCATCCTCCGATTTGGCTGGAACCCATATGCGGCCATCGTTGCGCAAAGATTCAGACATCAAAGTCAACTTGCTTTGATAATGTCCACTTACAGGGATGCAAGTTGGGTGAATCTGTGTGAAACAAGGGTTTGCCATGTAAGCGCCCTTTTTGTGTGCTTTCCACGCGGCGCTGACATTCGACCCCATGGCATTGGTGCTCAAGAAAAACACATTGCCGTAACCTCCCGAAGCAAGAACAACGGCATGGGCGCTGTGCCGCTCCACCTCGCCTGTCACCAAGTTTTTAGCAATGATGCCTCGGGCTTTTCCGTCCACCACGACGATTTCCATCATTTCGTGACGGTTGTACATCTTCACTTTTCCTTTGGAAATCTGACGGCTTAAGGCCGAGTAAGCGCCCAACAACAGTTGCTGCCCCGTTTGGCCTTTGGCGTAAAAAGTCCTGCTAACCTGAACCCCTCCGAAAGACCGGTTGTCGAGAAGGCCTCCGTATTCGCGGGCGAAGGGAACGCCTTGCGCAACACACTGGTCAATGATGCTTCTGCTTACCTCTGCAAGTCGGTGCACGTTTGCCTCTCGGCTACGGTAGTCACCGCCTTTGACCGTATCGTAGAACAAGCGGTAGACAGAATCACCATCATTTTGATAATTCTTAGCCGCATTGATTCCACCTTGCGCCGCGATGGAGTGAGCCCTTCTTGGACTGTCTTGGAAACAAAAAGCGTGAACATTATAACCCATTTCAGCTAAAGAAGCCGCCGCAGAACTCCCCGCCAGTCCCGTTCCAACCACAATGACGTCAATCAGGCGCTTGTTGGCTGGGTTGACCAATCGAATGTTGTTCTTGTGATTGGTCCATTTGTCCGCAAGTGGCCCATCCGGCACCCTCGATTGCAACAAGTCGACTCCAAGGTCTCCTTGCTGAGGGATGTTCAATATCTTGGAATCAGTCATGGTGTTAACCTTGCGTGATGAAAAGATACAATGGGATTGCCGCAAACGCTAGAGGTACGAGCACAGCAAAACCTTTTCCGACCATTTCAATCCAAATCGTGTATTTCGCGTGCCTGATGCCGAGGCTCTGAAAACCACTTGCAAATCCATGCCACAAGTGAAATCCAAGGGCCACCATTCCCGAGACATACAGCAAAACGGCGGCGAAGGCAAATGAGTTCACCAACGGGTTGAAGTAATTCAACACGACGGTGTAGAGGTCCTTCAGCACCACGCCATCCACCGTTTGCGTCGGCATTTCACTGAAATGCATTTTCCACCAAAAATTCTGCATGTGCGTGACGATAAACACAAGCACAATTGTTCCCAACAACGCCATGTTTCGGCTGCTCCATCCAGAGTTGGAGGAGCCCTTCTCCACCGCGTAGGAAACCGGCCTAGCTCTGCGGTTTTGAACGGTCAAAACAATCCCATCCACAAGGTGGAACAACACACTTCCGTAGGTGAGATAGCTCAGCACCTTGACTGCCGGAAACGTGGTCATGAAGAGGGCATATTGGTTGAAGGCGGTCTGGCCTTCTTCCCCTGGGATGAAAAGCTGAAGGTTTCCCAGCAAATGCCCCACCAAAAAAAGACAAAGAAAGAGCCCTGTGAGGGCCATGACGTATTTCTTCGCAATGGATGACTTTAGAATTCCTGAAGAACTCATTATCTTTCAGTTGAAGGGCATTACAAAAATATGCTACCCCTGTCCCCTGACCAAGTAGAACCATTCTAAGGTGCGTGATAAGGGGGAAAAGAGGGAGAGGGTCTGGATAAAACCCCCTCCCAAACGGTCATGATCGGTCCGAACGTTTCTCCAACATCAGCATCTCTCCAGCCACCACTTCCGTGATGTACCGAGTCTGCCCTTCATCATCCTCAAAGGTTCGGTACGTCAATCGACCTTCGACCGCGACCTCCGACCCTTTTTTCAAATGTTGGCCAACCACTTCCGCCAAACCACCCCAGGCGACAACATCGTGCCATTGGGTGCGTTCAACCCTCTCTCCATCACCGTTTCGAAACGTTTCGTTCGTGGCCATAGGGAATCGAGCTTTCACCTTTCCGTCGTCGAAGGTGATGATTTCGGCATCCTTGCCGAGACGTCCAATCAATTGGACTTTGTTGCGCAGTGCATTCATGATTTTAAGTTGTTATCTGCTGTCAAAAGTCCCTGTCTCTCTCCTCGAAATGACAGGGAATTGACTCGTGTCAAAGCGGGATGAAAGAACGTCGCCAGTGACCTCGCCAGGCGCTACCTTTGCAAGCCATGACTGACGTTCGAGTACGCTTTGCTCCCAGCCCCACGGGGCCGCTTCACATGGGCGGTGTCCGGACAGCGCTGTACAACTGGTTGTTCGCCAAAGCCCACGGCGGAACATTTGTCTTGCGAATTGAAGACACGGATCAAGGACGATTTGTGGAGGGTGCTGAGGCTTACATCGAGGAAGCGTTGTCCTGGTGTGGCTTGTCCCCAGACGAAGGTGTTAGTCCTGGCGGGGAGTTCGGGCCGTATCGGCAAAGTGAGCGAAGTCAATTGTACCGCAATGCCGTCAATTCATTGATCAATCAGGGCTTGGCCTATGAAGCATTTGACACTCCTGACGAACTCGAAACGTTGAGAAAAGCAGCAGAGCCGGGGGTGTTTCAATATGACGCCCAGTCCCGAGGAAAATTGAGAAACAGTCTGACGATGGATTCCATAGAGGTGGCCAAGATGAAATCAAATGGTGCGCCCTTTGTTGTCCGGTTCAAAACCCCAGATGAAGAGGAAGATGTAACCTTCGAAGATGCCATCCGAGGCGACATCAATTTCAAGTCTAGCGTGCTAGACGACAAAGTTTTGATGAAAGCCGACGGTCTCCCAACGTATCACCTCGCCAACGTGGTTGACGACCACGAAATGCGCATCTCCCATGTGATTCGCGGAGAAGAATGGCTGCCCAGTGCACCCTTGCACGTTCTGCTCTATCGAGCATTTGGCTGGGACCACCCCACATTTGCTCATCTGCCCTTGATTTTGAAACCCACAGGCCATGGCAAATTGAGCAAGCGTGATGGTGACGCCGGTGGATTTCCCGTCTTTCCCCTTGATTGGACTGACCCAAAGAGCGGGACCACTTGGCCAGGCTATCGCGAGCAGGGATTCGCCCCTGAGGCGTTCACCAACATGCTGCTGATGTTGGGCTGGAACCCTGGTGACGAGCGTGAGATCTTCTCGATTGCAGAAGCCGCTGAGGAATTCTCCTTGAACCGCGTCGTCAAGTCTGGCGCGCGCTTCAACCCCGACAAAGCCAAGTGGTTCCAAGAACAGCACTTGCGCAACGCAGGTGCCAACAATCACGTGAAAGCCTTGGCAGAGCTTGCAAAAGCGCAAGGGGTGGATTGGAACGAGGACCAGTGCAAAGCCGTCCTTGACATGATGCTCGAGCGCGTTACCTTTCTCGATGACATCTTGTCTCACCGTTGGTTGTTTGAGCCCCCAAACGTCTTCAACACCAAGCTTGTCCGAAAGAAGTGGAAAGAGGAAACTGCAGGGTACATCCACGAACTCGCCAACATGCTCGATGGGCTGGATTCATTCAGCAGCACCAATGTTGAATCCACATTCAAACGGTTTTTAGACACTCGTGAACTGGGGTTTGGTCAGGTGTTGTTGCCCTTCCGAATTGCCCTGACTGGAGAGGGGGGCGGCCCTTCCATGTTTGATTTTGCTGCTTTCCTTGGGAAAGAAGACACCTTGAACCGATTGAACAGAGGCGTCGAAGCAGTGTTGGCTTTGAAAGCGAGTGAAGAAAAATGACGACCAACAAAATTCTAGTGAATGGGCTTCGATTTTGGGCCCACCACGGATGCATGGAAGAAGAGGCCATTGTTGGCCAAGAGTATCGGGTAGATGTTGCTCTTTGGGTGAATTTGGCGCCAAGCGCAGCCACTGACGAACTCTCAAAAACAGTCGACTACGAGGATGTGTATCGCATTGTCAGGCGAGAAATGGGTGTCCGAAGCAAGCTTGTCGAACAGGTCTGTCAGCGCATCGTCAACGCATTGCGCAACGAACTGCCCTTGTCAGAGTCGGTCGAGGTGAAGGTCACCAAGTTCCAGCCTCCCATCAATGGTGATTGTGACCACATTGCAGTGGTCATGCAAGGTTGATTTCTCAAGTCAGTTCAAGGACATTTCAGGGACGTGGTCGGGAATCACGAGTTCCCCTGCCGTGGCCGATGCAATGTCCTCAATGCTGACGGATGGTGCGCGTTCCACAAGATGGAAAGCTCCGTCTCGAATGTCCAATACTGCCAAGTTGGTCACCACCCGTTTGACGCAGCCCACGCCGGTCAAAGGCAGAGAACATGAACTCAAAAGCTTGGACTTCCCCGCGCGGTTGGTGTGCTGCATGGCCACAATGATGTTTTCCGCGGAAGCAACCAAATCCATCGCACCACCCATGCCTTTCACCATCTTTCCTGGAATTTTCCAATTGGCGATGTCGCCATTCGAAGCGACTTCCATGGCGCCGAGCACGGTAAGTTGTACGTGCCGACCGCGAATCATGGCAAACGAAGTCGCGCTGTCAAAGTAAACCGCCCCAGGCATGGCGGTGATGGTTTGCTTGCCCGCGTTAATCAAGTCTGCATCCTCCTCCCCTTCCATTGGAAACGGGCCCATCCCTAAGATGCCATTCTCACTTTGAAATTCCACGTCCATGCTTTCTGGAATGTGGTTGGCCACCAAGGTCGGGATGCCAATTCCAAGATTGACGTACCATCCGTTCTGAATCTCTTGTGCGATGCGTTTGGCAATGCCGTTTTTATCCAACATGGCAATCAGTTTGAATGGGTTTGAACAGTGCGTTGCTCAATGCGCTTTTCGTAGCCTTCGCCCTGAAAAATTCGCTGGACAAAAATGCCCGGTGTATGGATGTGATTGGGGTCGATTTCACCCTCGGAAACAAGTTCTTCCACTTCTGCCACCGTAATTCGGCCAGCCATGGCCATCATCGGATTGAAATTTCTGGCAGTCGCCTTGTAGACAAGATTGCCCGCCGTGTCACCCTTCCACGCCTTCACCAATGCAAAGTCGGCGGTAAGGGCTGATTCGAGAATGTGTGGTTTGCCGTCAAACTCTCGCACTTCCTTGCCCTCTGCCACTTCCGTACCGTAACCAGCGGGCGTAAAAAAAGCCGGGATACCAGCTCCGCCAGCCCGACAACGTTCGGCAAGCGATCCCTGCGGGATGAGGTCCACTTGGAGCTCCCCACTCAACATTTGGCGTTCAAATTCGTC
>DCBH01000104.1:0-7696 GCA_002313415.1 Flavobacteriales bacterium UBA1112
ATCTTGATAGGGTCCTTCGAAAAAATCCACCCCAAAAGCAGGAGGGTTTTCACCGTACCCCGGAGAAAATGAGTCCGACTCGTCAAAAGCATCCCCGTTGTAGGTGTATCCCAGCCCCCGTTGCACATCACATCCAACGTAGTCATCGTTGATGCCTCCCAAATCGCTGTCCACCCACTGGCACATGTACGTGTTGGTCAACGTCTGCGTGCCTTGATTGATAAGCACGTAGTTGTTGAAAGTCATGTTGTTGATTTCGTCGTTGGTCGAAAATGCAAAAGCCTGAGCACGGATTTCCATTCCAATGGGCTCCCCTTGGGATTCTGTATGAATGTTTCCCTTGTCATTGAAGATCCAGTAGAAGTTGCGATCGCCATATAACGGCACGATGTCTTCTCGCTTTCGATTGCCACAATCGATTTCTTGCAAAAAGTCAAACCAGGGGTAATCTCCATTCTCAGGAATGTAATTGCCATCGCCATCATAGTCTTTGAACGGTGCGAGATAGTAATCTTGATTCATGGCAGTATTCCCGTGAGCAGGATACTCTCGGAAGTACGAGGGCATGGCATACCCATCAGGAAAATCTTCTTCTACCGTTCCACCTGCAAGCGCATCGTGGTATTGACGGTGACGCTGGGCATCCGCGCGCATGGAAATGAAAAACCGATCATATTGATCACACACTGTAACATCGACCTCCGCAGTACCGTCGTTGGTTAACGGACCGGGCCAAAAGTCATTTTTTCCATTTCGGCGATGCATGACCGAAGCCAATTTCAGCTGCTGATCTGGGCTAATTCCGCCCAACCATAAACCACCGGCAAATACCGTAGATACGTTGTCCTCTTTGGGGACGATGTAAGCACCACGCCAGTTCGCACGTTCATGCCAAAGTGTTCCCCCTGTTTCAATCAAGGCTCGTACGTTGTTCCATTCCAAATCTCGCAGGGCCGTGGCAGGGGCACAAGCACCAGCTCGGGTCGGCGGCTGTTGCACAACCTCCCCAGCATCTGCAGGCATTTGTTTGTAGGTGACTTGAGACCAGCCGACATATGGGGTTGTCCACATGGTCATCCAACAAATGACAACAACCAAAGTCGACGTTTTAGACATGCTATGAGACAGGCAATTCGTCATGATTTCTTTTCGATGGAATAGGCGTAGTTCGTTGGCTCAGACAGGGTCCAAGATACGCGGCGCAGCCTTCTCAGGAACCTCAATCAACCTCCAAGGGTTCAAGTACAAGATCCAGCCGCGTGGAGTGGTGACTTCGAGGTCTGCAAGTGCATTCATGTAACGCCGAACTTGTTTGGCGTGCTTTTCCACATTCACGTCTCCAGACTTGAAATCGACGACATGCCAACCATCGCGTTTGCGTAACACGCGGTCGGGCCTCATGGGTCCGTGCTCGTCCATCCAGTCCGGTTCACACTCGGCCTTTACACCAACCTCAAAAAAGGCAGCAGACTCAGCTTCTGAAAATACAGAATCCGCCCAAGACAGCACTCTCTTTCGATCTTCAGGTTCAAGAGACCAACGAGAGGCAAAACGTGCGCGCACTTGTGGCCAATCCTCGATGGTTTGGACTTCTGCCAACAATTCATGAACCAAAGTACCAAGCTCGGCCTCAACAAGTCCATCAGGGTGCACCTCTGAGAACTGTGGACGTGCCATGACCACGCGCTGTGCAGCTTGCTCTCCCAAATTCAATCTCGTGGTCACCAGTGAAGGCCCACCATCGTCATTTCCTTTCCCAGAATCCAACCGGTCCGCAACACCTCGATCCAAACAATCACCGTGATTGGCAAAGTGCTTGTTCGACACATCTTCAGCGCACGACAACACCCACTGGCTGATGGATGTTGGATTCGCACGGTCAAAATCGAGCTTTGCCGTCTCCGCAATCACATCGAGCCGTTCGATGGGTCGAGTCATGGCAACATAAATGATGTTTACTTGGTCGAGTAGGGCCGCATCCAACTCAGATTCAGCGAAGTCATTGAGCGCCGTATCCTTCATGTCCGAAACACGCAACAGCGCAGCAGGGAGATCCGTCCCTGTGGAAGGGTCGAGAACTACAGGAACGGGACCTTTCACTTCGCGCGCTTTGTTGTCACCTGCGACAACAATGGTTACTGGAAAGGCCAATCCTTTGGCTTTGTGCACCGTCATCACCTGCACCGCATCCCTTCCTCCACTTGCAACAATAGATCGGGCGTGACCGACGCGGTCCCAAGAATGCAAAAATCCACGCAATCCCCCTTCATGGGTGCCTGTCACTTCTCTGGCCAATTCCATCAGCGCCTCGGCATAGGCATCAAAACGGCCTGTCACACCCAACACATCACAAGCGTGTCCCACCCAAGTCACCAAGGGGGCGTGGGCGTGTTGCAGAGGACAAAGCTTGGGATACAGTTCATCCATCATCGCCTCGACGTGAAATGTCTGAAAACGTCTCGTCCTGCCATCGATGATGACCTCTTTCCAAGTGACGTGGCGGTCGAGCACTTCAGCCTCTTTGATGCGCTGAGGCTCCAACGCTGACACACACTGAAGCCATGCCGCCGCGTGACGGTCTTCATTGGGTTCCAAAACCCAACGAGTGAGTGCCACAACCGCCAATGCAGCGGGGTGACGACCGACATGAAGGCTGTCCTCTGTTTGTGGCGTAATCCCCTCATTTAACATGTGCTGCGCAATCCGTGCTCCTTGCTTGTTTGTGCGCACCAAGACGGCCATCTCTGACCACTTGAACTCCCCTCCAATTTTTGAAGAGTAATGTCTCAATCGCTCTACACAGGCGTGATTGAGTAATTCCTCTCGGATGTCCTTGTCCTCGTCGTGAACCGCTTCGATGTGAACGTGACCCTGAAACTCTTGTTTGGGGCTTTGAGCCTGTTTGTCATAGACCGCCTGCAAACTTTTGGGAAGTCTGCGCTGCACAGCAGCGAAAAATTCGTTGTTCCAGTTCACAATAGCCTCGCCGCTTCGCCAATTGAATTCGAGCACCTGATCATCCAAAGCGTCGTGAAATGTCCTCTCCGCATCGACAAAAGCCCCATCATCGTCGTCCACGATGACGGGCAAATTCAACAACTGTCGGTAGTCTCCGTTTCTCCAACGATAGATGGCCTGTTTGCCATCACCCACCACGAGGGTGCGGTGGCGTTCTGACAAAACATGGTCCACCAAGGGAATCAAGTTCTGCCATTGAGTGACAGACGTATCCTGAAATTCATCCACGAATACGTGGCGATACCGACTGCCCATGCGCTCAAACAAGAACGGCACTGGGTTGTGTCGAACAACGCGCGCCACCCGTTCATGCAAGGCATGAAACGTTCTCACGTTTCGGACTTCCTGAACATGCTCCATTTCTTCGGCAATCATCGCCAGGGTCCCCACCAAATCAACTTTGTGGAGAATGCGTTTACGCAACAAATGAGCCTCCCCACGAGATGTCCCCGGAGTCATGTGTTGGACCTGTTCTAGAACGTGTTCAGCATCGGGTATGATGCGCGACACTGAGCCAACAAGGTGTGCAGATGCAGATTTGGTGGTGAAAATCCCTTCGTCAAACATGTTTTGAAGCATGGGTGTTGGAGCCACCGCCTCGCCGTGAATATTTTTCTCAAACCACGACAGCAACAATCCACGTGATACATCCTTTTTGGTAAGACCTTCTCGTGCCACAGCCTCCTGAGCCAATTTGACTCTTGCTGCGAGCTCCTTCTCCTCTTTCTTCACCTCCGACCTGATGGATTTCGACATGGCGCTAAAATCCTCTGGCTTCATGTCGGCCAAAGCCTCGAGCGCATTTCGCATGCTCTCTTTCTGTACCTCCTTACCGAATGTTACCAGGGGATGACGAATGCGACTGTCCTTTTCTTCCTCCACCTGCAATCGTGCAAATCCTTTGAGCATTGCCGTCAGAGCTTCTTCACCAGGGCTTCCAATTCGATCCAAAAGGTTGCTCACGGCTTCGTCAACAATCCGGTCTTGATCGAGCTCAATGCGATAATCCTGATCCAAAGCCAAGTCGCGTGCGAAACTCTTCACCAATCGGTTCGTGAAGCTGTCTAAAGTCATGACCGAAATCTCCCCGTATCGATGAAGCATCGCCGCGCGAAGAGCTCGTGCTCGAGAGGCCAAAGTGTCTAGGGAGAGTCCAGTTTGGTCCGTCAATTCAATCAAAAATTCGGAGGCCGCTGCACCTGAACCCACTTTGGCCAAATCCGACAAGATGCGCTCCTTCATCTCCCAAGCGGCCTTGTTTGTGAAAGTCAAAGCCAAAACATGTCGAAACGCACGTGGATCATCCACCGCCAAACAGCACGCGAGATACCGACTGACCAGTCGGTAAGTCTTGCCGCTTCCCGCCGAGGCGCGAACCACTTCAAAGGACTTCTGAGACTTCATGACGAATACAATTGCGCGAGAATCGCAACTTTTGGTGCAAATTAGGGGTTCTATGGTCGTGCGATGAGTATTCTGAATTCTTCTATCACGTGGATGAGTGTTGGGGCCTTGGTGCTCTCCATGGTCACAACGAGCTGCAACAGACAGCGAGACGCGAAAATTCGCATCGCATTTGATGTGGTTTGGGATGGTGATGTCTATGATGTAGGGGAATCCGCCCCTGACGTTCAAGGGCGGCTTGTGCAGTTAGAGCGCCTCGAATGCTACGTGAGTGACTTCTACATCCATGATGTAGAAGAAGGTTGGTTGGCCATCGACACCGTGGCTCGCATCAACTTCAGCCTTGACGACCCCCACGCCCTGCTGGTTGTTCCAGGACGAGGTGATCGCTCCATTGATGGATTGCGCATGGGCCTTGGTGTTCCAGAAGATCGAAACGTCGATGTCGATCCAGCTTCATACAGCAATCCCAATCACCCTCTCGGTTACACGGGTTCAGCAGGTCTGCACTGGGGTTGGGCCGCGGGATACATCTTTAGTGTATACGAGGGCAGGCTCTTGACAGAACCCAATACGCCATTTACCTATCATGCAGGAGACGACAAAACCTTCCGAACAACGGAACTGATGTGGGCACAGCCATGGCTTCTTGAATATGGCAGGAAAGACCACGAAATCAAGCTCCTTTTGGATGCCTACAAGTGCTTACACGGAGACGATGACATCATTGATCCTGAAATTGATCCTGAGACGCACACCGGCAACAACCTGCCCCTTGCCATTCGCTGGGTTGACCTTTACCAAGACGCCTGGGCAATTCAGCCTTAACTTTCTTATTCATGCGCGTTTCTTTTACATCCACGAAAGTGTTGGGCGTCCTCTTTGGAGGAATGACCCTCATCGGATGTGACTGCAATGAACCTGAATCATTGTGGAATCCAACGCCATACACGTTAGAAATCCCTCCTTTTTTCCCTCCCATGGACATTCCTGCCGACAACCCATTGACGGAAGAGGGAGTGCATTTGGGCCGGATGCTTTTCTGGGAGACTCGACTCAGCGAGAACAATGCCATGTCTTGTGGCACATGTCATCTACCGAAGGTCAGTTTCGCCGATCCAGAGCCGTACAGCACCGGTGTGACTGGCGCCATCGGAAATCGCAATGCCATGGCGCTCATCAACGTGGGCTGGGCGTCGTCTTATTTTTGGGATGGTCGCGCACTCACCCTTGAAGAGCAAATCCTCGAACCCATAGCCCACCCCGACGAGATGAATCTGCCCTGGGCAGAGGCCGTAAATCGGCTGGCTCATGACGAAACCAACACCAAGTATCCTCAGCGATTTTTTGACGCCTTTGGAACGACAGAAATCACGGCCGACCTGGTATCCAAGGCCATTGCTCAATTCGTCCGTATTATGATTAGTTCGGACAGCAAGTTTGACAAATGGCGGCGGGGGGAAGTCAATCTTACAGACAGCGAGTACAACGGGTATCAAATGTTTCTTCGGGAGGGAGGAGATCCCGAGGTTGTGCAGGGAGGTCAATTCGGTGCGGATTGTTTTCACTGCCATGGCGAGGCCGGTCTGCAATTCTCTGACCACCTCTTCCACAACAACGGATTGGATTCCCATTTTGAGGCCGATCCGGGGCGTGCATTGATTACTGGTAGCCCACTGGATTCCGGCCGTTTTCGGACACCCACGCTTCGCAATGTCGCCCTCTCAGCCCCCTTCATGCACGACGGGCGTTTCAATACCCTCGAAGAAGTCATTGAACACTACAACACAGGTGGTGTACCATCGTCGACCATTGATCCGTTTATGAAATATTCTTCGGGTGGTCTGGATTTGGCACCCTCACAAAAAGAGGATCTCATCGCGTTCCTCCACACTCTGACGGACACCGTTTTTACGGAAAATTCTGCGTTCCAAAACCCACACTGATGTAACCTTCAACCGCCTTCGCTCGTACGCGAGGGCATGTTGACACCCAAAAGGTTTTTGGATATCGTGACCCCAGCTTCAATTGCTGGAGTTCTTGCATTGTGCACACTGCCTTTCGGCAGTTGGAGTCAATGCGGGACCCTGCTGAATGGAGATGGAATGGTGACAAACGACCCGGTGTATTTTGAGTGCAACGATGGCAACAACCCATTCGAATTTTTCCCGCTGACACAAGGGTCGTGGACCAACGTTACTGTGAATTGGGGCGATGGATCGAGTCCTGAGTTTTTTGAGATTTGGGACAACCTCAATGCCATAAGCCACGTCTATGATTACGAAGAGTTCACCTCTTACGATTTGACATTCTCAACCTCTTCTTGCGCGGCCTCAGCTGCATTGAAGAAAAGTGTCTTGGTCAACCCGGCCATTGTTGTCCCAGAGGGATGGCCTACAGGAGCGTGTGCTCCTGCAACGCTGAGTTTTGTGAATGGATCAACCAATGTTACACCAGATACCGAGTTCACTTGGACTTTCGACGACGGAACAACCGTAACAGCCGGCGCAGACAATGAAGGTGCCACCGTTGATCATCTCTACAATGCTTTCACCACGGGCTGTCAGCGTGAAGTGACTTTGACTGCCACCAACGCGTGTCGGACCGCTGAATTTGGCGTTCCTGCTGCTGTCACGATTGACTACATCAACATCTGGGATCGAGACAATCCCTTGATTGGCACGTCCGCCACTGTGCTTTGCTGGCCGGACAACACCGTTGATTTGCAAAACATCTCTGAAATGGTGTGTTTCAACAACGGAAACACACAGCAGCGAAAGGAACGTTGGGACTTTGGAGGTCCATTTGGCCCTGGAGGCATCAGCGAAATCGATTGGCGCCCTTGGGTCAATTCTGACCCCATTACTCTTACATTTCCCAGCGTAGGTGAATACACAATTTCACTGGGCATCGAGAACTACTGCGGGATTGACGAACAGTCCATCACCATCGTTGTCCGTGAACCTTTAACTGCCGACGTTGCTGGTCCCAGTGTCGTCTGCGCAGGTGACCGCTTGGAGTTTACCGCAACCGCTCCTGACGCTGATTGGTTTGAGTGGGATTTCTACGGCACCGATCAGAACTGGTATCCCTCGCAATCAGGAAACATGATTTGGACCTTCAATGCGCCTGGGGATTATGACTTGACAGTCCAAGTGGGACTGGACAACCAATCTGAATCTTGCGTGGCTCAGGCCATCCATCAAGTTCAGGTGCAGGCCAAGCCGCAAGCTGCCATTGTACTTTCAGAAATCGAAGGCTGCGATGAGTTGGT
>DCBH01000104.1:8090-18478 GCA_002313415.1 Flavobacteriales bacterium UBA1112
ACAACCTCTGGCACAGAAATCCACAATGTCGAACTGGGGACAACAGGCAGTCACTTGTTTGCCTTGGCAGTGACCGCCGAAAATGGCTGTGTCAATGTGGTGAATGAAACCGTCGACATCTACCCTTCTCCAATCGCAGATTTTACATCAGGTTCAGTTTGTGAGGGAGAGCCATCGGTATTCACCGATTTGAGCCTACCCCAAGGGACAGATACCCTCGTGTCTTGGAATTGGGATTTTGGGGATGCAGGAACCTCTGAGGAACGTCATCCCAACCATGTCTTTACAGGGAGCGGTCAGTACACCGTCACTTTGGAAATCAGTGATCCCCACTGTTCCGCGAGTACCACAGCAAGCGTCGTGGTGAGTGAGGCGCCGGTCTTGGCTTTGTCGAGCAGCACAAATGAGGGGTGTTCTCCACTTTACGTCAATTTCACAGCGGCAAGCTCAGACGACGTGGTGTGGTCATTTGGAGATGGCAACGGAGCGAATGGTGGTGTCGTAACACACACCTATCTCGGCGATCCCTCTGTCGAAGTTCTTTATGAGGTTACTGCCCAAGCCGTCAACGAATTCGCGTGCATCTCTGAAGCGGCCATGACTGTACGAACACTTCCTAGCTCAGATGCCTCTTTTTCTGTCTCCGCTGCGGAATGTTCGCCGTTCACGCCAATCTTCACCAACGAAAGCCAACGGGCTACTGCCTACGAGTGGCTGTTTGAAGATGGTACATTTTCTTCGGAAGTGGAACCTACACACGTGTTTACGAATACCACGGGATTTCTTCAGGCAGAGCCTGTACAATTGATTGCTTTCGCAGCCAACGGATGTCACGATACGACAGGTGCAGCTGTCAGCGTAAAACCCGAAGCGCTGTTCAACATGGTGCTCGACCAATCCGAAGCGTGCTCCCCTTTCTCCATGATGACCCCTGTGGTCGACGGTGCAGAAGCGCACATGTGGTCCTTCGGCGATGGAACCTCCAACTCGACTGTCCCTCACCCTGTGCACGTCTACACAAACGACACAGACGCTCCAATCACTTACACCCTGACCTTGGATGCAGAAAACAGTTTTGGTTGTTCAGGATCTGTGTCACGAGAAGTGACAGTAAACCCAAGCCCTTTGGCGGAATTCACAGCAAATATTCAAAGTGGATGTGCGCCATTGACGGTCACATTTCAAGAGATGAGCCAACGTGCAACATCATTTGAATGGAACTACGGCGATGCCACTACGGCCTCGGGGTTGAATGACACCGAACACCAACACACTTTTGAGCTGAGTGGTTTTGAATTGCTTACTCCAGCAGTGACGTTGACCGTCGAAGCTGAAGGAGGGTGCACCGACACCCACACACTCGCCTTGGAAGTTTACCCTGAAGTCGTCGCCAGCCCCGCTGGCGACCTCGAAGGTTGCGCGCCATGGCAGTGCGACTTGATTGCCGAAGGCTACGAATCGGCCAACAACCATGACATCACATGGACGCTGCCTGACGGTGAAACATTTGGCGGTGCAGAACTTCAGCGCACCTTTGTCGGACTTGAAGGCGAGGATGTCGATTTGACATTGGGCTTAGGCATCACCTCTCCTTTCGGTTGTCACGCTGAGTCTACTGTGACTGCCACAATTCATCATGCTCCCATTTCTGACTTTGAGTTGTCTGAAGTCGCGGCGTGTGCAGGCACACAGATTGTACTCATCGATGGCAGCATGTACGCGGATGAGGTGACTTTGGACTGGGGTGAAGGGGATGTGGAGTCCACCAATTCTGTGACCACGCACGAATTTGACAATCCTTACCAGGAGCCCTTGGTCATGGAAATCGTGCAAACTGCAAGAACAGCTTATGGATGTGAGTCCCAAACATCCGTCAACCACACCGTATTCCCCGAAGTCACGGCAGCCTTTGTCCCTCCAGCTTCATCATGCGCGCCATTTTCTTTGGCACTGGTCAACCTGAGCACAAATGCCAATGGCACATTCACATGGGACTTTGGAGACGGGAGTCCAATTTCTTCGAGCGCTCAACCAAGCCACCTGTACGACACCGCTGCAGATTCCAGCAGCGTCTACAACATTCAGCTGACCGCCACAAGCACGTATGGTTGTGCTGACAGCACAAGCCACGAAATCGAAGTTTATGCAACGCCTGTTGCCGATTTGGAAGTGTTACAGGAAACGGGCTGCTATCCACTTGAAGTGACTTTTGGCAACCAAAGCGTCGGTGGCGACACCTATGTCTGGAACTACGGAACAGGGTTAAACAGCGAGGAAATCGCATCGGAGCATACGGTAGAATACTTCAACTCCACGCCAAATGTGATTACCTACGCAGCCGTCCTGACTGCGTTCACCTCCGAAGGTTGCAGCAGCCAAGATGTGGCATACATCGAGGTACTGCCTGAATTGGAGGCCCGAATTGAAGGAGGGTTGAGTGGTTGTGCTCCCCTCGAAGTCGATTTTTTAAATCTCAGCGATGGAGCCACCACCTACACGTGGGACTTTGGTGACGGTGGCCAAAGCGCCGCAACCCACGCCAGTCACATCTTTACGACATCACCTGGGGAAGATGCACTCTACACAGTCTCGTTGACTGCTGAATCAATGCATGGCTGCACCGACACAGCGCAAGTTTCCGTTCAGGTATTTGCAGCACCTGCCGCTGATTTTGTCTCTAGTGCGACTCAGATGACTTATCCCAATGCAAATGTCACACTCTCAAACACCTCAATTGCAGGTGAAAGTGCGAGCTACTATTGGACATTTGGAGACGGGCAAGTGAGCTACGACGCCAACCCGGAGCCACATACATATGGAACTTGGGGGACCTTTGACATCGCCTTGGAAGTCGACAATGGATATTGCTCCTCAGTAGCGAGTACTGCAGTCCAAATTTTGGCTCCCAGCCCGACCATTGGTTTTTCAGGCGCAGGGACCGGATGTGCACCACTGACAGTAGAATTTGAAAATCACAGCACGTTTGCAAGCAGCTACCGATGGGAATTTTCCGACGGATCGGTTCGCAGCGACGACAGCCCCGTGCACGTATTTTACGAACCTGGGGTATACGATGTGACTTTGTTTTTGGAAGGATTCGACGGTTCCGAATTGGTGGAGCATCACTCCGCTGTGGTAGAGGTGTTTCCTACAGCACAAGCCGCATTCTCATTGAATCCCAATCATGTGATGGTGCCTGGTCAGCCCGTATTTTTCTTGAATCTGTCAGAAGAGGCCACGGAATTTGTCTGGGATTTTGGCGACGGAACGACCAGCACTGCGGAAACCCCTGTACACGAATACGTCGAAGCAGGAATTTACGACATCTCTTTGACCACCAACAACATCTGGGGTTGCTCCACCACATTTACGCTGCCCGAGGCGGTGTTTGCTGAAGAGGGAGGAATGATGGTATTCCCAAATGCATTTACTCCAAATTCTACTGGATCAACCGGCGGATACTACGATGCCAATGGATACGACAACGATGTATTTCGACCGATGCACGTTGGCATAGAGACCTATGAATTGATGGTTTTCACGAAATGGGGTGAAATGATCTTCCACAGCAACGATGTAGGCATTGGCTGGGACGGATACGTCCAAGGCAAATTGGCCGCCACAGATGTGTATGCCTGGAAAGCCACGGCTACCCTAAGCAGCGGAGCCCGTCTGCAGCAACTTGGTAACGTAACTCTGCTTGCCCGTTGATGTAACTCTTTGCGCTTGTCTCTCGTATATCGAAGCATGCGTATGTCAAATTCTTCAATCTGGAAGCGCGCCGCCCGTGCGGTGGCTTTCGCATGCATATGCATGACGGGAGGGATTTTGAATGCTCAAGATCAGCAGTTTACCCAATTCAATGCTGCACCGACCTCGTTCAACCCCGCTTACGCTGGCGTTTCCGGCAAAGCTCGATTGGCTTCTTTGTATCGAGCACAATGGACTGGACTCCCGCAGGCCTTCACTGGATTTCATTTGGCTTACGACCGCCCGTCGTTGGACAAGCGAATGGGCTTTGGATTTTTGTTGAGCAACGAGCAAGCTGGCGCTGGCGCCTTGAATCGCATCCAATTCATGGGCCAGGCAGCACACAACCTCCGTCTCGGGCGTCGTGTGAATTTGAGAACGGGGATGCAGTTGGGATTGGGTGCTCGAAGCATTGACATGACCAACCTTGTGTTCATGGATCAAATTCTCCGCGACTTTGACGACGTCTCCGTCGAGCAAGGGTTGGGAACTGGGACTCATTACATGGACATGGGTGCGGGCTTCATGTTGCTTTCGCGGCGTGTTTGGTTTGGTGCTTCAGCCAATCACTTGACCTCCCCCAATGTAAGTTTGAATGCGGCCCTTCCTGAACGACTTGCCGTTCTATACACAGGACACGGGGGCGCACGTATCCAACTGGCAAGAGGCCCTAGGAGTCGATTCCGTCGCGACGTGGTTGTGTCATGGAAATACATGCAACAAGGCAATCGAAATCAACTGGATGTCGGCGCATACTATGACATGACCCTATTTACACTGGGATTATGGTACCGGGGGTTGCCCGTGATGCAGGCAGCAGACGGCAGCATGGATGTGGATGCCTTGAGTTTAGTCTTTGGCTTTGGCAACCGAAGCTTTAAAATGGGTTACAGTTACGACATCACCATGAATCGCCTCGGTGTTCTAGGGACATCTGGATCTCACGAATTCAGCGTGAAGTATTTCTGGGATGTTGCACGCCGGCGCGATTTACGACCACCCTACCACCCTTGTGTGGAATATTGAACGTTAGGAATCCAGCCCCACTTGGTTGACTTCCGGTTCGAGTAGCACGCCAAACTCGGTCTTCACTGAGTCGATGATGTCGGAGGCCAAGGACCAAATCTCTTTGCCCGAAGCGCCACCGAAATTCACAAGTACAAGCGCTTGCTGGTCATGAACGCCATGTGTCGTTCGGTTGTGACCTTTCCATCCTGCTTGCTCAATGAGCCACCCTGCTGCGAGTTTGATGTCCCCTGAAAGCTGGGGGTAGTGCGGCATTTTGGGATGAGTCGACAGCAAGGCGTTTGCGACGTTTTTGGGAACAGTTGGGTTTTTAAAAAAGGAGCCTGCATTGCCCGCGATTGCTGGGTCAGGCAATTTGGATTTCCTGATGCGAATCACGGCCTCACTGACATCGCGATGTGTACGTTTCGCCTCAGGAAGATGCTGAAGTTCCCGTTCAATGGCTCCATATTCCATCCGCAACGCACTTTTCCTATCGAGGTTGAAGGCCACCCGGACAATGATCCACTTTCCTTTTTCTTCACGTTTGAAAATGCTTTCGCGATAGTCAAAATTGCACTGCTTTTCCGTGAAGCGCTGCAAAGCCCCATCTGAGACTCGGATTGCATCTAACCAAGCGAAATGCTCTCGGATTTCGACACCATATGCACCGATGTTTTGCATCGGACTGGCTCCCACACTTCCAGGAATCAGTGACAAATTTTCCAATCCGCCCCAACCCTGATCCAATGTATGTAGCACAAAATCGTGCCACACCTCACCTGCTCCAACAGCCACTTGAATGCGGCGACCATCGTCCGAAAGGACCTCCACACCCCTCATTTGAATACGAATGACGAGGGCATCCACATCTCTGTGCAAAAGCATGTTGCTCCCACCTCCCAGAACAAACAATTCCACACCTCGTTGACGGGACCAATTCAAAGCCTCTCTGAGTCCGGCTATGCTCGATACATCCGCAAACCAACGAGCCTTTGCGGCAATTCCAAACGTGGTGTGCGGAGCCAATTCCACATGCTCACGCACTTCAAATGCCGAAGTTTCAGAGGACCCCATGTGGCAATTTCTGTCGTTCCAGCAATGCATAAATGCCTCGCGTGAAATTCTTTCCCACGGACCATCGTCGGCAACCATGTCAAGAATTCGCTGACGCTCAGGCCAAGTAGTGGCAACCACATCGTGACAAAGCGTTTGATCGCCCATTGTGCTGCACTCGTAAAACCTCGATGGGCCTTGAATTGCATAGACGTTCTTTGTTCCCAACAATTGAAGGTACACAGGGTACTGCATGTCGCGAAGTTGCCCCAATTTCGCATTTCGATTTGTTGATTTATGAAACCTTCTCACAAATCCGGCGCTGACAACTCACTTGCGAGGCAACATGCTGAAGAAGCCATGGAGCGTCACGAATGGTCCGAGGCCTTGAAAGCTTGGCTGGCATGGTGGCCTGATGCCACGCCCGACCCAGATGCCATGCACGATCGGGCAGTTTGCCACTTTCATTGCGACGAAAAACCATTGGCCATGGAATGGCTCAATCGTGCCGCTGACGCCCAACCAGACTACAGCTATCGATACAGCTCGCGTGGATGGATGAAGCAAGCTTTGGGAGATACCCTTGGGGCCATTGAGGACTACAAAAAGGCTTTGGCATTGGACCCAGAGGATGCGGTGACTTTGAACAACCTCGGTCTTCTAGAAGAGAAACTTGGTTACCAAGAGCAGGCAAAAGAACGATACCGCGTCAGCGATGAATTGCTTGGAATTTTAAATGAGCACGGCATCGACTCCGAATCAAGCGCACCCGCTTTTCAGGAGCGACCGATGTCCCCTTCTCCAATGGAGGACTCCACTTCAAATGAGGGAGAAAAGAACTCGTTTTGGGTTGAATTGGTCCGGACAACATTTACAAAAAAGGGACGTCAAGAGTTATGGACATTCGTGAAGAATGGCTTTACCTTGAAAGGCTGATGAGCAGTCGTCAACGTTCAAATACAACCACACTTGAAGGCGCCTCTTTCATAGATGAGGTCGTGGAGGCCATCCTGGAACACCCGCTCTGCACCTCCAAACAACTGCACCGATTGGCCTTGGTTTTGCCGAGCCACCGCGCCATGTCGCGCATTCGTCGAGCGCTGCATGAGCGTTTGTCAGTCCCCGTTCGGCTCCCAAAATTTTATGCGCTGAGTGGGTTCATTGAAGCCTCCTCCCCATGGACAGCCGCAGACCCCTTGGAGGTGCTGGCACGGTTTTACCACCTTGTACACAACGATCAGCCTGAGCTCGACTTTGATCGATTTGTACCATGGGCAACAGTCGTGCTCAGTGATTTTGCCGCAGTAGACCACGAGTTGGCAGACATACACAACGTCTTCCAAAATCTAGCAGACATCCAGGGCATTGAGGACTGGAGTTTTGGAGAAGAGTCTTGGTCGGAAGATCAAAAGTCCTTCGAGCGCCAGTGGCGTCGTTTACCTGCCATTTACACCTCTTTGAATCAAATTCTGGAACAGGATGGAATGGCGACACGAGCTCACCTTACCAGACGCGTCGCAGAGGGAGAAGGTCACCTTGACGTGGACCATGTCTTGGCAGCTGGATTGGCGACCATGAGTTCAGCGGAGTGGCAGTGCCTCCAGCGTTGGGCCAAACGCGAAGCCTTGACAATCATGTGGGATGCAGACGCGAGCTATGTCGATGACCCTCACAATGAAGCAGGATTGTTTGTCAGAAAGCATCGCGGCACCGAATCAAGCTTCCCACGAGCCTCAATACAATCCTCTCCTCCCACTGTTCGAGCCATCGCATGCTCATCCACAGTTAGCCAAACCCAGTACGTACGGAACTTGGTTGAATCACTGTCACCAGAGGACATCAGCCAAACGTGTATCATTTTGCCAGATGGCAACAGTCTCGGCACATTGCTACAAGCTCTGCCTTCTCAACCACGAGGCATCAATGTCACCATGGGAGTGGCTCTTCACGAGACCCCAATCGTTTCATTCTTAGAACACGTGTTTTTGATGCTCGAAACTCAAGGGAATGGTTGGCGTCTCGAGCACGCTCAAATCCTGCATTCCCATCCTGTGATGCTTTACATTTTCGGGTCTGGGCAAGATCGAGAGCGCACAAGTAAAGCCATTCACAAGCTGGCCAAGGCCCATCGCGCATGGGTCAATCCTGAAGACTTCAGGGGATACAAAGCCGCGAAATGGGCCGAGGAAATGGAAGCCCTACAAGGTCTCAAAATCGAGGATGCCACTGCCTTTATAAACGCCATTTCATCTTGGGCACAGGCCATGGAAAAGCGAATGGAACCTTTGTCCCAAATGCTGTCCTCCAGTCCTGATCAAAAAAATGTCCCTGATCGATTGATGCCCTGGATTCCAGCTGGATGGAGACGTTTCCGAACTGTACTGGCCATTTTAAAACGACTTCAAGAAGCCCACAAGCCCATGTCGCACGCTCGAGAGGTTCGGACCATGGTGCGCAAGCTTCTTCGACAAGAGCGCGTCGACCTTTTAGGCGAACCAGATGAAGGTCTTCAAATTATGGGATTAACCGAAACTCGCGCCTTGGACTTTAAAAGGGTCGTTGTTCTCGATATGAACGAAGGCACTGTCCCAAAAACAGGCATCACCGACAGTTTTCTTCCCCTGGATTTACGTCATGCCTTGCATTTGCCCGGACCTCGAGAGAAAGAGGCTCGCTTTGCTTATTTGATTCACCGATTGATGAATCGCTCCCAAGAGATTCACCTCCTTTATCGAAGTGCTTCTGACAAAAAAGACGGCGGCGAACCGTCGCGCTATCTCATGCAATTGGAAGGGTCTTTTCACAAGAGAAATGGAGAACCATACCTGAATGTTGAGCACGTTGTTCATCAACTTCCTTTGCCAGACATGCGTCCATCCATTCCGGAATTGAAAGTCACAGAGCACATGCGAGATCGCCTTGCCGAATGGTCCTCACAGGGCATGTCTCCAAGTGCAATCAACACCTTAATTCAATGCCCGCGCAACTTTGCCTACCGCTACCTCTACGGCATGGGACAGGCCACGGAAATCCAAAAAGCCATGGAGGCAAGTACCCTGGGAAGCGTGGTTCATTGGGTGATGGAACACGGACTGGCAGATGCCGAGGGACACGTGCTGCAAGTGCATCACTTGGAGAAAGTCCGTTCATCGATTGATGAGCTTCTCGAGCAAGCATTGGAGAGCGAGTACAATGCCGCATTGGTTGACCGCGGCGAAAACGTCCTTCAACTCGAAATTGCTCGCACGACCTTGCTCAAGCTTCTTCGTCAAGAAATGAAGGAATTGGCATCAGGAAGCACAGCTCCACTCATCGTCAAACTCGAACAAGAACTGAAGTCCAAACACGTGGGTACCAATGTGGGGACATTGGCTTTTCGAGGATTTGCCGACCGCCGAGAACAAGTCAATGACATTCCCAGAGTGGTAGATTACAAATCTGGGAAGGTCGAGGCCAAGGAGCTCAGGCTCAAAGGGGCTTGGACTGAGCAACTCGAGGGGGGAGACAAAGGCAAGGCCCTTCAGCTCGTCGTGTATGCCACCATGGTGTTGGCTTCTTTGGACGCTGAGGCACAGGAGCGCGGGGTATTCGCAGCCATCCGTTCAGGACGCAATGTGAAAGAGGGCCTGCTGATGTTGGAAATTGATGGTCAGCGCCTCATTCAACCCCACCACGCAAAGACGTTCATCGACTGGCTTGCGTGCAAACTTGAAGAATACGTGGCAGAGGGACATCACGTTGTGCACAACTCTGAAGCCAAATACTGCGAACATTGCGTCGTTTTAGACCCGAAGGAGTCCTTTTATTTTTAACTCTGCAGGATGGGTATTGTCGCCAAACAATCCGTACGAAACAGCGTGGCTCTCGTCACGGGACTGCTGCTAGGGGCAATCAACACCATGTATGTCCTGCCCAGGGCATTTGAAGGATTTGAAGAGGGATGGGGCTTGTTGCGCATCATGACCGCATGGGGCACGATTTTAGCTCAAATCTTGGCTCTTGGAACACCCAGCGCCGTCCTGCGCTTTCTTCCCAATGCTGAAGACGGGCATCGTGAAGCTTCTATGCTTGGCACGCTCTGTTTGCTTCCCGCTGTTGCCATAGGCCTTGTCGGTGTCTTGTCAAGCTTCGCAGGGCCCGACTTGTTGTTGGCCTTAGATGCAAATGCAGGCTGGCTCTTACAGAATCGAGTCGGTGCATTCATGTTCATGGCATCCGCATACTTGGCCATGCTTTTGCTTAAATCGGCATTGACCCATCGCATGCGGACGGTGGCCTTAACCTTCATCCAAGAAGTTTGGCTCAAAGGGTCCTACCTCACGCTCGCAATCTTGTATTTGCAAGGATGGATGCCGTTCGAAACCTTCTTTCGTTGGTTTCTTTACAGCTATGCCGCCGCCGTCGCGTTGATGTTGATTGAAGCCTGGGGTGCTGGGACACGTATCGCCCGACCCGACCTACGTCGAGATTTGCCGCCATTTCTGAATTACGGAATGTTTGCCCTTTGGAACAGCGGTGCGAGAACGGTCTCAAAAAATTTAGATTTTGTGATGGTGGGGGCGTTGCTTGGTTTGGCC
>DCBH01000097.1 GCA_002313415.1 Flavobacteriales bacterium UBA1112
ACGGTTTTAAGGCACGCTCGATGAATGAGCCAGGATTTTGTCCGCCAAAACTGTACTGAGTTTTTGGTAGCTCTCCACCGTCCACCCTGCCACGTGTGGGCTTAGCAAAACTCGTGGATGAGCCAAAAGTCGTTCCAAGGTCGTCCGCAGGAACTCATCCTCAAGTTCTTCGAGATCTTCTAAAGAATGTCCCTCAAATTCGAGGACGTCGAGGCACGCCTCTGTGACCTGACCTTGGTCAAGTGCGGAGAGCAGCGCTGAAGTGTGTAAAATGGAGCCTCGGGAGGTATTCATCAGAAGAATTGGATGGTCAAATTGACCTAGCCAGTCCGCACCTACCATCTTTTTTGTTTCCTCGGTCAAAGGAAGGTGTAGACTGACGACATCTACGTCTCGACAGAACGCACTCCAACCAACAGGCTGAACATGTTTCATCGGGCGAGGTATCGAGGGTGTCTCACCCCATCCATCTTTGTATTTGTCGTACGCCAAAACACGACATCCAAATCCAGACAAACGCTCTGCGAACGCACTGCCCATGTGGCCGTACCCGACGATGCCGACTGTCATGAACTTGAGTTCTCGGCCGCGGTGGGCTTCGCGCAACCATTGGTGTTGGCGAATGGAAGCATCCGCAGATGTCAATTTGTGCAAGGTGCTTAGTAGCATTCCTACACAGTGTTCCCCGACAGCATCTCGGTTGCCCTCGGGGCTGCTGTGCACGGCGATGCCGAGTTTGGCGGTCGTGGCCAAATCGATGTTCTCGAGGCCCGAGCCGCTTCGCGCAATCCATTGCAGGTCGGGGATGGCATGCAGCACTTCCGCATCGAGGCGGATTCGGCTCCTTAGGACCAGCCCATGCACAGGACCAATGTCTCCTGCAACGAGGGCTTCGCGCGAGACGCCTGTGCCGTCATGACACTTCATGCCCGCTGCGTCGAGGGCATTCCAGAGGGCCTCGTGCACCACATCCAAAAACCAAACGTGCACGGACTCCTTCACGGTTACGTCATGAGGGTCGCGACGAGCGAACCGATGCTGAAATAAATAATGAGGCCCATGATGTCATTCGCGGTGGTGATAAAGGGGCCTGTAGCAAGGGCGGGATCGATGTTGCGCTTTTCGAGCATGAGGGGTACGAAAGCCCCAAACAAGGCGGCAAAGACGATGACGCACAGCAAGGATGCAGAGACGGTGGTGCTGAGCATCCAACCAAAATTGAGAAGCAGACTTGTCGAGAAAATGATTGCTGAGCAAATCAATCCGTTCACCAATCCCACACGCAACTCTTTCAGAAGTCGAGAGACGACATTGCCCATGTTGACATTGGCCGAGGCGAGACTTTGAACGACAATGGCCGAGGATTGTACTCCCACATTCCCGCCCATGGCCGCGATTAGAGGAATAAAGAGAGCGAGTTCTGGATTGCTCTCGATGTCGAAAGCACCAATGACATAAGCTCCACCTACTCCACCTCCAAGACCAATCAGTAGCCATGGAAGGCGCGCGCGGGTAAGGGCCCAGATGCTGTCTTTGCCTTCGACGCCTTCGGAAATTCCTGAAGCGAGTTGGTAGTCACGTTCGGCGTCTTCAATCAATACGTCGACCGCGTCATCAATGGTGATTCGTCCAATCAGCACTCCGTCGTTGTCGATGACGGGAAGAGCGACGAGGTCATAACGCTCCATGAGTTTGACAACCACTTCTTCGTTTTCGTGAGGCTCTACAGTTACCAAGTCATTTTCATCTTTCAGATCCTTCAGTTTGGATCGTGCTGAGGATGCATTTAACAAAAGACTTTTCAGTGACAACCTTCCATTGAGTCGACCTTGATCGTCCACCATGTAGATGGTGTAGATGTTTTCCACGTCAGAGGCCTGAGCTCGGATTTCTCGAATTGCACGAGCTACGGTCCAGTCTTCCTCGACTTTGACCAATTCTACTGCCATCATCGCTCCAGCGGTGCCCTCATCGTAACTCAGCAGCTCGAGTACTTCAGAAGCAGACTCTACATCATCGACCATACGCATGGCCTCTTCAACTTTCGCCTCAGGTAAGTCTGCCAGGGCATCTGCAGCATCGTCTGAGTCGAGCCCCTCGATGACGTCCTCCGCGATTTCCTTGGAACTCAACGAAGACAGAAGTCCTTCCCGAACATCCTCCTCGAGTTCGGCAATGACCTCAGATTTGAAGTCGGGGCCCAACAATCGATAGAGATACAGAATTTCTTCGCGTCTCAATGCGTCAAAAATGTCAGCCACGTCCTTCGGGTGAAGCTCGCCAACTTTGTTGGCGAGTTCCTCGTCTCGTCCCGCTTCAATTTGCAATCGAAGCGCATCGAGGAAGTCTTTGGTCAACTCGAGCATGACACAAAGGTACGGGCCTCTTCGGGATGTGTTACCTATGAGGAGCGCTTGGCGCGGAAGAAGTTGGTCAACAAGGCGGCAGCTTCGTCAGCGAGGAGCCCTCCGTGGCATGTGGTTTTGGGATGAAGCATGGTCAGAGAACTGTTGAATTTGGAATAACCGCGTTTTTCGTCTTTGGCTCCGTAAACCACACGTCCGATTCTTGTCCAAAACGCTGCTCCAGCGCACATCGGACAAGGTTCGAGTGTGACGTACAAGGTGCACTTGTCCAAGAATTTGCCGCCGAGGTATTCTGATGCTGAGGTGAAGGCTTGCATCTCGGCGTGAGCCGTGAAATCTCGAAGTTGCTCACAAAGATTGTGGGCACGAGCGATGACCTGACTGTGAATTACAATCACAGCTCCGACGGGAACTTCGTCGAGTTCTGCCGCTCGTTCTGCCTCCTGAAGGGCCAAGCGCATGAACTTTTCGTCTTCCTCGGAGAATGGCGTTTGGGCTGAATCGCTCATGAGTCGAATTTAGGCAGGTTGTGATGCCGCCTCATGGAGCCATGAAGCAAGTTGTTGAAAGGCCTTTGAATTCGCTTCGATTGCAGGCGGATTTCCCGTTGCAACTTCGGGCAAATGTCCCCCTTCCAGTTGACGTTGACTGATGCACACAAAGCCAAATCGCTCCGACCATAAATTTCCCAGAAATACTTGTTCTGGTTGACCTGGTGTTGGAATCAGAATGGCTCTTGTTTTTAACGCAACAAGGTCGAGTTGGGAGCTGTATCCGCTTCGACAAACCAGAGTGCCCGCAGATTGTAGGGCAAAAGCCAGGTCCTCATCGGTGGGATCGCACCACGTGGTGATGTTTCCATCGGTGTTTGTCCCGCCGCCAGGCTGACCTGAAATCAGCAAGCAGGGATCCTTCGTTTTTTTCATCCATGAGCGCAGTGCATGTTCCATCAAAGAGCGATGTGGTTCAACACCGCTGACCATACCTACTTTGGCCCACTTCTGTGTTAAATTCTCTTGCTTGTGCTTGGCCAGACGACTCAAGACGCCCACATATTTGGTGCGGGGATGTACTTGTGCTTCTGCGAGAAATCCACTGAGTGACCCACAGCCAGGTTCCAAGTCTGGAACCCAAACTTCATCAAATGCGCTCGCCCAGCGTTTGACCATTTTTCGGGCGAATCCCTCCAGCCACTTGGGAGTGGGAATTTGCAACTGGTGGGTCATCAATATGGACGGAATGCCATCCGTCGTACAGCCGTAACAATTGTCGGAAAGAATGGCTTGTAAATTGTAAGTCTCAACCATGCGTTTGGTCCATTTTCTCTCTGTGTTCACATTGGCGACAAAGGCAGGCATTTGCCTCGCAATGCGCCAGAAATTACCTCGCTTGGCGTACTTGATTTCTTGGCCTGGCTTGGTGTGAAATGAGAGGTGTGTTTGTCCCTCAGCACGGGATTGCAACCACGCCAATGCTGTTCCTTTGGAGGCCACGTGCACGTGCCATTCTTTTTCAATGGCGTGTTCGATCAATGGCCAAGTTCGCGTGGCGTGTCCCATACCCCAATCAAGCACGGTGACAAGGAGTTGAGGTCTGACCTGCTTTGTTCTCGACATCGAGGATGAAGTTCATAATTTCGTGGCAATTCAAAGACCATGGGGAAGGGCAAACTTTGGAAATGGGAGGAGAATTCAGAGATGGAGAACGTCTTTGAGCCCGACTTGCAAGAAGCGGTGAAGGGTAAAAACCACCCTTTCCGAGGAAAATGGCACGCAGAAGTCTTTGGAAATGACAATCCCATCACATTGGAATTGGGTTGTGGCAAAGGGGAGTACACCGTGGGCTTGGCGCGCAAGTGGCCCAATCGAAATTTTGTAGGGGTGGACATCAAGGGCCATCGATTTTGGCGGGGAGCGAAAACGGCCAATCAGGATGGCTTGACCAATGTGGCCTTTTTAAGGACGCGCATCGAATTCATTGATCAATTTTTTGGCCCTCAAGAAGTGGCAGACATTTGGCTCACATTCAGCGATCCACAACCCAAAGATGAGAAGGGAACAAAGCGAATTACCTCGGGAAAATTCATCGAAAAATATCGCAAATTCCTCTCGTCTGGTGGCTCTGTGAAAGTCAAGTCCGACAGCAAGTTGTTGTACAGCCTTTCCAAAGAGGATTACCTCAAAGCAGGCCATGTCATCGTCCACGATTCAGTTGACGTGTATGGGGGCTTTTTGGACTCGCTAGACTGCAACTTGCGCGAAGCTCTTGAAATCAAAACCTACTATGAGCAGCGTTGGCTTCAAGAGGGCAAAAAAATCCACTACCTCGAAATCGTACCCGCAGCGCTGTGAAAAACACTTTTTTCGCCAATTCGTTCGAGCAAGATGTCTACAACTTGGTTCGAGCCATCCCTGAGGGGCGTGTGACATCTTATGGTGCCATCGCCAATGCATTGGGGGCTGCTGGTGCCAGCCGACGCGTCGGATGGGTGCTGAACAAAAGTTTTGGTGCAGTGCCATCCGTGCCTGCCCATCGAGTGGTCAACCGTGTTGGGATGTTGACTGGCGCGGGACATTTTCCACCGGGCCGAGAGATGGCCGCACAATTGAGATCGGAGGGTGTGGTGATTGAAAACAATGCTGTGGTGGACTTTGAAACTCGGTTTTGGAATCCCATGACCGACCTTTGACTTTGATGAGCAACTGGACAAAGGACGCAATCCTCAAGGCACTCCAAGGAGTTGTGGAACCCGAACTGGGTAAAGACATTGTCGCTTTAGAATTGGTTGAGTTGTCTGGGGAGCCTGGGGAACACGGGCAGGGACTGACTGTGCAGGTGAAATCGAGCAATCCCGCATTGCACGCTCGGAAGCGGATGCAGGAAGCCATTCATTTTGCATTGGAACGGGCTTTTGGCCAGCCGGTGGAGTGCAAAGTGGATGTCATTTCCCTCAAAACAGAAGATCGTACGCTTGAAACCCGGAAGGTGCTACCTGGCATTCAGCATATCATTGCGGTGGCGTCAGGAAAGGGGGGTGTAGGGAAAAGCACGGTGTGTTCCAATCTCGCCGTCGCACTCGCCCAGCTTGGCTACAAGGTTGGGCTCGTCGACGCGGACATTCATGGTCCCAGCGTGCCCACGATGTTTGATGTTGTGAAGGCACGTCCCCAACCCGTCGAGGTGGAAGGGAAGACGAAGATTGAGCCCGTGGAGCAATATGGAGTCAAGGTGCTGTCCATTGGTTTCTTTGCCGATCAAGACCAAGCGATTGTTTGGCGAGGACCCATGGCCAGCAGAGCACTTGGCCAGATGTTCACCGACGCCAACTGGGGAGACTTGGATTACATGTTGATTGATTTGCCTCCGGGGACAGGAGACATCCATTTGTCGCTCATTCAACAAGTTCCTTTGAGCGGTGCGGTCATCGTGAGCACACCGCAAGAGGTCGCTTTGTCTGATGCCAGAAAAGGTGTCGGCATGTTTCGATTGGAGGACCTCAAAGTTCCTGTTTTGGGTATGATCGAAAACATGGCCTACTTCGTACCAGAAGACATGCCGGACAAGAGATACCACATTTTTGGACGAGATGGAGTAAAGCGCCTGGCAGATAGTCTCGACGCGCCTTTTCTCGGTGAATTACCCCTGCTTCAGACCATCAGGGAGGCTGGTGATGCAGGTCGTCCTGCGGTGCTCCAAACGAGTGGTGACGCGGCTGCGGCATTTCGGGCCGTGGTGGCTAACTTGCTTACTGAATTGGGCAAAGACGTTTGAATCATGGCCACTCCCGAGCTACAACAACGCATAGAGACCACATTGGACGAGCTGCGCCCCTTTCTCGAGACCGATGGGGGAGACATTCGACTGGTTGAAATCACACAAGATTTGGTGGTTCGCATCGAGTTGCTTGGAGCTTGTGCGGATTGTTCCATGATCAACATGACCTTGAAAGGTGGTGTGGAATCCGCCCTCAAAAATGCTGCGCCAGAGCTGAAGGCCATCGAAGCGATTAATTTGCTTTGACTTGATCGTGAGGTCATGGCGTTGTCCATGTTTCTTGGTGAGAAATTGGGATTGAACACCCGGCACATTGCGTTGTTGCCTCTGTACATTTGACGCCATCATGATTCAAACAGACATTCTGATCATTGGAGCCGGACCTTGTGGTTTGTTTACCGTTTTTGAAGCCGGCCTCCTGAAGCTTCGTTGTCATCTCATTGATGCCCTGCCACAGCCAGGGGGACAGTGTTCGGAGATTTATCCCAAGAAGCCGATTTACGACATTCCGGCCTACCCTTCAATTTTGGCAGGTGACCTGGTGGATCAATTGATGGAACAGGCAGAGCCGTTCAAGCCGGGGTTCACCCTTGGAGAACGAGCAGAAATGATTGAAAAAGACGAGGAAGACCAATTCATTCTGACCACCAATCGCGGCACGAAACACCGCGCCCCAATCATTGCCATCGCGGGGGGACTCGGTTGTTTTGAGCCACGTAAACCGCCCGTCGAAAATCTCGCAAACTTTGAAGACAAAGGCGTTGAATACATCATCAAGGATCCTGAATTCTATCGCGACAAAAGAGTCGTAGTCAGCGGGGGTGGCGACAGCGCACTGGATTGGACCATTTTCCTCGCTGAAGGCGTTGCAAGCGAAGTGACGCTTGTCCACCGCCGCGAGGGCTTCCGCGGACATCTTGACAGCGTACAAAAAGTCATGAATCTTGCAGAAGAAGGGAAAATAAGGCTGCTGACCAACGCAGAAGTCATGGGCGTGGATGGTGACGATCATCTCCAGACACTGAAGGTGAATCACAAACAAGAAGGTGAAATGACACTTGAGACCGATCACTGGGTCCCGCTGTTCGGGTTGAGCCCCAAGTTGGGGCCCATTGCCGACTGGAATCTAAACATCAGCAAGAATGCCGTAGAGGTCGACACCTTCGACTACAGCACCAATGTCCCAGGCATTTACGCCATCGGAGACATCAATACTTATCCCGGCAAACTGAAGCTCATTCTTTGTGGCTTCCATGAAGCTACTTTGATGGTGCAAAGTGCCTTCAGACGCATTTATCCTGACAAAAACTTGGTGCTGAAGTACACTACGGTGAACGGAGTCAACGCATTCTAATCGGAAGGCCTCGAGCGACAACGAACTCGTCATGAGCATCATCAAAGTCACGGTCATCGACCGAGAGGGGACCCCACACGAATTGGATGCTCCCACGGACATGGGGATGAACATGATGGAGCTTTGCAGGAGTGCCGAATTGCCTGTGGAAGGAACATGCGGAGGAATGGCCATGTGTGCATCGTGTCATCTCTACGTCAGAAGTGGTCATCCGATTCCAGAAAAGTCCGACGATGAAGAAGACATGTTGGATGAGGCGTTTCATGTGACCGATGAAAGCCGACTCGGATGTCAAATCCATCTGGCTGATGACCTCGACGGCTTGACGGTCCACCTTGCGCCAGTCGGTTAACCCAAACCTGCATGTAGGCTGTGACCGGCATCAAGCCAAAGAGATACGTCACGCGAATTTTTCAAAGATTCCAGAGCATGCAAGTGCCTCATGCAGTGTGCATCTGAACACACGAAAGAGATCCAGCCGAGCTGCATGCATCGTTTTGCCATGTCGCGCGTATCGGGTCCATAGGCGCCAGCAAGGGAGGTGGCATTTACGGACAACCACCCCCCCCGTTTGTACCACAATTCGAGGAGCGAAGCATTTCTGTGCAAATATGGATATCGTTCGCAGTGAGCGAGCAGTGGCACGATCCCACGTCCCTGTGCTTCAAAGATGACCTCTTTCACGAGCGAGTCACTGGGAGCTTCATGAAATCCCATCTCCATCAACATGACCCTCCGTTTGTGTCCTTGCCCATCTATGCAAGAGAAGGTCATGGGATCACCCTCTTTCAGAAGGCGAAGCGTGTCCTCTTCCAGCAAGTACTCTGCGGCGAGCTTAAGTTTGATGGGAATCTGCTCCTTCTTGACAGCATCGACCAATGATTGAAATGGTGCGTTCAGAGTTTCTGGCGAATTGGGATACAAATCGCTCATGATATGTGGGGTGAGGACCATGCCGCGATAGCCCAAGTTCACCATGTAACGGACCATCTCCAGCGAATCATCGAGCCCTGTTGCACCATCATCCACGCCTGGTACAAGATGGCTGTGCACGTCCCAACCCAGCTCGCTGAATTTTATCGAAGCCGGAGTTTCCCGGCGCCAAGGCCAGGACCATTTCATCCCCGATTGGCGTAGTTCTGAGCGTAATACTGTAGGTAGTCACCTGAGGTCACTTCATCCATCCACGCTTGGTTGTCGAGATACCAATCTACGGTGGTCTTCAAACCTTCGTCAAAGCTGACACTGGGCTTCCAGCCTAGTCGTGACTCCAAGTGAGAAGCATCGATGGCATAGCGAAGATCATGCCCCGCACGGTCCTGCACAAAGGTGATGAGTGCCTTGGAGGTACCTTCAGGGCGATTCAACCGCGCGTCGACAAGCGCGATGAGCTTTTCTACGAGGTCAATGTTTCGACACTCATTCAATCCGCCAATGTTGTAAGTGTCACCAATCCAGCCTTCGGTCATGATGGCTTCAATGGCAGAAGCGTGATCCTCCACCCAAAGCCAGTCGCGCACATTGATGCCTTCACCATAAATAGGCAGGGGCCGTTCATCGACAATGTTGCGAATCATCAAAGGAATGAGCTTTTCTGGGAATTGGTGTGACCCATAATTGTTGGAGCAGTTGGAGATGACAATCGGCATCCCGTAGGTGTGGTGGTAGGCTCGAACAATGTGGTCGCTCGACGCTTTCGATGCGCTATATGGCGAACGGGGGTCGTATGGCGTGGTTTCAGAGAACAAGCCTTCTTCACCAAGGGAACCATAAACTTCGTCTGTGCTGACGTGGTAAAACAATCCGCGATTCATCCATCCACGTTCCGTCCAGAACTGCTTTGCGGCATTGAGAAGTGTTGCAGTACCCAAGATGTTGGTTTCAAGAAAAGCCAACGGATTTGTGATGCTTCGATCTACATGGCTCTCAGCTGCAAGGTGAATCACACCATCGAATGCATGGTTTGCAAAAAGCTCGTCGAGCAAAACTGCGTCTTGAATGCTGCCTCTGACAAAGGTGTAATTCGCATGACCCTCGACATCTGCCAAGTTGGCCAAATTTCCAGCATAGGTCAAGGCATCGAGATTTACAATGCGCGTGTTGGGTTGCGTTTGGAGCAGTCGACGAATGACATGAGACCCAATGAATCCAGCACCTCCAGTGATCAGAAGTGATTCAAAGGTTCGAGGTGATTCAGGCTCTCGCGGTGCTGCAGTCATGGCTCCAATTTCGGTTCAAAGGCTCCAGTAGTCCAAATCTCCAGTCTTTCCTCTAAACGCGCCCTTGACATCTACCACGGTACCAGTGCCATCCTTCAAAAAGTTGCTGAAGTCTATTGCGTTCAGGTTCTCGTATTTGGTGTGATTGACGGCCACGATGATTGCATCGTATGCGCTGTTCTCGGGGGCATCACGCAGCGCAATCTCGTACTCTTCGCGCACTTCGTCGGGGCTTGCGTGGGGGTCAACGACATCAACCTTCACATTGAATGACTCCAACTCACGGATGACGTCGATGACCTTGGTGTTCCTGATGTCGGTTACATTTTCCTTGAATGTCAAGCCCATGACCAACACGCGCGCCTCGAGGGGATTGACGTCCCTCGCAAGCAAGCGTTTCACAGTTTGCTTGCCAACATAAAACCCCATGCTGTCGTTGACATAGCGGCCGCTGTTGATGACCTTGGCGTGATAGCCAAGTTTGTTGGATTTCCAAGTCAAATAATAGGGGTCAATTCCGATGCAATGGCCGCCAACCAGACCAGGCCGAAACGAGAGGAAGTTCCATTTGGTGCCTGCGGCTTCGAGGACCTCAAACGTGTTGATGCCGATGCGGTTGAAAATAATGCTGAGCTCATTGACCAAGGCAATGTTGACGTCACGTTGTGTGTTCTCAATGATCTTCGACGCTTCAGCGACGCGAATGCTGCTTGCACGGTGCGTCCCGGCTTTCACCACCAAATCATATGTCTTGGCCACCATGTCTAAGGTTGCTTCATCGCATGCCCCAACCACTTTGACAATGGTTTCAATGGTGTTCACCTTGTCGCCTGGATTGATTCGCTCAGGGCTGTACGCCACGAAAAAGTCCTCACCCATTTTCAGTCCGCTGACCTCTTCGAGCAAGGGGACACAATCTTCCTCTGTGCAGCCAGGGTATACGGTGCTCTCGTATACGACAACATCTCCTTTTTTTAAAGCCCGACCCACCGTTCTCGAAGCGGCGAGCAAGGGTCCCAAGTCAGGTTGATTGCTGGCCTGAATCGGAGTAGGTACGGCGACGATGTGAAATGATGCCTGCTTTAAATCTTCTCCGTCCGATGTGAATGAAATGTCACATCCTTCAAAACCCAAAGCAGGTATTTCTTCTGAGGGATCCTCAGCACGCTTCATCATCTCCACGCGACCTTGATGAATGTCGAATCCGATGACCTTGATGTGTTTTGCAAAAGCAAGAGCAATGGGCAACCCGACATAGCCCAATCCCACGACGGACATGGTGGCATCTTTGGCGACGAGTTGGTCGTGCAGGTTGCTCATAAGGATTTGATTTGGTTGTGTTCCAGTTGATAGGATTGTCCTGATTCTGGGCATGTTGCGATGCCATTCTGATCAAAAGTCAGTTGCATCCCATGGTCGGATACCCAACCGACTTGTTTGGCGGGGACACCCATGACCAATGCACGGTCGGGGACGTTTTCAGTCACCACAGCTCCCGCGGCTACAAAGCAGTGTTCTCCTAAAGTGACCCCGCACCGCACGGTCGCATTGGCTCCTACAGTGGCACCCTTTTTGACCAAGGTGCTTTCGTACTCCCCTTGGCGATTGACGGCACTTCTTGGGTTGCGCACATTGGTGAATACACAAGAAGGTCCGAGAAACACGTCGTCTTCAATGCTGAGTCCCTCGTAGAGACTCACGTTGTTCTGCACTTTGACGTTTCGACCAAGAACCACACCACGGGCAACAAAAGTGTTTTGACCGAGGCTCGACCCCAGCCCGATGACAGCGTCGGGCATGACGTGGCAAAAGTGCCACACTTTGCTTCCATCATGGAGGACAGCGCCTTCATCCACCACGGCAGTGGGGTGTACATAAGAGTTTGGGTGGTTGGAGGAAGCCATGGCAATGTTGTTCAACGGGTTGTATATGTGTTGAAATTCTTGTGCTCACTTCTGTGCAAATCCTCCTCACTCAAACTTTTGAAATAATCGTAGGTCATTTTCAGTCCTTCGGATCTTGAAACCCTTGGCTTCCAGTTGAGCACCTCCATGGCACGAGAAATGTCAGGACGTCTTTGTTTGGGATCGTTGACGGGCAAGGGCTTACGAATCACATCCACTTTTGAGCCAGTCAACGCCAAAATTTCTTTGGCGAACTCGGCGATGCTGATTTCGTCGGGATTGCCCACATTGACCGGGCGCGTCTCCTCGCTGAAGTGAAGTCGAACGATGCCTTCAATCAAATCGTCCACGTAGCAGAAGCTTCTGGTTTGAGAACCGTCACCAAATACGGTCATCGGTTCGCCGCGCAGGGCCTGACCAATGAAGGCGGGGAGGACGCGGCCGTCGTTCAGTCGCATGCGGGGCCCATAGGTATTGAAGATGCGAACGATTCGAGTCTCCAGTCCGTGAAAAGTGTGATAGGCCATGGTGATGGCCTCTTGAAATCGCTTTGCCTCGTCATAGACGCCACGCGGCCCGACCGCATTGACGTGCCCCCAGTAGTCTTCATGCTGAGGATGGATTTCTGGGTCTCCGTAAACCTCGCTTGTCGAGGCGATTGTGATTCGAGCGCTTTTCGCTTTGGCCAAGCCCAAGCAGCGATGCACCCCAATTGAACCCACTTTCAGAGTTTGAATGGGAATCTTGAGATAATCAATGGGGCTTGCCGGAGAAGCGAAGTGCAAAATGTGGTGCAGCGGTCCACTGACGTGGATGAACTCGGTCACGTCTTGATGCACGAACGAAAAGTTGGGCAGGGGCATCAAGTGCTCAATGTTTCGCATGTCCCCCGTGATCAGGTTATCCATGCCGATGACTTGAAATCTGTCCTTGACGAAGCGGTCACACAAATGAGAGCCCAAAAATCCAGCTGCACCCGTGATGAGTACGCGTTCCCTTGTGTGACTGTCAGACGAAACGTCAGTCATGGCTGTGCATCGAGGGTTGGTCTTCCGATGGATCGATAGGTCCATCCCAATTTGGCGAGCTTCTCAGTGTCGTACAAGTTGCGTCCGTCAAAAATGACATTGGCATTCATTCTCCGCTCCAGTTCTTCAAAATCAGGTGTACGGAAGGCGGCCCACTCCGTACAAATCAACAAGCAGTCTGCCCCTTGAACCGCATCCATGGCACGCTTCGCGAATTGGATGCGATTACCCAAGCGCTTCTTCACGTTGTCCATGGCCTCGGGGTCAAAAGCGACGACCTCCGCGCCTGCCTCCAAAAGGTTATCAATCATGTAAAGTGCTGGTGCTTCCCGAATGTCGTCGGTTTCAGGTTTGAATGCCAACCCCCACAGGGCCACCTTGACGCCGTTCAGATTTCCGTCAAAGTGGGAGAGCATTGGGGCAAACAGAATTGTTTTCTGCGTTTCATTGACTTCCATCACGCTGTCGAGGATACGAAAATCGTGTCCGGATTCTCTCCCGCTTTTGTGAAGGGCTTGGACATCCTTGGGGAAACAACTTCCACCGTATCCGATTCCCGGAAAAAGGAACCGTGGGCCAATGCGAGAATCTGTACCCATTCCACGTCGCACCATGTCCACATTTGCACCGACGAGCTCACAGAAATTGGCAATCTCGTTCATGAACGTGATTTTGGTGGCGAGGAATGAGTTGGCAGCGTATTTGGTGAGTTCGGCACTGCGTTCGTCCATGAAGATGAGAGGATTGCCTTGACGGACGTACGGCTTGTACAATTCTTCCATCATCTGACGTCCTCGTTCACTCGAACAACCCACCACAATGCGGTCGGGCTTCATGAAGTCATCCACCGCAAATCCTTCTCTCAAAAATTCGGGGTTCGACACCACGTCGAAGTCAACTGTGGCATTGGCCGCGATGGCATCGCGTACTTTGTCCGCAGTGCCCACGGGAACCGTGCTTTTGTCGACAATGACTTTGTAGGAAGTCATGATTTTTCCCAATTCTTCGGCAACTCCAAGCACATAGCTGAGATCGGCCGATCCGTCTTCATCTGGTGGGGTTGGGAGCGCCAAAAAGATGATGTCCGAACGATGCAAGGCATCGTTCAATTCGGTGGTGAATTCCAATCGTCCAGCGGTGATGTTTCGATTGAAAATCGTATCGAGGTTGGGCTCGTAGATGGGAACTTCACCACGCTGCATCGCAGCGACTTTGACTTGGTCAATGTCGACACAAACAACATGATTGCCTGTTTCTGCGAGGCATGTCCCCGTGACTAGGCCAACATATCCGGTTCCGACAACTGCAATGTTCATGGTACTGAGATGGGGCTAAGTGGAGGGCAAAAGTCTGAAAAGTTCTTCGACAACGCGCTGCTGCATCCCGAGATTCAATTCAGTGTGCATGGGCAAGGCCAAAATTCGAGATGCCACATCATGAGCCACGGGTGTCCCCAAAGGCTCCGTCTTTGCCGCATTTTGGAATGCAGGTTGGGAAGACAAAGGTGTGGGATAGTAAACGGCAGTCGGAATGCCGGCACCTGACAGCGCGGCTTGGAGTGTCGTCCTGTCCGTTCCCGACGGGAGCTGGATGCAGTATTGGTGAAAGGTGTGGGTGCTGCACTCGGAGCGTTCGGGTCGAATCACATCGCTGAATGCGGCATCGTTCAACAGTTCATCGTACCGCGCAGCTGCCGTCTGGCGACGTTCAATGAGGTCCTTCCAATGATTCAATTTGACTTGAAGTACGGCGGCTTGCAGTCCGTCGAGGCGAGAATTAAATCCAATTTCAAGATGGTGATATTTTCGTTCTGCACCGTGATTGGCAAGTCGACGCACGCGAGAGGCAAGATTTTCATCGCGGGTCATCACAGCACCACCATCGCCAAGTGCACCGAGGTTTTTGCTTGGGAAGAAGCTCGTTGTACCGATGGAACCCATCATCCCTGCCGGACCTTGCACATGATCACCAAGCCATTTGGCGCCGAGGCTTTGGGCGTTGTCTTCCACAATGTGGATTTGATGTTGTTGTGCCCAAGGAACCAACGCATCCATGTTTGCACATTGGCCAAACAAATGAACCACCACGACCGCTTTGGTACGAGGAGAACGCGCCCGCTCCGCAGACTCCGGGTCAAGCTGAAATGTTGTGGAATTGATGTCCGCAAAAACGGGGGTGGCACCAGATTCGACCACCACTTCTGCACTGGATATGAATGAAAAATCTGGGACGATGACTTCGTCCTTGGGACCAATTTCGAGTGCCCGAAGTGACAAAGCCAAAGCATCGGTCCCATTGCCACATCCCACCACATGGCCAGCAAGATTGAGGCTTTCGTTCAGGTTACGCTCAAAAGCGTCAACATGCCTTCCCCGAATGAACGCCGATTCTTGGAGTACGTCATTGATGGCCTGGTCCAATTCGGGTCGAAGACGCGCATGAAGTCCTCCCAAATCCACCATATGAATTGGGATTTGCTTCGAGCTGTCAGAAGGTCTTGGCGTAGATTGAGTCTGGGCGTTTGACATCGTAGAAAGGCGAAGATAGCACGTACCTTGGGCCCATGAAACGCGCGATTTGGCTTGGTGTTGTGTGTCTCTTGTTTGGGCTTAGTCACAAGGGCGGGGCTCAAACCAATCGCGACATCGGCCAAACGTCAGTGACTTCACCTCACATTGGCCTGATGGGCGGTGGATTCGCGCCGCAGGGCGACTGGTCCATTCGATATGGCATTTTTGGCCAGATGGGCCTGACGGCAGGGCTCAAAACAGCGAACAACAACTATCTGTATGTGAAGGCGACTTCTTGGAGTGGTGCGAATGTCGAAGAGCCCGGTTTGTTGTCAGACCTCACGACTTCTCAGGGTCAAATCATCGACAACGAGGGTGACATTGCACAGATCACAATTACCGGTCGGGGCGGTCAATTTGGGATGGGAATTGGAAAAATCTTTCCAACCGTATGGAGCAACCCCAACAGTGGTTGGATGATCAAGCTCGGAGCAGGATCGCTGCATCACAAAGTACATTTTGGTTATTCGGAAAATCGAATCAGCCCGCTGGAAGGGGAGCGTGTCAAGGGTTACGACAGGATGCGGTGGGGAGGTTATGGCGAGGTGTTTACCGGGTTTTGGTTCATGAGTGACAATCAGCGGATCAATGTCTTTGCAGGACTGTCTGCGGGCATGTCCAAGACGTTTTCCATGCGCACTCAAAACTTCGATACCCTTGAATTGAACGACCCCGTAGCTTGGGACGGCTGGATGGGAATTGAAGCGGGTTGGGTGTTTCACATTTACCGGCGTTCGGCCAAGGAATATTGGTACTGATGTCCCTTGTCTTTCTGAGAATCGGAAGTGTGGCTTGGGCCGGTTTGCTGCGGACATTGTCTTTGTTGGGTCACCCACGTGCGAAGGCACGCGTCGCCATTCGTCGGAAGGGACAACGAAGAGTGTTGCAGGCCTCGCCAGGCAAACGCATGTGGTTTCACGTGTCTAGTCTCGGAGAATTGGAACAGGCCATCCCTGTGATGCAGGCTTTTCGGGAGGTTCAGCCGGAAGTTTTATGGTTGTTGACCGTGTATTCACCTTCGGCATGGAATCCGTTGCAGAAACAGGGAATTGAGAATGTGGTCCCAGGTTGGCGCCGCGAAGATGTTCTGGCGGTGTTGCCCGACGATCTGCCGGGCACGTGGCGTTCTTGGCTTCAAGCACTCGACATCTGTGCATTGGCTCAAGCGAAGTACGATTTGTGGCCCAACTTGCTTACAGCTTGCCAAAAGCGAGGCATTCCCATTCACGTATTTGCCGCGGCTCCATCGAGCACTCGTCCAGATCCGAAGCCATCTACGCCTGCCTTGTGGCGATTAATTACCACCATCAGTGTTCAAGACGACTCTTCTGCGGAAGCCTTTGCACGAATTGGGTTGACGCGCAATGTCACTGTAGATGGCGATCCACGCATTGAGCGCGTGATGACGCGTTCAACCCATCTCAGTCAGGTCTGGGTGAATTGGGCCAGCTTGGCTGCTCAGGTGGTGGTGGCGGGAAGCACATGGCCTGAAGACGAACGTGAGCTGCGCGAATTGGATTGGCATCCCCAACGTCGTTTGGTGCTTGTACCCCACGACCTGTCCTCAAGGCATCTTCGAGATCTCGATGCACAGTGGGAAGGAGGTGCCATACGCTCCTCTGCTTGGCTGGAATTGGACCCACAAGCGCAACAGAAGTGGAGTGTGGTCATCGTCGACAGCACAGGTCTTCTCTTCGACTTGTATCGCATTGGCACGTTGGCTGTGGTAGGCGGAGGCCACGGTTCAGGTCTTCACAATGTTCTCGAGCCAGCCTCAGCGGCGCTCCCCATTGTGACTGGCCCCGAGATTGGCTCATTTCGGGAAGCCCACGCACTTGAAGAAGTGGGTGCGTTGTCTTCAGGAAACATGAGAGACCTCGCCACTGCTTGGCTTGCGGATGCGGCAAGTTGTCGTCAATTTGGGGCAGCGGGTTTGGCATGGTTGCAAGGTCAAAAAGGCGCATCGGAACGCATTGTGTCGCGCTGGACTTTCAAGTGAAAGCGCTTGATATTCTCTTGAAACTGTTACAAAAAGAACAAAGAGAACAGGCCGAGCAACAACAATTCACCCATGAAGCTCACGCCAAGCACAAAACCTGTCCAAGTGAGGATTTTTTTCCACGCGGGAACAGTCGACATTCCAGGTCGATTCTGCCTTGCGGTGTTGATGATGTATCTCCAATTTGCATAGGGATTCCAAAAGCTTGGGGTGAATTCTTCTTCGGGTTCCTCGACGATGTCCGGCGGCAATTCTTTGATGTGATTGCGAATTTCGAGCCAAGAAATGATGGCGCCGATCATGGTGATTCCGCCGCCAAGGACGAGACCCCGCGTGGGACGGCC
>DCBH01000117.1:0-248 GCA_002313415.1 Flavobacteriales bacterium UBA1112
TTGGTGAGCCATTACCTCACCAACTAGCTAATGGGGCGCATGCCCATCTCTTACCGTAACCTTTAATCACCTGAACATGCGAACTGGTGATACTATGGGGTATTAATCCAAATTTCTCTGGGCTATTCCCCAGTAAGAGGTAGGTTGCATACGTGTTACGCACCCGTGCGCCGGTCGTCAGCGAGAAAGCAAGCTTTCTCCTGTTACCCCTCGACTTGCATGTGTAAGGCCTGCCGCTAGCGTTCATC
>DCBH01000117.1:580-10345 GCA_002313415.1 Flavobacteriales bacterium UBA1112
CCAGGATCAAACTCTCCATTGTAAGTGTTTGATTTGTTGACTCTCTGGAATCGTTTTTCATCTCTTCCCGAAGGAATCGATGCCACCCCCCGGGGGGGGAGTGGATTTCACCTCACTCCGAAGAGCGAAATGACCATCTTCCCGAAGAAAGATGGATTTGGGCTGCTGCATCAAGTCAAAGAACGTTGTACCAAGTTGGGGTTCAACCCAATCATTGGTTGCTTTAAACAAAGCGGACGGCAAAGGTAGGTCGCCTTTTTCAACCACCAAGTGATTGGCGGGTTTTTTTTCGACCCATTCTGTCGCCCAAAAGTCACAAAGCACAAAAACTTTCCTTCGAAAGCGGGCGCAAATATACGTCATTCCCTTATTTATCCAAGAGGACTCTTCTTTTTTTCAGCCTTTTTTTTTGACCAGGAATGATAAATCATTGAATAACTGAGACATCGCCTTACTATCTGTCCCATCGTAAAAGCCTCGCAGCCTGCCCTCGGCATCCACAAGCACGATGTTTTCGGTATGCACAAAATCTTGAAAGCCCCCATCTCCCTCTCCAAGACATGAGAAATAGGACTTTCTCGCCAACGTGTAAATCTCTGATTTTTCACCTGTTAAAAACCACCATATCTCCGGATTCGCTGCTTGTTTCGATGCGTAGGTTTTCAAAATGGACACGCTGTCTGCTTGCGGCGTCACACTGTGACTTAAAATTCTGACTGGCATTTGGGCATCCAAGCGATCGTGTATGCGCTTGAGATTGGCCGTCATCAAAGGGCAAATTGTCGCACACCTCGTGAAGAAGAAATCCACAACGAGGATGTCCCCTTCTACATCATCGAGGGTCACTGAGTCACCCAAGTGATTCACCAAATCAAAATCGAGGATGCGATGATCCTCCGCACGCATCAATGATGGATCCACCAAAGCAGGGTTGAGCATGGATGGCTGATAAATTGGCAAATCTTCTTCCGGTTTGAAATACATGACATAGGCCACAATCACAGAGGCAAAGAATATTGCAAAAAAAGACAGGATACGAACCATGATACTTAGGGAATCAAAGGAGGAAACACTTGCAATCCATCGATGAACGTCTTGACGATTTCCACGTCCAAAACCTCGTGAGGATCTGCCAACTTGATCCAGTCTCGGTTTGTAACGAGAAAATCTGCGCGCTTTCCAACCTCGAGTGATCCAACCAAATCTTCCGTACGACTGGCAAGCGATGCCCAAAGGGTCATGCCCAACATGGCTTCCCTTGGCGACAACGCTTGGTCCAAATGAAAGCCTTTTTCAGGAAAGCGATTGACATCTTGCCGTGAGACTGCTGCCAAGAACGTCTTTCTAGGATCCACATCCTCAACTGGGAAATCTGTGCCAAGCGGAATCATGCCAAGCTCATCTCTCAAATCTGCATAAGCGTATGCGCGACGAATGCGACCTCGACCAAGACGTGTACCCGCCCAATACATGTCCGATGTGGCGTGCGTCGGCTGCACCGAAGGGATGATGCTTGACTCCCCAAAGCGATTCAAATCATCTGGATGGATGACTTGGGCGTGCTCCACGCGCCAACGGTGGTCATTGGGTCCACCCAACACCCTTTTGTATGCCTGCAGAACAAGCCGAACTGCAGAGTCACCAATGGCATGGGTAGCGGCTTGAAATCCACTGGCATGAATTCTTCTCAACTGAGCCTCGTAATCTTCAATGGATTGCAACAGCGTGCCTCTGTGTCCAGGACGATCGTCATAAGCTTCGAGCAAAGCAGCACCCCTTGACCCCAGTGCGCCGTCCATATAAAACTTAAATGCTTGGGCTTTTAAGCGAGGCGTATCCCACCCCCCGCGGTTGGCCATGGCCAGAAAGTTGGATTCAGAGGGATTTGCCATTGCCACCACACGCAACTTCAAATCGCCAGATTGATGCAATGAATCCAAAAGCGAAATGTCAGACAGCTCGAGGCCAGCATCAGTGACCGTGGTCAGCCCCAGCGCAACCAAAAGCTTTTGGGCTCTTCGAAGTGCTGCAACCTTGGTCTGTGCACTTGGCTCGGGGATTCTCGCCAACAGGGAGTCTGCAGCTCCATCAATTAGCACACCAGTAGGTGTTCCGTCGGCGCGCCTTAGGATTTCTCCACCACGAACAGCCTGCGCATTCCAAACACCCGTCTTCTCCATCGCACAACGGTTTGCAAGGACTGCGTGACCATCAATTCGATGAAGGACGACAGGTCGATTTGGAAAGAGGCGATCCAGTTCCCGTCGATCTGGAAATTCAGGTATTGCCCAATCGTTCTGATCCCATCCTCGTCCTCGGACCCACAGTGATGTGGATGCGGTGTGCTCATCGACCAGCTTCTCCAAGACCTCCTCCCAAGACATTGTTCCCACGAGGTCTGTCTGCGACAAATTGAGTGCATAACCCAAAAGGTGACTGTGCGCATCAATCAAACCAGGGTAAATCGTGGCACCTTGAACATCCTCAACGGCCTCGCTTCGAAAGGCGTTCAGTATTTCGTATTCCTTGCCAATGGCCACGATTTCCCCTTTGTGAATGGCCATGGCCTGTGCCTGCGTCCCGCCGCCGTCCAAACAAATGATGTGCGCATTGCGCACCAGCAAGTCCACGGGTTCTTTGGCCCAATGACAACTGAGAAGGACGGCGAGAACCGCAAAGGGTATGACGCGCAACGCGATCTTCATGAGTCTTTTTTATGCAAGTGATGCGCACTTGCCTGGGCGGCAGGCATGATGATCATGTCATTGATGCATACGTGCGGCGGTCGAGACAAAACAAATGAAACAGCCTCTGCAATGTCTTGGGCAAGCAATGGGTCAAAGCCACGATACACCTCGTCCGCAGCCGCTTGATCCCCTTTAAATCGAACCGTGCTGAATTCGGTCTCTGCAGCGCCGGGGCAAATCTGGCTCACGCCAATCCCACGGTCTACAAGATCAATTCGCATGGCCTGGGAAAGCGCATCCACCGCGTGCTTTGACGCACAGTAAACATTGCCCCCAGTGTACACCTGCTTGCCCGCAATGCTTCCCATATTCACCATTCTCGACCCCGAGGTCATGAAGGGCACGCACGCACGCGCAAGGAAGAGCAACCCCTTCACATTGGTATCAATCATGCGATCCCAATCTTCATCAAGTCCTGCATCAAATGGACCTTTGCCCACCGCAAGTCCCGCATTGTTCACAAGCGCTGTCAGAGTCAAACCTGTTCGATTCTGATGAATGTCAGCCTCGGTCATCAATGCGTGCACACCTTCTTGGGTCTCTTTACGATTCCGTATATCCCACGATGCGACGTGAACCTCAGCACCGGATGCTCGACAAACTTCAGCCACTGCATTCAGTCGCGCGTGCCTGCGACTGGTAAGCAACAAGTTCCATCCCTCCTCAGCCAGCAGTCTTGCCGATGCTTCTCCAAATCCGGAAGAGGCCCCTGAAATCAAAACCCATGGTCGAATCATTGTTTTTTGTATTGGTCCGCTTTGCTTCCGCGGTACATGGAAAATCCCACCCAACGACACTCCAAAGCTCCGTTGTACACGGGATGTCGTTTATGGGGTCTCAGGCCAACGCGTCTCAAGGCCTCGTCATTGGAAGAAATGATCCAGGCGTCAAACCCAGACCAGTGAAATTTCAATTGATCCCCAATGCGCTTGTAAAGTCCTACAATGTCACCTGGATCCATGCGTTCGCCATATGGAGGATTGAACAACAACATCCCCTTTGTGGTTCGCGGCTCAAGCTTGAAAAAATCAGTCTGCTGGAGTTCAACCAAAGACGACACATCAGCTCCTTCCAGGCTTTCCTTCGTTTGTCGCACTGCACCTGGATGTTGGTCCGACGCAAAAATTTGAGTCTCTACAGGATGAATTGCAGCCATGGCTTCGGCTCGAACTTCTCGCCATGTGTCAGGCTCAAAGTCACTCCAATCCATAAAAGCAAAGTGTCTTCGTCCAGCCTGAACTGGAAGGCCTGAAGCCCACAGTGCCGCTTCTGTGGAAAAGGTGCCAGAACCGCACATGGGATCGTACAATGGAGTGCCCGGCCTCCACCCACTGAGGGCAAGCAATCCTGCAGCCAAGACCTCATTGAGAGGTGCCTTCGCTGTGCGCGGTCGATAACCCCGGCGGGACAATTGTTCGCCAGTTGCATCGACCGAGATGGTCACTTTGCCCGCAGAGATATGAAGGTTCAAGCGCAAATCCGGTTGATTCTTATCGATGCTCGGGCGCTTGCCCGTCTTTCCGCGGAATCGGTCTACAATGGCATCCTTGAGCTTGAGCGCCGCAAAATGACTGTGAGAAAACCCTTCCGAATGAACGGTTGCGTCGATGACAAAAGACCCGTCAGGTTCGAGTAAACTTTCCCAAGCAAAACGCGCGCCTTGACGATACAGATCGTCTGGTGTTTTCGCCTCAAACGACGTCAAGTAACGCAACACGCGAACTGCAAATCGACTGTGCATACAAATGGAGTAGAGGACTTTCGCATCGCCTTCAAAAGCAATGCCGCGTCGTCCAGGAACGATGTGAGTCGCTCCGGCACGTTTCAATTCCTCAGATGCCAATTCCTCAAGGCCCGCAAGGGTTTTCAAATAAAGATTCATCCACCCTTCGTTTTAACCGCGTATCCGGCGGTTTTCAGGCGTTCAACCACCTTGTCTCTGTGGTCACCTTGCACCAGGATGCAACCTTCTTTCACCGAGCCACCGACGCCGCAATGTTTTTTGAGCGACTTTCCCAACATCAACAGTTCAGAAGCGGGTCCATCAAACCCCTCCACCAGAGTCACAGGCTTCCCCGCACGCTGTTTTCGGTCCAGACTGACATACAAGGTGGCACACATCGCCACAGACCACAACTCCTCATCCTCTTCTTCCTGATCCCAGCCTGAGTCTGGATTCGTGCTGTACACCATGCCGTCGTAGTCGCTGTGGTTGCTTCTGTGCTTTCGCTTACCCATGCCCTGCGAAGGTACGCACGGACCATGGGTCTGAAGTAGCTTTGCTCCATGGCCAAGCGACGAGGCAAACCACCCCGAATTCCACAACTCGGCAACCACGGGTTGGACGACGCTCTCTACGCTTACGCCACGGAGGTGTCCAATTCGGAATCGGAAAACCTTGCGCGCTTGCGACGTGCCACGTGGACCCAGACAATCAAACCGCAGATGCTTTGTGATGAGCTGCAAGGAAGACTTCTGTCGGCACTGAGTCACATGATTGCGCCTGATCGAATTCTAGAAATCGGGACATTCACGGGGTATGCCACAGCCTGTTGGGCAGAAGGGTTGTCATCCAATGGTGTCATAGATACAATCGATCACAACGATGAACTGCATTCCATTCAAGACGAACATTGGAAAGCCTTGGGTTGGCATTCATGCATCCGCCGGCACACTGGAACAGCCGTGGATGTATTGAAAAGTGGGACACTTTTCACATCAGATAAGCGTTTGTTCGATGTGGTCTTCATCGATGCCGACAAGGAGAATCAGCAGACCTATGTTGATTGGGCCATCTGTCACGTTTGTGAGGGAGGCTGGATTGTGGTGGACAATGTCCTTTGGTGGGGTGAGGTACTTCGAGTCGTGAGGGGAGAATCCAACGACCCACGTGCAATGCAAATTCACGAACTCAATGAATACATGAGCACCCATCCGGATTTGGACAACGTTCTCCTGCCCCTTCGAGATGGCTTACACATTGCGCGTCTTCATCCGCGCCCGAAGTCCTGAATCAAGCGAGGACTTCTGCCACGGCGTCTGCGGCCTCTTTCAGCAAAATGGCACTGCGCACTTCGAGGCCCGACTCATCGATGATTTTTTTGGCCTCACGGGCGTTGGTGCCTTGCAGACGCACGATGATGGGGACATCGATGTCGCCCATGTTGTTGCAGGCGTCCACCACACCCTGAGCAACACGGTCGCAGCGCACAATTCCTCCAAAGATGTTGACCAAAATGGCCTTGACCGCTGAGTCTTTTAGAATGATGCGAAATGCCTTTTCAACCCGCGTAGCATCCGCCGTCCCTCCGACATCCAAGAAGTTGGCGGGTTCGCCACCGCTCAACTTGATGATGTCCATGGTGGCCATGGCCAAGCCTGCGCCATTGACCATACAACCCACGTTGCCTTCCAACTTGACGTAGTTGAGCCCAGCCTCGTCAGCCTCGACTTCGGTGGCATCTTCCTCTGTTTTGTCCCGCATCGCAGCGTAATCAGGATGGCGGTACAATGCGTTGCCATCCAGACTCACCTTGGAATCCACTGCAATGATTTTATCATCGGAGGTCTTCAAAACGGGATTGATTTCAAACATCGATGCATCACATCCCAAGTACGCATCATAAAGCGCTTGGGTAAACCTCACCATTTGTTTGAAGCCCATTCCAGACAACCCTAGATTGAAAGCGATGCGCCGTGATTGAAAACCTGTAAGGCCCACAGCAGGGTCAACTTCTTCTTTAAAAATAAGGTGCGGTGTAGCCTCGGCCACAGCCTCAATGTCCATGCCTCCTTCCGGAGAGTACATGATGATGTTTTTTCCCGTGGCTCGATCCAAAAGCACACTCATGTAATACTCTGAGGGCTCGCTGTCACCAGGATAGTAGACATCCTCTGCGATGAGGATTTTGTTGACCTGTTTCCCTTCCTTGGCAGTTTGTGCTGTGACCAAATGTCCGCCAAGAATTCCAGCAGCCTTTTCTTTCACGTGCTCCAACCCTTTGGCTAGAACCACACCATGCGATCCAGTTTCGGTGACCATACCCTTGCCTCGACCACCCGCATGGATTTGAGCCTTTAAAACAAACCACTCCGTACCCGTTTCTTCCGCAAGTGCGACAGCCGCCTCATGCGCGGCTGAGGGCGTATCTGCGACTTTCCCCCTCTGAATCGCGACGCCATATGATTGCAGAATGCTTTTGCCCTGATATTCGTGGATGTTCATGCCAAAGGTGTTGTGTGAATCGGCCGCAAAGGTAGTAGCTTTCAGGCGTGATTCAAGCCACGAACATCGTCAAAAGCTTCGGCGACTTGGAGGTCCTTCGAGGGGTGGACTTGACCGTTGACGCGGGCGAGATTGTCAGCATTGTGGGTGCCTCTGGAGCAGGAAAAACAACACTCCTGCAAATCATTGGCACGTTAGATTTGCCAGACGAAGGGACCATCTCCATCGACGGAATGAGTACCTCGGGAATGTCCCGCAGTGATCTCAGTGCATTTCGAAACAAACATTTGGGGTTTGTATTTCAATTCCACCGTTTGCTCCCAGAATTCAACGCCTTAGAAAATGTCATGATGCCCGCGTGGATTGCTGGGACATCCGATGCGAAAGGAAGGTTGCGCGCGACACAATTGCTTCAGGAATTGGGAATGGGACATCGCATGGAACACAACCCATCTGAACTTTCTGGTGGGGAACAACAGCGCGTTGCTGTGGCTCGCGCCCTCATGAATGGACCGCGCGTTCTCCTGGCAGACGAACCTTCGGGGAACCTCGACTCCGAGAATGCAGCACTCCTTCACGATTTGTTTTTTGATTTGCGTGAGCGTTTGGGGCAAACCATTGTGATTGTTACCCACAATGAGCAGCTCGCGCAGCGTGCAGACCGCGTTCTACGGATGGAAGACGGACAGTTCGTCTAACTACAATTCAACGCGCCTGAAAACTGCGGTCACCGCCAGCTTGTCGTGAAGAGCCTGACGATGCGGGGCCAAAAGCAGGAGCGTTCCAAGTGTGACGACCAAACCTGCAGGCCCAGCCAACCACCCCAACAATCCGAGCCCACTTAATCCTGCGATTGTCCCCAAAACAGGACGGATAAACTTGATGACGAAGCGCTTCATGTAGAGCGACACGTGCCCCGATCTGCCGTCTGCGTGGGCCACGCGCAAACCCAACATCCATTTCCCTGGACTGGCCCCGGTGAGACCTTCAACCAAAGGGTATACAATGCCCAAAAGGGCCGAAGCCGCAAGCAATCCCATCACACCGCGGACCAAGCCAGCCTCGACGAGCGCCTCATCCATGGGTTGGTACATGGATAAAAGTTCTGATGATTGCGGCAAATGCTCGACCACATTCGACCACCCCCAACCCTGAAGTGCACAGACCGTCACGGCAATTGTGCTCATGAAGTAGTCCAAAGCGGCGGCGGCAAGTCTGGGTCCTGCACCCACGCGATTTGGGACTTTCGTCGCTCCTAAAGTGTCCATGGCATCCAAGATATTTCACATTTTCATTGACCCCATTTCTGTGCATGCACAGAAAAAAGCCAATTCATTGTGCGCGCACAGCAATTTCACGTACTTTGGTCACCATGGACGCTCAAGAAACAATCGACTTTCAACTGCGCTGGGGCTGGAGCAAATTGGCCAGGCTCTACAGCGGCCTCGCTGAATCCCATGGCATCAGCATGAGCGTGGGATATGCATTGTTGAGCATTGAGCGCGAAGGCACCCCCAGCACCAAACTCGGACCACGGATGGGTATGGAGGCCACAAGTCTCTCCCGAACCCTCAAAAGCATGGAAGATCGTGGACTCATTGAACGACGTCAAGACGAACACGATCGCCGGTCAGTTCGGGTTTTCTTGACTGAAGATGGCGTCAAAGCCCGTCGTCAGATTCGAGACTTGGTCATTCAACTCAATGCACGATTGCATGAATTGCTCGGTGAAAATGCTGTCCATCAATTGCTTCAAGGCTTGGCAAGATTGAATGAACTCTTGGAAATCCCCGATCAGCTGATTCCCCCGAACTGGCAACCCCAAACGGAATCTGTCTCTCCATGAAGACCACCATACCCTTGCACCGAATCAAAAAAGTCGCCGTCCTGGGGTCAGGCGTCATGGGATCGGCCATTGCATGTCATCTCGCCCAGTGCGGTTCGGAGGTCATGTTGCTTGATCTCCCTGCGGAAGACGGCCCCCGCGACAGTGTGGCGGCGCGCCATTTGGAGAACGCCCTGAAATCCAAGCCATCCCCCATTTACAGCAAACGCTTTGCAGCTCGCATAGAAACGGGCAACTTCGACGACGACCTCCCTCGCATTGCGGATTGCGACTGGATCATCGAGGCCATTGTTGAACGTCTTGACATCAAGAATCAGCTCTTTGAAAGGGTTGAACAACACCGGAAGCCAGGCACCTTCATCACTTCAAACACGAGTGGAATTCCCATGGCCGTGCTGACGCAGGGACGAAGTGAAGACTTTCGCAAGCACTTTTGTGGAACCCACTTCTTCAATCCTCCGCGCTACCTCCAACTTTTGGAAATCATACCGGGGCCAGACACCCTTTCCGAAGTGCTGGACTTCTTTGTTGCCTACGGGGAGCAAATCCTCGGCAAGGAAAGTGTCATTTGCAAGGATACCCCTGCGTTCATCGCCAACCGGGTCGGTGTATTTGCGATTCAAGCTCTTTTCCATGCAGTTGAAGACATGGGACTAAGCGTCGAAGCGGTGGACAAATTGACCGGCCCAGCAATGGGCCGGCCCAAAAGTGCCACGTTCCGCACCTGCGATGTCGTTGGACTGGACACCCTTGTCCATGTCGCCAAGGGCGTGGCGGACAATTGCCCCGATGACGAACGTTCCGAAGTTTTTGTTACCCCCTCGTACGTCCAATACCTCATCGATCATGGGTGGTTGGGCAGCAAATCGGGTCAAGGGTTTTACAAAAAGGTGGTCGACGATGGGAAGAAAGAGATTCATGCTTTGGACCTCAAAACGCTCGAATAC
>DCBH01000048.1:0-2405 GCA_002313415.1 Flavobacteriales bacterium UBA1112
GCTTGAAAGTTGAATCCGCCTGTGATGCCGTCTACATCCAGCACTTCGCCTGCAAAGTAAAGGCCAGGCACCTCGCGGCTTTGCATCGTCGTGAAGTCGACCTCCTCCAAGGTGACTCCCCCACACGTCACGAACTCCTCTTTGAAGGTGGTCTTGCCACGTACCTCGTACACGTCGTTGAGGAGGGTGTTGAGGAGCTTGTTTTTCGCCTTCTTGCCCAAGTCCAACCACAGTGCTTCTGCAGAGACATTGGCCCGTTCCAGGAGGTAGGCCCAAAACTTCTGCGGCAGCTCAAACGGGCACGCGTTGGTGACTTTTTTCTTTCTCATGTCATCCACAGCCTTTTCCATGACAGAGGCCGCTTCGGATGCGTTGGGAATCCCGACCCAGTTGATTTGGACGGAAAATTGGTATTCGCGCTGCGCAAGTTCACGGGCGCCCCAAGCACTGAGCTTCAGAACGGCAGGTCCGCTCATCCCCCAGTGGGTGACGAGGACGGGACCTTGTTGGCTCAGCTTGGTTCCTTGGATGCGCACGATGGCGTCCGGCACCACCACGCCCATCAAGGCAGTGACGTCTTCGCGAGGCATGTTGAAGGTGAACAAGGAAGGAACTGGATCGCTCACGGTGTGGCCGAGGGCTTCAAGCCAAGCCAGCCCCGAGCGCTTGGGACTTCCCCCGGTAGCCAAAATAACGTTGTCAAAGTGCTCGCCATTCAAATGAAAACCGCCTTCAAATTGGGGGTGAAGGGTTCGAAGTGGCGTGTGCAATCGAATTGTGACACCAAGTCGGAGTGCCTCGTTTTGGAGGCAATCTATGATGGTCTGGGAAGAATCGGACGTGGGAAACATGCGTCCATCTTCTTCCGTCTTCAGCTCGACACCGCGAGATTGGAACCAAGCAACCGTGTCCGACGTCTGAAAGGTGTCGAAGCCCTTTTTCAAATGTTTGCCACCTCTTGGATAATGTTTCGCCAGGGCGGAGTTTGAGAAACAGTGGTGGGTGACATTGCACCGTCCGCCGCCAGAAATTTTCACCTTGGAAAGAAGCTTGGCTGTTTTTTCGAACAACACCACATTGGATGAAGGATGATGCTTTGCGGCTGAAAGCGCTGCAAAAAAGCCTGCGGCTCCACCCCCGACCACCGCAACGTTCAAAGCACCTTCCATGACCGCAAATTAGCCCATTGGAGTGTGGGGCGCTTGTGAAGCCATGATCATGTATTCACCGTGGGCTTGAAGCCAAGTGAATCAGTGGGTTTGAGTGAATCAGCGGTCGATGTTTGGAAGACGGCCATGGACAGGTCGTTTTTTTTGGCGTCGTGGTGGCGGTGGTAGACCTTTGCGTCATGCAATTGCTCGGAACAAAAATTTGCAAGAAGTACGACCTCGGGGTGCACAACAACTTGTTCGGCGGGACCATGCTCAGCTGGATTGACGAGTCCGCCGTCGCATTTGTCAATGAGGTTTGCCATTGTCCCAACATGGTCACGCTCAAAATCGAAGAGGTCTTGTTCAAATCGCCCGTGAAGGAGAACAACTTGATCAAGATTTACGGCCAAATCGACCGCATCGGCGGCAAAAGCATCACCGTCAGTGTGGAGGCTCGAAAGTTCAATGTATACAGCCACGAGGAAGCAGTGGTGTGCAGCACGCGTCTTGTGTTTGTGCGCCTCGATGATGACGGGAAGAGCATTCCCATTGCCAAGCACGTCAGAGAGAGGTACCCAGAAAAGTGCCTGTGAAACTGAGCCGCAGAGCTCGGCGATGCCACTGGGTGCAGTGTTCTGAAGAGGACCGAAACCGACGCAACTCGTTCAAGTTGCATTCGAATCAGCAAGACTGTCCAAAGGCTGACAAGACGTTCAACACATCTCCGACACTCACCGCGCCGTCCCCATTGACATCGCTGCTGCACCCGCTGCTGCAGCCAAATTCGCCCAAAATGAGCAAGATGTCGGCCACCGTGATGGACCCGTCGTCATTCAAGTCTTGAGGACAAGTGTCGGTTTCATCGCCTGAGACTTGGCCGTCGCAATTGTTGTCAATCCCCTGACCCGTCCCCGGTGCACCAGGGAAGACGGAGGGGTCGAAGTCATCGCAATCACCCGTAAGCAAGACCCAGTTATCAGGAAGCGGGTCGCACGCATCGGCCACGGCCATGCTGCCTCCGATTCCGTCACCGTCTTCGTCGACGTAAACCTCGCTGTATGGGAAGACGCAGGACCCATCATCAACAGTAGCTTCTGAATTGTAGTTGCACGCCTCGAGGAGAGTGCAACCAGAAATGCCGTCTTGGATGGCACATACGTCATTCAAGGTGAATGTCGCATCGTAGGTGATGGAGGGGCCAGAACTCCAGCCGTTGTAGAGTGCCACCGCCCACGTCCCGGCGCTGGTAAGCCC
>DCBH01000048.1:2825-4411 GCA_002313415.1 Flavobacteriales bacterium UBA1112
CATCCCGCGGGAGTGCTGTTGTAGCCGCCAAAAGAGATGCATTGCCCATTGGGATCGGTCACCGTTACAGCCATGTCTCCCGGCCATGCTCCACCATTGCCGGTAAAGTTCAGAGTGATGTCGAATGCTCCCGCCACTGGATTTCCAGTCCCTTCGAACACATAAGGCTCGCTGGTTTGCGTGCCAGACAGCGTGGTGATGATGGAACCCTCGCTGCTGCATTCGCAACCAAATCCGGGGTCAGGCAAAAAGCACGATCCATCGTCAATCGTCGCCGTGGCATCGTAATTGCACGCGGCGCTGTTGGTGCAGCCATAGCAGCTGAAATCACAACTTCCATCGTCATTGGCTGCAGCAGGGTCAAAATTGCAAGCAGTGTCATCTGTGCACCCGCAAGACTCGGTGCATGGTTCAGGAACGTCCGGAAGCAGCAAGAACAGGCCTTCTTCGATGTGGCTCACGGCCACCACACCTGATTCGAAATAGGGGTAGTTGGACCACGTTCCATTGAATGATGCCGCATCGCTTGAGGGGTACAAATCAAAGTACCCCACTTCTTCGGCGTTGGGGAGGTTCGTGACATCCAACAAGCGAAGGCCTGCACGGTAATTGGATTGATATGCGATGCCATCTTTGATGTAAAGGTTGTGATCGATGGCTGCTGTTGACGCAGTGTACGTCCCTGCCAAAAAAGGATTGTTGAGGTCCTCGACATTGAAGAAGTACGTGCGCGTGTTGATTCCGGATTGTTGTTCATCGAGTTCATCACCCACCACGAAATATCTGTGGTCCTCGGTGAGCCAGCCCTGGTGCGTATATGCAGATCCACTGTACCCTTCGGTGGTTATCAAATTGGCATCTGTGGGGTCGGTCACATCGACAATGGTGACCGTATTTTCATTGCAGGCAAAGGCGATTTCTCTGCCTTGGTATTGTGCATCGGGACCGATGTAATTCACAACTTGGGCGTCATGCGTGTATCCGTCCTGAGAAAAGGTCCCAAGAATGGTGGGGTTGAGAGGATTGGAAATGTCGACGATGTGCAAGCCTCCAGAAGCTGTGTTGGTACCCACACCGTATGCACGGGCTGAAGCCTCGTTGATGACGATGTTGTGCGCATTGCCAAACCCGGTGTACAGTGCATCAGCTGAGAAGTTGATTGGCGGGTTGGTGACGTTGCGGAGTTTGGTCAAATCAAACACTTGCATCCCATGTCCCCCTGCCTCAGAAACGATGAAGGCGTAATTGTTGTAGACTTTGATGTCACGCCAAAGTGAGGACGTGGTGTTGGTGTTCAAATTCCCGAGATAAATGGGATTGGTGGGGTCGGAAATGTCGATGAACCCCGTACCAGAAGTGCGACCCAAAATCACATATTCTTTGCCATCAAGGGGGTCTGTCCATCCCCAAATGTCATTCATGTCACCCCCTCCAACTTGGTTGGTTCCAAGTGTTCCGAGCAAGTCGACATTCTCACAGGGGTAGACGCCTGCAGCAAGGCCGTTGATGCAAGGTGATTGCGCAGAGGCCGTGGAGATGGCGATTGCCGAAGTCAAAACGGCTGTAAAAACTTTTGGAAGGGCGCC
>DCBH01000050.1:0-4794 GCA_002313415.1 Flavobacteriales bacterium UBA1112
CAAGATTTGGTCGAGGAATTTGGTGAGGAGTATGACCCCACCTTGGACTTGGGGAGATTCCAATTGCCCAACGTGGACAAACTTGTGGACCATGGTGACGGCAAAAACCGCGTCACCGACGAGGAACTCCAGCAAAACAAGGAGAACATCTTGCGGACTTTGGCCAACTTCAAAATCGAAGTGAGTAAGATCACTGCAGAGGTGGGCCCCACAGTCACACTGTATGAAATCGTCCCGGCCCCAGGCATTCGAATTAGCAAAATCAAAAACCTTGAAGACGACATCGCCTTGAGCCTTGCCGCCCTAGGAATTCGCATCATCGCACCAATCCCTGGAAAGGGGACCATAGGCATTGAAGTGCCCAATTCCAACCCCGATGTGGTGAGCATGCGAGCACTGATTGCAAGCGACAAATTCCAGAATTCAGACGCAGCACTGCCCATTGCACTGGGCAAAACCATCAGCAATGAAACCTATGTCTTCGACATGACCAAAATGCCTCACTTGCTGATGGCTGGTGCCACCGGACAGGGCAAATCTGTGGGATTGAATGCCATGCTCGTAAGCATGCTCTACCGACGGCATCCATCGCAATTGAAGTTTGTTTTGGTGGACCCTAAAAAGGTGGAACTGACGCTGTACAACAAAATTGTGCGCCATTACCTCGCTCAGCTCCCCGACAGCGAAGACGCCATTATCACGGACACATCAAAGGTTGTATCCACCCTCAACAGTCTGTGCGTTGAAATGGACCATCGCTATGAACTTCTGAAGCACGCCCAATGCAGAAATCTCAAGGAGTACAATGCCAAATTCAGCAAGCGAAAGATCATTCCCGGGTTGGCTGATGGGCATCCAGACAACGGAAAGGACTTGCACCGCCTCGGACACCACTACATGCCTTACATCGTGTTGGTGGTGGACGAATTCGCGGATTTGATCATGACTGCTGGAAAGGAAGTAGAAACACCCATTGCAAGATTGGCCCAGCTGGCTCGTGCCGTAGGCATCCACCTCATCATCGCAACGCAGCGTCCCTCGGTAAACATCATTACAGGCACAATCAAGGCGAACTTTCCCGCGCGTGTTGCGTTCCGAGTCACATCCAAAATCGACTCGCGAACCATCCTCGATGCTGGAGGTGCAGACCAGTTGATTGGGCGAGGAGATTTGCTGATGAGTACAGGAAATGACTTGATCCGTTTGCAATGCGGATTTGTTGATACCCCAGAAGTGGAAGACATCTGCGAATACATTGGATCACAGCAAGGATATCCCACGCCTTACGAATTGCCACCGCCGCCCGCTGAGTCTAGTGAATCGAGTGGAAGCATCGCTGCGGAGGATCGGGACCCCATGTTCGAAGAGGCCGCACGAGTGTTGGTCATGCACCAACAGGGATCGACCTCATTGTTGCAACGCAAGCTTAAGCTGGGGTACAATCGAGCAGGTCGATTGATCGACCAATTGGAGACTGCAGGCATCATTGGCCCTTTTGAAGGAAGCAAGGCCCGCAAAGTTTTGGTGCCCGATGAAGCAAGTTTGGAACAATTGTTGCAATCAAGCTCGGCAACAACCGAGTAAATTTGCATCATGTGTCAGACCACATCCTTCCTTCTCGCCCTCATCGGCGGCCTTTTCGTCTTCTCCTCTACCCTTGCGCAGGACCCAGATGTGCTGCTCACGAAACTCAGCGACAAGGCCCAAACCTACAAGGCTTATGAAATCGCCTACACCAGCACTTTGGTTGATCTCAAAAATGACTTCGAATTGAAGCAGGACGGCACGATCCAAATCGAAGGCGACCGCTTTCGCCTCGATTTGGGCGACTACCTCATTTACTGCGATGGAGAAACAGTGTGGACATTTGAGCCTGAAATGAATGAGTGCTACATCGATGATACGGAGACCATGAAAGAAGAGGGCATGGATCCTTCCAAACTGTTTACAGTGTGGGAAAACGATTTTCGTCGAGAGTGGATTGGACGGTCCCAAGTTTCTGGTCGCGACTGCGCTCAAATCAATCTTTATGCCAGTACAGAAAAGCCTTTCCATACTTTGAAACTTTTTGTGGATGACAAAGCACTGGAAGTGGTCCAAATCGTAATGAAGGGGCGCGAGGGGAGCGACGTCACCTACACGGTAAAGACGTTTTCCACATCTTTGGAAGTCCGCCCTGGAATGTTCACGTTTCCAGCGGACAAGCATCCAGGTGTTGACCTCATCGACAACCGGCTTTAACTCGACAAAGTCGACACTGGTTTAGGGCTTTTGCGGAGTTCCGGCCCAATCAATGCCCTTTTTTAGCCAATCCAGCGTGTCCTGCTCCTCCGGCCCTGCCTCTAGGTCATACGTCCACTTGACCTGAGGTGGCAAACTCATCAAAATGCTTTCTGTTCTGCCATTGGAAACCAATCCAAAACGTGTGCCTCGATCCCAAACGAGGTTGAACTCAACATATCGGCCGCGGCGATGCAATTGCCACTCACGCTCTTGCGAGGAGAAGGGACGCTTCACATTCGCATGGACCAAGGGCAGATATGCAGGAAGAAATGCATCTCCAACCGCAAAGACAAAATCCTTGTTCGCTTGCCACTCCGTCTGAGACATACCCTCGCGACCAAGGTGATCAAAGAAAATGCCCCCCACCCCACGGGTCTCTTGACGATGCGGCACGAAAAAGTAATCGTCAGCTTCTAATTTAAATTGATGGTAGTCCGCACAGCGGTGAGCGTTACACGCTTCCTTCAACACGCGATGAAATTGCGTTGCCTCCTTTGGGTTTACGTAATGGGGGGTCATGTCAATCCCACCACCGAACCAACTCGTACCATCGCTCAATGCAAAATGCCGCACATTCATGTGGACAATGGGTACATGCGGATTGTTGGGGTGCAAAACCAAACTCACTCCCGCCGCCCAGAATCGGTCTGCATTTGTCTGCATTTGGGCCTTCAAGGCAGGAGATGCGTCTCCCTCAACTTGACTGAAATTCACCCCTCCGCGCTCCCAGACTTGGCCGCCGGTCAAAACACGCGTCCTTCCTCCCCCCCCGCCGGGTCGATCCCAATTGTCGTCAACAAAAGTCAATCCCGCGTGCTCCGCTTCTACCGCTTCGATGCCGCGAACAATTCGATCTTGCAAGTCACGAAAGTCCTGCGCCAGCGTATAAAGACGTTCTTGATTCATGGGGTTTGGTGTGGAACCAGTGCATCGGGGTACTCCTCGGGAAACAAATGTTGGTATTTGTGCGGAACTGGAATCAAACTGTCCTCTTCAGTGTAGAACATTCGGGGTACAAATGGCGGAACGGGATCGCAACTGTCCAACGGCATCCACTGCAAATCTGAAAATCTCTTCAACGCCCAAGACACATTGACCCAAGCACCGCTTGTTTCAGAGGCTTGCCATACCATCTGATTCGCCCACTGTACAACATTCAGCCAAGGGTGTCGACGCATTCCGGCGTCCAGCAAAGCATCGTGTGCCAGCGTTGCGTATTTCCCTGGTTCTGAGGCCATTCTGACGCGAAAATCCTCCAAACCAGACCATCGCAAAGTGTCCTGCCATTCAATTTGGTTGGTGCGCGGAAGGGTCAAACGCCACTTTTCCATCAATTGGCCCTCCACAAAAGGCATCTCGGCCAACTCCGGATGTGCGAACAGCACAAAGTCAGAACTGTCGTTCATCTGAAGCTCAGTTTGCAGTGCAGCCCACATCGATCTTGCACTTCGACCCGCCACAGACACCAAGACATTGCGTTCATATGGAGAGATGTGATCGGCAAGCCTCCCCACTGACCTCGAATCTCCTTGGATGGTGTCGAGCAATGCATACCTCAAAGAATCCTTGGGCATTTGCCATTTGCCGCGTTGAATCTCGTTGAACTTCGCTAGGAATGCTCCTTCAAGTGCAGCATCAGAGGCCTCTGTAACCAAGAGCATGACGTGATCCGTATCGTGTTGCGAGGCCACCAAACTGGCCAACAACTCCGACGCTGCAATTTCCGAAGCCACCGATTGCCGAACTGCCATTCCACGCTCTACATACCGACTGGGCTGCTCAGTCAAAAGCAAGTGCTCGCGACCAAAACGATCAATTCGAGGTGCAGCAAGGCCCACGTTTTCACGCATTAAAGGACCGATGACCAAATCACTTTTGGCAATGTCGAGGTTGTTGAATTGGGATTGACCTGAAGAATCAGGAACTTCATCAACGACGTTCAATCGCATGGGCAGTCCCGCTTCTGCCAGTTCCCTGGCCGCAGCCTCAAGTCCGTGCAACGTTTCGAGGGCAATTTCACGCAATCGACCTGACTTGCGCGGCAAAAAACCACCTGGCAACGTATCCACCTGCAGTCCAAAAGGAAGCAACACCAACACGTCAAGCGTATCAACGAAAACAGAATCTGCTTGTGAATAGCTCCAAGTTTGCGCAATGACAGGTGATGGTGACCGTGAAAGACCAAAAACAACCGTCAATGTCAGCACACATGTTGTGACGCTAAAAGGCATGCGCAGAGAAGATGTTGTGATTATTCCCATTCGATGGTCGCGGGTGGCTTAGAACTAATGTCGTAAACAACGCGGTTTACCCCATGTACCTTGTTGATGATGTCGTTGCTGACTTTGGCCAAGAAATCATAAGGCAGGTGACACCAATCAGCAGTCATGCCGTCCGTGCTGCTCACCGCGCGCAGGGCAACTGCATTTTCATAAGTTCTTTCATCGCCCATGACACCCACGCTTTGGACCGGCAAGAGGATTGCCCCTGCTTGCCAAACATCGTCGTACA
>DCBH01000050.1:5194-5490 GCA_002313415.1 Flavobacteriales bacterium UBA1112
GCAGTAATGTCCCCGAGGATGCGAATGGCCAAGCCTGGACCTGGAAAAGGGTGACGTGCCAAAATGCGCGACTTGATGCCCAGGGCACGACCGACACGACGAACCTCATCCTTGAACAGCAAGCGAAGTGGTTCGATCACTTCGAGCTTCATGAAATCGGGCAATCCCCCCACATTGTGGTGACTCTTGATGGTCGCGGAAGGTCCACCGGTGGCACTCACTGATTCAATCACATCAGGGTAGATTGTTCCCTGTCCCAACCATTTGGCGCCGTCAACCTGATGCGAGGCTTCATC
>DCBH01000116.1:0-2251 GCA_002313415.1 Flavobacteriales bacterium UBA1112
CCACATACGCCGACGGTCATAAAAAACCACATTGGAGACGTTCGTCCCCAGAATTCATTGCCAGCTGTTGCGCACCAGGCGAGGAGGCCAGTTGCCAAAACATTGGCCGCGAGAACGGCCCAAGGGAATGATCCAGCATTTGCCAAACGCAAACCTTGACCCAATCCAAACCGAAGTACACTTCCAACGCCACCTCCAAGAAAGACCGCGACCCAGGTGATGGCAGTGATACCTTCATTCATGATTTGTCGATGTTTTAATCTGTGTTGCCCAGAAACGAACGAGAGTCAATGCGACTGCGCCAACTCCCCAACCTAAAACCCACCCACCCAAGACGTCACCTGGATAGTGCACTCCGAGGTGAATGCGGCTCAATCCAATCAGCATTGCCCAAGCTAGCAACCCCCATGTCCACCAGCCTCCCAATAGACCACCAAACATGATGGCCAATCCCATGTGATTGGCGGCATGGGATGACACAAACCCAAAACGGCCACCGCGATAAATTTCGCCAGGACGCTCTTCCAACAAATGAATTTGATGCTGGAGCGAGGGTTCATGTGAGGGCCGCAGTCGCGCCGTAGAAGGCTTGATAACCCTTGCGGAAACCACATCAGTGCAAGTCACACACAGTGCTGTGCCCAAGGCTAAAACAGCCAAGGGGCGTCCCATTCCAACGCGTTGAAATGCTGCCCAAATCATCGCGATGTACAGGGGAGTCCAATACAGGGGTTTGCTGATCCACCACATGACACTGTCCCAAGCGGGGAAGGTGCCATTGATGGCGAGGAACAACGAGGTATCCAGGGCGTTCAGCGCTTCAATCATTTGACCCATATGCGGGTTCAATCAGGTTGATTCATCAAGCGTACATCGCCTCCACCGCATCCGCATACTTGGCCGCAATGGGCTTGCGCTTCAGTTTCAACGTTGGCGTGAGTTCACCTCCGTCAATGGTAAATGGAGCGGGAAGAATGGTGACTTTTTTCACCTGCTCCCACTTGTTGAAAGGCTCCATTAAATCTCTGACTTCTTGCTCGATTCGCGCACGAAGACGTTCGTCCGTCGCAATTCCAGCTCGGCCTGGAAAGTCGTGTTCATGACGTTTGCACCACTCTTCCATCACCACGGCATCGGGTACAATTAACGCTGCTGGGTGTTTGCGGTTTTCACCGACAACCATGACTTGTTCTATGAAAAGGGAAGCCTTCAGTGCATTTTCCAAAAGCGTCGGCGCCACATACTTGCCACCTGACGTCTTAAAAATTTCTTTTTTACGGTCAGTAATGCGGAGGAAACCATCCTCGATGACACCGATGTCCCCCGTGTGGAACCAATCGTCTTTGAGCACTTCAGCCGTCTTCTCGGCATCTTTGTAGTAGCCCATCATGACATTGGGGCCTTGAACCAGTATCTCACCGTCGTCCGCAATCTTGACAGCCACGCCATCTGCAAGCTTGCCCACACTGCCAATCTTCAGCATGTTGTCACCATTGGTGGTGTTGACGCTCACTACAGGTGATGTCTCTGTGAGGCCATAACCTTCCAAAACGGTGATCCCAGCGCCATTGAAAAAGCGAGCGAGTCTTGGTTGGAGGGCCGCTGAACCTGAGGCCACAGCTTGAATGCCACTCAATCCGAGTGCCTCCTTGACCTTGCTAAAAACGAGCTTGCGTGCAAGGTTCAATTTGATTTGGTAGAAGCCACCCTTGTTTGGGTCCCATTCCAAGGCTACTCCGACCGCCCAGTTGAATATGGCTGATTTAAGTCCTCCCGCTGCACGTCCTTTTGCCACAATGCCATCGTAAAATTTCTCCAAAAGGCGCGGCACCGCTGTGAACATGATGGGCTGCGTGTGATTGAGGTCTTCCTTAATGGTTTCAAGGCTTTCTCCAAAGTGAATTTGGGCGCCCATGTAGATGTACAAGTATTGAAGCATTCGCTCAAAAATGTGACACACGGGCAGGAAGCTCAGTACGCGATAATCCATGTTAGAGTCAACGGCTGGAACGCGGGGCTGGGAGACGAGAACGTTGCTCACCACATTGTTGTGTGAGAGCATGACGCCTTTGGGCAAACCGGTCGTGCCTGAGGTGTAAATGATGGTTGCAAGTTGAGCTGGATCCACAGCGTCTCGGCGGGCTTCAAGCTCCGCCTGTTGCTCCTCCGAGCCGGCCTGCGCTACTTCTGTCCAATGGCGTGCGCCTTGAACTTTTTCAAAGGTGAAGACCTCCTCGAGGTTGGCGCAATC
>DCBH01000116.1:2633-2884 GCA_002313415.1 Flavobacteriales bacterium UBA1112
CTGTGGTTGAGGATGTACTTGTAATCTTCCTCGGTCATGGTCGGGTAGATTGGAATGTCAATCGCGCCGGACTGCATGATGGCGTGATCCATGATGTTCCACTCGCATCGGTTGTTGTGGCTGATCAGCGCGACCTTTTCTTCAACGTCAAGCCCCATCGCAATCAAACCCCGAGAAACGGCATCCATTTCATCTACAAATTGGGCAGTGGAGTAAGTGACGCGTTTCCCATAATTGGGCATGGTCATCAT
>DCBH01000007.1:0-165 GCA_002313415.1 Flavobacteriales bacterium UBA1112
AACGTATTTGATGTACAATCGCGTTGAAACCCTTGACTCTTTGGTCAGAGCCATCGAATCCCTTCAGGCCAAGGATTTGCTAGAGGTGGCCAACACTTGGCTCTCGAAGGACTCTCTGGCTAGTTTGACCTTTACCACGCCAGCTTGAAATATTTTGATTTCAAT
>DCBH01000007.1:496-9802 GCA_002313415.1 Flavobacteriales bacterium UBA1112
CCAAAATGATGCCAATCGTTGTGGCGTTCTTCGATGCCATTTTTGATGGATCGAATCTTCAAGGCCAAATTTGCCCACATCCTCTCATTGTTGGCAAGAAGTTGGCGCATGGCATCGTCGTCGTTGTCTGCAGCCAACGCCATGTGTGCGAGAATGGGATGATTGTGGTTACGAAGCCATTGTACAGCTTGCGCATCGCCTTCCGCTCCCCCGCATAAGGCCATCAACTCGGGAAATCCTTCGCGAATGAGCCACTCACGCGCTTCAGTCTGATTGTGCAATGCATGAACAAACAATCCCAGTTCGGGATAGCCGTTTGAAAGAAGCCAGTCGCGCAGCTCGGTGTTGCCTGAGATGGCCTCGCCCCAGGCCAACAAAACTTTTAAGGGATATTGCCGTGCCACACATGTAAGGTAGGGACGACTTCGCAGACTACCTTCGCGTGCTTGGAAAAGCCATTATTCACAAGGACCTTTTTGTTGCTATGTACAGGAACAGTTCTGTTCATGGCCAGTTTTGGGATGTTGTTGCCAGAATTGCCAGGGTATTTGGATCGGATGGGGGCACATCATTTGATTGGTTGGATAGTTGCGCTTTTTACGGTTGGGGCATTCCTCAGCAGATTTGTGTCAGGTCGAATGGCGGATGCTGCGGGTCGCAGACCAGTCATGTTGTTTGGGACGGCAGTTACAGCACTTGCAGGGTTTGCCTACATCGGAGTGGCTCGCTTGGAGAATATGGCAATGGCTGTGACCGGTTTTCTCGTGGTTCGTCTGCTGCACGGTTTGTCGACCGGTTTTCGTCCCACCGGGACCAGTGCATTTTTGACAGACATGGTCCCCGCACATAAAAGAGGCGAGGCCTTGGGCTATTTGGGAGTAGCAGGCAACGCGGGGATGGCACTTGGTCCTGCGCTCGGCAGTTGGCTGGCGGTCGATTTTGGCTATGACGCCATGTTCATGGCCAGCAGTGTCTTGGGAATTGCAGCTTACGGCATGACCGTTTTTTTGCCCGAGTCCTTATCGCATGCCCGAAAGGTGAGTTGGAGCGACCTCAATGTATTTCGCGGAGGGAGTGTTGAGCGAGCTGCTTGGCCTTCTTCGTTGTTTTTGTTGCCAGTCGCTTTGGCATTTGGGGTGTTTTTAACGGTGACTCCTGACCTGGTAGAGGGATTGGGCTTCAAGTACAAAGGTTCTTTTAATACGGTCGTCGTTGCTGCATCCATCTTTGCTCGTTTGATTGCTGGCAAAGCCTCTGACAGGTATGGACGTGTCGAATTGTTGATGGTGGGGGCGGTGATGTTGTCAGTGGGCATGACTCTGTTTTTTAACGCCACGAATGTGCCCATGTTGCTGGCGGCAGGTGTCATCTATGGCTTGTCCATTGGAATTAATATGCCTGCCATATTTGCGTGGACCGTTGATTTGGCTCCTGCAGGAAGAGCTGCCACATCGCTAAGCACCATGTTGATGGCGCTGGAAGTCGGCATCGGTGTTGGGGCTTATGTCTCGGGGACATGGTACGCCATGGACTCGCAGGTGTTGTTGTCGTTGTACGGCGGATGTGCCCTCTTGGGACTGGCTGGTTTCGCATTCCTCATCTTTTGGCAACGCCTCCACAAAAAAGGAAGGTTTGTCAGTTAATAACTCAGATTTTGGAAGCCATTTTCATTGGGCTTTCGTGCTACCTTGAAAACATGGAAATGTTGCTCGAAAAACAACTGCAGGCTGCTTTAAGCGAACGGAAGGCTGTCATGGGCGAATTCTTGAGATTGAAGGCGGAGTTGGCGCGAACTCAGCAGCGCAACGACGACCTGCGCTCAGAAAACAAAGCTCTTCGAGAAGCACTTCACGCAGCCGAGCACGAGGTTTCCAATCTTTTCGCATACGCCAGCGAATTGGGTGAAGAAGCTTCTTCTTGATTTCGCCTGTTGACATTCCCAAAAGCATCGAGAGTGACACTCCTTGAGGGAGGTCCTTTTTGTCATTTAGAAAGACCTTAGTTCAGGCGGTTTCTAAAGCGGCAGTCATCGTTGGGAAGGCACGATCTACTTTCTTAAATAGGCCCTGCAAAACTTTTCCTGGTCCCACCTCTGTAACTTCGGTGGCACCATCGGCCATCATCGTCTGCATTGTTTGAGTCCAACGCACGGGCGCTGTCAGTTGGGCAACCAGTTGCTGGCGAATTAATTCTGGATCAAGCGTAGGCTCCGCACTCACATTTTGATAAATCGGGCAACAAGGCACCTGAATGTCAGCAATGGCAATGGCATGGGCAAGTTCCTCACGAGCAGGTTCCATCAATGGACTGTGGAAGGCCCCTCCAACGGGAAGCATCAAAGCGCGCCGCGCGCCGGCTTCACCTAACGCGGCGCAGGCAGTTTCCACCGCGGGAACTTCTCCCGAGATGACGAGCTGTCCCGGACAATTGTAGTTGGCAGCGACCACAATGCCTTCAATTTTGTTGCAAATGTCCTCCACGGTCTCGTTGTCCAAGCCAAGTACAGCGGCCATGGTGGACGGTTGCAATTCACAAGCTTTTTGCATGGCGTTGGCGCGGGCGCTCACAAGTCGCAATCCATCGCCAAATTGAAGTGCCCCAGCAGCCACCAACGCACTGAATTCGCCCAAGCTGTGCCCAGCCACCATGTCTGGTTCAAAGGCCTCCCCGAGACACTCTGCAAGAATGACGGAGTGGAGGAATATGGCTGGTTGTGTTACTCTGGTTTCTTTCAATTCTTCATCACTTCCTTCAAACATGATGTTGGAAATGTCAAATCCGAGAATGTCATTGGCTTCTTCGAAGCGGTCTCGTGCGCGTGCAGAAGCGTTGTACAAATCTTTCCCCATGCCGGAGAACTGGGCACCTTGACCCGGAAACACAAAAGCTTTCATGTCATGAGAGTTTTCAGAGATAAACCTACAGCAAGCATTTTTTTTGAGTGACCAATGGTGCGAGGCACCCATGCCTCTGCGAGATTAACGAATCATGGTGACTTGACCAGTGTATGTCTTGGCACCTTGGCCATTTTTCTTTTTGATGGAGATGCGCCAAACGAAGACCTCGCCGCCGCTGGTGTGGTGCGTTCCCTCCCCAGATAAATCGTTGCCCCCAATCCAAGCTTTGTTAGGGTCATTCGTATTGAAAACCCGATCTCCCGACCGTGTGAAAACAGAGCACTCATATGTTGCGATTTGGTCCTGACCTGTGATGGAAGGACGCCATGCATCATTCAAGCCGTCGTTGTTGGGAGAGAAGGCCGTAGGTATGTAGATGTAAAGGTCGGTGTAGACCTCAATTTTTTGGGTGTATACATCCGTACAACCGTACTCGTTTTTGACGAGCAGCTGCGCATTGTAAATGCCTGCCGTTTCAAATTCCAACTCTGGGTTTGACTCGCTGGAGCCTTCTCCGTTGCCAAACGACCAAATGTTCTCGGTTTGCCCCTCAGAAAGGTTGATGAATTCAACCACTGGATTGACAAAGTCGATGAGGGTGTCAGGCAACACCGCAAATTCTGCAACAGGTGGTGTTCGACCTTCAAAGGCGTTCACATATTCTATCTCCACTGAGCAAGTCAATTCGTGTTCACCGATGATGTGGTTGTTGGACAGCACAAAATCGGCATTGTAGTATCCAGGAAATTCCACTTCCAATTCCAATGGAGACAAGAAGTTCTCATAGGTTGGGTAGCCTGGGATGGACATGGAAAAGTCAGAGGCTCCTGAAGAAGAATTCAAAACGGAGACTGTCGTAGGAAGACAGATCGAAGGTTGCTCGAAGGTCAATTCGGGAACGGGCAATTCGCGCACAGTGAAGGACGCATTGGATGTGGTTTGAGAGCAACCGTAGGCGTTGGTAATTTCAAGAACGAGGTTCAATACCCCGGCGGTGTCCACACAAATACTTGGGAAAGGTGTCGTCAAATCCTCTGTGACCAAGTTGTTCTGTATCAAGTCGCCAAGTGGGGATACGAACCATTCGTAGCTCAAACTGTCATCTGCGCAAGTGTTGTACGAAGACGTGTCATGCATGACATGAACGCAATTCAAAGCATCCATATCCAAGCACGATTGGGGAGCTTCCAATGAAAAACTCGGCTGTGGAGAAGGGTTCACTATGGTACTGTCAACGGCTGAGCTTTCACAGAACAAGATTTCTCCGTCCGCGAGGGTGTGCTCATATCTTACGGTGACTTTCGTAGAGTCTGTGAACGGACAATTCGTAGGATTGAGGAAAGTGACGCAGATCCCGTCGTTTGGGCTGCCTGCTTCGTTGTCCCAGTAGTATAAGACGTCCACATTGGACAAATCGTCATTCAAAAGTTCAACTTGCATACAGTCTTCCGATAGGGAACATTGCTCGTTCAACAATTCATCCGTGATTGAAATGATTGGTGTTGCCAAGACTTCCATGTCAAACGACACAGTCTCAGAGGTACATCCATTGTTGTCCTTGACGAATACGGAGAAGATGAGATTGGGGTCAGACGCGGCGTTCACTCCATTTGCGGAGGTCACTTGAAGGGTGAATGAGGAAGGACTTAGGTCAGCCGATGTGGTGTCCGCATTGGCCGAAGCCGTCCATGTGGGGGAATACAAGAAGTCGATGTCGGGGTCATTGACTTCACAGATTAATGTGCTGAAACCATCCTGACATATTCCTTCGCTGCCGTCAATTGAAATGACAGGATTGGCAATGACATTGAAGTTCGCGGAATCTGTAACGCTGCAAATCGTCGATACTCCCCCGTCGGAGTGCGTCAGGTATTTGGTTACTTCGAAGATGGTTTCATCGTTTTGTAACGAAAAAGACACAGTACTGCTTCCATCTCCCATGATATCTAAGCCTACTGAGGTCCAGTAATCGTAAGTCTCGTTGTTAGATGCCGTCGAAATATCTGTGAAGGTGACGACGTCTCCATCGCAGTATGGTGCGGGATCGGAGTCAAACGACATGTCTAAATTGGGTGTGCTGTAGACCACCAGAGTTGTGGCATCTACATTTTGACTGGCGAGTGACCCATATGAAATATGTGGCTGTACCCCTACCGAGAAAACGCCATCCACCAATGGAGTAAAAGTCAGAGAAGTGGACAAGGCCCATTCGCTTAAGGTGCTCCCCAAATCACCAAGCTGGACAAATTGGCCCAGAGTGGCATCGGTGAGCGGCATTTCATTGTAAAAAATGATCCAAGGCACCTCACTGATCTGTGCCGGATCATTGTCGAAGCCTTCAAGTTCAAGGGTGATGTCCTCACCAGAACAAAACGCGGGGCCACCAATCGACACAATGGACGCGGGAGGTAAGGTGCTACTTTCTGCCGAGGCGATGAGTGAACCAGAAGGCGTCGCAAAAAACAGAAATGACATCAACGCCATCGGGCCCAAGGACAACCCTCGAGATACTGGGTTGGGTTTGCAGGTGAATCGAGAATTCATTCAGGTAAGGAATGTTCAGTTGAGCAAGTTACGGAGGACAGTCCATGCACCGGAGACCTCTCACAGAGAACTTGTTCTGAAGCGTGGGAAACTTCCTTTTTTTAATGATGCTTTTCAAGTTCAAAGTGTTGATTCCTTCTGAAAGCAAACCTTCAAACTACCCTGCTGCACCTGCTACCTTCGACACAAATATCTAATTCACTCACACTCATGAAACATCTTACGTTTTGTGCGCTTCTGTTCGCGGGGCTCACGACCCTGAGCCATGCTCAATACGGCTTAACAATTGAGTCGTTCCCTGCTGTTCAGGATGGAATGACTACCTATCGGTTTTACGTCAACATGGAAGACCCGACCGATCGGATGAGCGCTGTTTATGGCAACAACGAGTCCATTTTGGCTGTCAACACGCCTGCTGGGGTGTACAACAGCGCCTTCAACAGTTCATGGAATGCCTCTGGCATCAACCCAGCTTTTTTGGCCACCATTCCAGAGTTGGCTGATGATACATACGCCACAATTGGGTTGACAGGCCCTGCGGCAACCAGTGAAATTACTTCTGCAGCTGACCCCTCAATTGTTGAGGATACTTCGCAGCCGATTACACCTTTTTTCCAAACCGATGGCGCAACAGGTGCCCTAAGCAACACTTTGACGGGGTGTTCTTGGTACATTTTAAATACAGCAGGGAATGGTTTGCCTGACGACAATTTGCAGGTATTAATCATGCAGGTGACGACAGCAGGGGGGATTTCGGGAACCCTGAATTACCAAGTATTCCCGTTGAGTGTAGGAACGGATTTTGTGACGGTCTCCAATTCATTTAACGTGGAGCCTCAAGCAGATGTTGATGGCTGTACAGATGAAACGTCCTGCACGTTCAACCCAGAAGCTACAGTGGATGACGGTTCTTGTCTCTACCTCGATGCCATTGGTGTATGCGGTGGCGACTGCGAGGAAGCTTCTCCTGACAGCCCTAATGTTTGTGCAGGTGACGAAGTGTTTGGTTGTGTCAATCTTGACGCTTGCAATTACGACCCCAATGCCAACATCAGTGACGGTTCTTGTGTGGGTACGCCCGATAACTTTTGCGACTGCGATGGTTTGATTCCTGATACGGACAACGACGGGGTTTGTGATGAAGATGAAGTCTTTGGGTGTACAGATGGCTTGGCATGCAATTACGACTCTGGTGCAACGGAAGAGGACGATTCTTGCGAGTATTGCTCATGTGCTGAGAATGCTTTCACATTGTCAGTGGAATCGTTCCCTGCACAGCAAGAAGGTCTGACGACGTATCGCGTCTATGTGAATACCATCAGCGATACAGATCGTTTGAGCGCCGTCTTCAGCAATGCAAACTATCCCATGACGATCGATGTACCCGAGGGAGCTTGGAACAGTGACCAGTCCACGACGTGGAATGCATCTGGAGTGAACCCTGCTTTGTTTGTTGACTTCCCCAACATTGTAGACGATTCGTATGCGACCATTGGTTTGGACGGCCCTGCAGCGCCGCTTGGTGCGGGATATGATGATCCGTCGTTGGTGGATCCTGATTTGGACTTGACCGATTTGTTCACCACAACAGGGTCGATGGGTTTTACTGCTGACAGCGATCCTGGTTTGAGCTGGTTTGTTCTGAATACAGCTGAAAATGGCTTGCCCGATGAGAATGGCCAGATTTTAATCATGCAGATTACGACTGCGGGCAACATCTCTGGAACACTGAATTACCAGGTTTTCCCTCAGGGCAGTCAAGCCAATGACATCACGATGACCGCTTCGTTTGAGGGTGAGGGAACCTTTGGCCAAGTCAATGTTTGTGGTTGCATGGAAGAAAATGCATGCAATTACAATCCAGAAGCGAATTTCGACGATCCTGACGACGCATGTGAGTACGACTCTTGCAACGGTTGCATGGACCTGGATGCCTGCAATTACGATGAGACGGCTACGCTCGACGACGGGACGAATTGCGTGTATCCTGAGGATGGATTTGATTGTGATGGAGAGTGCATTGACAGCAACATGAATGATGTCTGTGACTTTGATGAGGAGGGCTGCACAGATGAAGATGCGTGCAACTACGATGATCTCGCGGCATTTGACGATGGATCGTGTACTTATCCCGAAGAAGAATATCTGGATTGCGATGGCAATTGCTTGAACGATGCAGATATGGATGGCATTTGTGATGAGGACGAAATCCCGGGTTGCACAGACGAGATGGCTTGCAACTATGACGAATCAGCTACTGATGACGACGGTTCTTGTGAGTATGCGGAGGAATTTTATGACTGCAACGGAGACTGTTTAAACGACGCAGATGACGATGGGGTTTGTGACGAACTCGAAGTAGCAGGTTGCACGAACATAGATGCTTGTAATTACGATGAACTTGCAACAGATGACGACGAATCATGCATCCTCATAGGTGATGCCTGTGACGATGGGGATGAAAACACAATCAATGACACCATCGATGAAAACTGTGAATGCGTTGGCGAATTGGAAGACGGGGTGCAAGAGGCGAAAATCGTCTTTGGCATGTTCCCCAACCCAACCTCAGGGCAGTTGACATTGGCGTTCTCGGGTTTCTACAATCAAGTAACAATTCAAATCATGGACGGCACGGGACGCGTGGTTTGGACAGAGCAAAATGTGGCCGTTCAAGGCAACAAAGTGCTCGACTTGGCGGGTCTCAGCAGCGGAGCGTACAACGTCATGCTCAGTGATGAGCGCGGCGTAAGCGTGAAGCGTTTGGCCATCCAACATTAATCAAGGATTCCCGGGGTCATCACCCCATCAAGGATTCATTCAACAATCTATTTGCAAAGCCCGGGAAACGTCCCGGGCTTTTTCATTTGCACTGCGTCGTATCCAAGAATCGGTTGAGATTCTTTTTTGTCAACATAATAGCTCGCAGCGAATGGATAAAGTGTCGTGGTGTTCTGCTCGAGCATGGCCGATTTCGCGTGTTTTTTGTATTTCATTGGGCTATCTTGCCCGCGAATCACAACACTTACCAGACCATGAAAAATTTGACTCTGGCCTCGCTGCTCATCCTCCTATTTCAGACCGCAGGCTTTGCTCAGTACAATTTGACTGTTGAATCCGCCCCAGCTTCGACTGAGGGTTTGACTACCTACCGTTTTTATGTCGAAATGCAAGATGCCACGGATCGCATGAGCGCCGTCTATGGCAACGACCAGGTAAACCTCATTGTGAATGCTCCAGATGGTGTGTTCAACAGCACTTTCAACAGCTCTTGGAGCGCTTCTGGCATCAACCCAGCATTCCTGCCAGTGTTCCCAGACCTTGCTGACGACACTTACGCGACCATTGGCTTGACTGGCCCTGCGTCAACCTCAGGCATCGAAGGCGCTGCGGACCCCTCCATCGTGGAGGATTCAATGCAACCCATAACTCCCTTTTTTTTGACCGATGAATCGACCAGCCTCGAAAGCACAACCCTCACGGGGTCTTCTTGGTACGTATTGAATACGGCAGCCAACGGGTTGCCAGATTCCAACGGACGTGTACTCATCATGCAAGTGACCACGTCAGGAAACATCTCGGGCCAAATCAACTACCAAGTCTTCCCCCTCGGAGTTGGTGCAGATCAACAACAGTTGACCACTCTTTTTGACGGGGCGGGTACGTTTGCTCCGAATGATGGAAGTGAGGTGGAAGGTTGCACAGATGCCACGGCGTGCAATTACAATGAGGAAGCCACCACTGACAACGGTTCGTGTCTTGAGCTCGACGCAGCAGGTGTGTGTGGTGGTGACTGTGCGGCTGATGCCGACGTAGACGGCATTTGTGATGACGAGGACGATTGCGTTGGGACCCTCGATGACTG
>DCBH01000136.1:0-7711 GCA_002313415.1 Flavobacteriales bacterium UBA1112
GCATTGGTGAATTTGGCATCCATCCCTTGTTCCAAAAGTTTCGTGAGCACGTCTAGATGACCTCCCTTCGATGCATACAACCACCCATTGTTGCCATCTGCATCCAAATCGGACAATGACAGTCCGTAGGGCTCAAAATAGTCGGAAAGCCCAAAGTCGGTCATGAATGGTGCGACCAAAAGCAGAGCGTGTGCACCGGTGCGATTTCTCTCTTCTGCGGGATCTGCTCCTTTCGAGATGATGTAGTCGTACAATTCGAGGTTGGTTTGGCCCGTGACCGCGGAAAAGTTCAGCAGTGAATAACCATGCTCATCGACAATGTCGAACCTCGCTCCACGACGTTCCAGTTCCTTCATGAAGGACAGGTTGTCTTTGTAGGCCGCCCAAAACACGTAATTCCGTTCATCATGAGTCAACTTATTGACTCCATTCCCCTCAAATTCCAAGAGATATTCCAAAACATCAGGCGTCGCTTCCTCGATCAAGGCCCAACTCATTGCATCGAAGTTGTATTGATCCAAAGCAGTGGCATCATGGCCGGCCTCAACTCGTTCTCGAACTTCCTGTAAAGTTGGCTGGGTCTTCCAAAACTCTCGATCCAGAAGTTCATTGTCAACCTGGCCGATGCAGGCGGCGGAAGCAAGCATTCCTGCGAGAGATAAAATTCTAAACATCCGAGTCATGATTGTGCTTTGTGGGAATTGCATCGGCTTACGGAACCCATCCAATGATAAGATTGTGAAACCAATTGCTTGTGACAATTGGGAGCGAAGGCTTCAATGAAGTTCAGCATCGGCACCCCCCACCGTTAGAAGCAGTCCTCGCCGAACGAAGAAAGGAATATGAGCAAGTCATTGGTCGCTACGGCTCCGTCCTGGTCAAAATCTGCAGGACAAGAGCTCGTCCCAAAGGTGCACGTACCGTTATCCATGGTGGCATTGGGGTTAAAATTCAGGGCATCAACATAGGTACATCCGAAGAGTTCACAGGAATTCCATTCGCAACTTCCGTCATCCGTATTGGCGATTGCCACAAAGTTGCAGGCGTTGCTGTAAGTGCAACCCAGCAGTTCACAGGAGCTGTTCCAATATGGATTCATCGCAGGATCACCCAGCATAGAACCTTCGACCCAGATGGTTTCACACTCCGACTGGCTGGTATACGCCACATCGTGCGTGACCGGATTGTAGCAATAAGGAATTTGACACTCTCCACAATCGTCGGACACTCCGCACGTTCCGTCGTCTTCGGACGCGAGATAGTTAAAATTACACGCCGTCACATCTGTACAGCCGGGCACAGAAGAACATGCTTGATTCCAATAGGGATTGCCAGGATTGTCTGGCAAGATGACAGACTCATTGGGTCCTGCAACTGCTTCATCAGCCACGTCAACAAACGTCACAGAATGTGTGATGAAATTGTAGATGTACGCCTGATGGCAGTCTCCGCAATCGTCCACCAGCGCTGAGCCATTGACTACACCCGCACAATCCGTGCATGATTCATTCCAATAAGGATTCATCGCTTGGTCGCTCAACATGGCCGTTCCCACCCAGATGTTGTTACAGTCGTTTTGACCGATGTAGTCTACCTCATGAGTTACAGGATTGTAGCAGTACGGGACTTGGCAATCTCCGCAGTCGTCGGTCATTCCACACGTTCCGTCGTCTTCTGAGGCGAGGTAATTGAAGTTGCAAGCAGTCACGTCGGTGCAACCAGGAACGGATGTGCAGGAGCCGTTCCAGTAAGGATTGCCCGGGTGATCAGGCAAAATCACGGCCTCGTTGGGCCCTGCTACCGCGTCCTCCGCAACATCGACAAATGTCACTGAATGCGTGATGAAGTTGTAGATGTATGCCTGCTGACAATCTCCACAGTCGTCAATGAGGGCAGAACCACCGTCAATGCCTGCACAGTCAACCTGGGCATGGACACCACCAGAAATAAATAAGAGTACAGTGGCTATGAGTGTCAAATGTTTCATGTTGAATGATAAAATTGAGTGGATTTCTGCAGAACGGAGCACAAAAATCTCGTGATTTTTATGCAAATTCCATCCCCTTTTCGGGTTATTTCGAATCGTTCTAAATAAAAATACCCTTTTTGGGGGAGGGTCCCACCTTTGTGTCTGTGACCATTTTTGCTCTCGATTCCAAAACCTTCTTTTCTGCGAACATGCGCATTTTTTTAACCTACATCGCGCTTTTGGCCACTTTGCAAGCCTCCGCTCAAAGTGCCCAAGACATGCAATCCATTCGCTCCATGTGTGGATGCCACGAAGTCACCTTTGCCTTCGCTGAAACCTTCAGTCCAGACACGGGATATGAATTTCATGACAACTACAGCGCAAGCGCCTTAGAGTGGGTTCAAATGGTCAGTGACCAGGGTGACCTCATGCAGCTGCAGCACATTTTGGTTTTTGGTCAAGGTCAGATCGTCAAGCACTGGCGCCAAGACTGGACCTACGAGCCAGACGAATCGATGATGTACAACCAAGGTCGCACTTGGACTTTTGTCAAAAACGACCCTCTTGAGGTCGCTGGACGTTGGTCTCAGAGCGTATTTCAAGTGGATGACAGCCCCCGATATTCAGCCATTGGGACATGGATTCACGCAGATGGCAAGCACTATTGGGAGGCCGAATCTCGTACCCCACTCCCCCGCCGGGAGTATACCAAACGTTCTGACTACGATGTCATGGATCGCTTAAATCGCCATGAAATCTTGGCCACCGGATGGGTGCATGAGTCTGACAACAAAAAAATCCTGCTCGACGGAGAACAAGAGGTGCTGATTGCAGAGGAGAAGGGTCGCAACACGTACACCCGTGTTGCAGACGAAAAATGCCAAGCCGCTCTTGATTATTGGGAGGAATACAATCCCTTTTGGAGAGCCGTTCGCGCTGAATGGGCAACCCATTACACTGCCGAAAACGCCCAACTCAATTTGAAGAGTAAGGTGGAGGGCAAGCCCCTTTACGTGCACTTCATGTCTCACCCCACATCCGAAATTTCTAGCCTCGTACAATCCTTCATAGAATGAATCACTTCTTTACTCCGTTTCGAATTGCCTTTGCGGCGAGCGCATTGATTGCAATCTCATCAGAGTCCGCCGCACAGGAAATTGTGTACGACGACTTCACCATGAATCCCGGTTACGAAAACATGGTGTACTACAGCGTAGATTCCGGAGTCGCTGGAACAGCGATCATGGCGAGCTGGGATTTGGCTTTCGATGTTCGCCCTATGGGTGGGACCGCATTGATTAATTCGGGCCAAGGGATGTCCCTCTTTCCAGCAGGGGCACTCGGCGATTGGGATGTCATTGACGACACATTTGCAGACAATGCGGGAGCGATCGTGCCTTTTCAAAATGGCACGGCTTACTGGTCACAAGGCGCCTTTTCTGAGGGTGGCGACGGAAGCTTTGATCTTGGTTGGGGTGTCTACGACATCGTGACCCATACCATTGCGTCTGACAAGATGTATGTCATCTCTCTCCCCGATGGCACGTGGAAGAAGTTTGCTTTGCTCTCCTTGGTTTCAGGCGTCTATACGTTCCAGTGTGCCAATCTCGATGGTACAGACTTTTTTGAAGACCAAGTTGCCAAATCCAACTACCTCGGAAAGATTCACGCCTTCTACAACTTAACCAACCAAGAGGAATTGGACTTGGAGCCAGCCTCCGAATGGGACATGTTGTTTATCAGGTATGTCGAAGAAATCCAGCCCGGCGTCAATTACGGCGTTACAGGTGCCTTAACCCATCCATCAGTTCGCGTTCAGGAAGAAAATGGTCTGGCAGATCCTTTCGTGGATGGTGCGATTGATGTCAGCGCCATGACAGATTCCATCAACGCAATTGGGTACGACTGGAAAAGCTACGGCGGAGGTTCCTTCACTGTTCTTGATGACCGTTGCTACTTTGTCGAATCTGTCACTGGAGCCCAGTGGCGTTTGGTCTTTACAGGATTTGATGGGTCCATGACAGGAAACGTCGAACTTGGAAAAATCCTCGTTTCCGGGGCGGACGTCTCCGAGTCACCTGCTCCTGCCTTGACTTCTCATCTTTTCCCCAACCCGGCGACCTCTGGGACTGACGTGAATTTGACGTGTGAATCTAGCATGTCGCAAATCACCGTATGGAGCATCAACGGCCAACGAGTCGCGGACGTCGCTGCCCGGGGCCAGTCCATCACTCTGTCTACCGCAGCAATGGAGCCCGGCATGTATTTGGTTGAGGTCCAATCATTCTTGGGTAGAGAAGTCATTCGCCTCACCGTCCAATGACCGATTTGGGGTTGAAATCCCTAGGAGTTTTATGCCTTTTGGCTGGCATACTGAGTACACCAGCCATCGGACAAATTGCACCCAAGGATACCGTTCAGAAGAGTTGGTTTGTCGACATCGACGAAGCCGTGGTCACAGGGGAGCGCACAGCTGTCAAGGCCCAAGATGCCATGCGTGTGGTAAAGAAACTCGACCTCGGAGAGGTCGTATACGGTACATCACAAACCCTTCGAGAGGCCCTGCGACTTCAAAACGGAGTGCGGCTCTCACAAGATTTGGCGCTTGGAACAGGGATCTCTCTGAACGGACTGGGAGGACTGAATGTCCAAATACTCCTTGATGGCGTTCCATTGGTAGGCCGCCTGGGTGGCAACATCGATTTGGGCCAGATTCGATTGGACAACATCGATCGCATCGAAATTGTCGAGGGGCCGCTTGCTGTGGAATATGGCACACACTCCTTGGCAGGCACCATTCAACTCATCAGCAAACGAGGTGGCACTCCCGAAACGACATTGACAAGCTCGGTGCAATATGAAAGCGTGGGAGACTACACTCAAAGTGCAGGATTCAGATGGAAAGGCAAAAGAGCCAACACAACCTTGAACCTGTCTCATCACGCCTTTGATGGATGGTCCACGAGCGACCCTACTCTTGACTGGATCAGCGATTTTGTTGCAGACAGCGGCAGAGTATCAACTTGGAACCCAAAGCGTCAAGGCCAAGTCAACCTTCAAACCATTTGGACGGGAGACTCATGGACCTTGACACCCCAAATCATGGCCATGGGTGAGCGCATTGTCAATCGCGGAGTTCCCCGAGGACCCTATGAAGACATGGCTTTGGATGACATGTATCAAACTTTGCGGCTCCTGCCTTCTCTCCGTGCCAAGTCCTATGGAGAGGATGGTCTGCGCTGGGACATCTTGGCCTCTTGGCAACACTTTTCTCGCCGAAAAGAGGGAACGGTCGTGGATTTGACAACTTTGGAAAGCACTCCTCAAGGGCCAGAGCAACAGGATACAACCCGTGTCGTCGCCGCGATGACACGTGGTACAAGGCACATGGTTCTTTCGGATAGAATAACATTACGCAGTGGCTGGGACATCCATCACGAGACGTACAGCTCGGGACGAATTGAACAAGGTCAAAAAACAATGCTCGATGCTGCAGCGTTCGCTTTGGTGACCCAAACTTTGCTCAACGTGGAAGCTCAATACGGCTTGCGTCTAGCCAACAACTCAGCGTTTGCCCCCCCTCCCCCTTTGCCGAGTGCAAACATCCTCGTCAAATGGGGAGAACATCGATTCCGTGGGGCATATGCCCGTGGGTTTCGTGCTCCCACCTTGAAAGAATTGCACTTTAGGTTTGTCGACGTCAACCACCAGATTTTTGGAAATGACTCTCTCACGGCCGAATCTTCAAATTACGCCGAAGCCAGTTGGTCTTGGTCACATGAAAGCCTTGAATTGCGTGGTCGTGCTTTTGTGAATTCGGTGAAAGACCGCATATCCCTTGTGGATCAATTGGATGGCACGTTTCGCTATGAAAACATCAGCACTTTTTACGCGCAAGGATTCGCAATGGATTTCAGCCATCAACTTGACCCATTGACGCTTCAAGGCGGATTCTTGCTGACGGGAAGAAAACAACAACTCTCGACCGATGGTGAGCAGTCTAAAATGTTGTACACCCCTGAATGGACCGGATCAGTGACTTTAAACTTGTCCGACGCGTTGTCATTGAATGCCAATTGCAAGCACAATGGCAGTCAGCCTCGTTACGTCAGCGATGGAGATGAGGGCACTGTCTTGAGAAAATCTCAACCGTACACCATGATAGACCTACAAGCCCAGTGGAAATGGGACAATGAAAGCCGAATTCAAGTGGGGGTGAACAACCTTTTGGACGTCACCAATGTGGACATTGTTGGAGGAGGGGGCGCGCACAGTTCAGGAAACAGCTGGATTGCATGGGGTCGCAGTTACGTGGTAACAGTGTCTCACCAATTCCAATTCACAAAGCGATGAACAAACTTCATCTCTTTGGTCTGGCCATCGCCTTGACCGGGTGCATTGAGCATGAGTTACCTATCCCTGCGAGAGAGCCTGGAGATGCCTTAATTCGATATGCAGATCTTGGATCGGATTACAACGTTCAGTTGCACGTTCAATTGCACACAGGGGAAATCATGGCCAGCCATCCGAAAGACGCTTGGTGTACTCGATTTCACTTCGACGAGGACACCATTTGGATGGACTTGAATGGAAGTCGTTTTATGCATATCGCAGCCATGAGTCAAGCCATGGCTGATGGTCCTCTTTCTCAAGAGGAATCTGATGATTTGCCTTGGGGCGTCAATCGCCCCGAGGGCAGAGACACTTCTCAAGTGGTTCGAGTGGGTTCAACCTGGGCCATTGACCTCGGGCGAGATCCGGCCAACCCCATCGCTTCCTTAGGCAGCGTTCGTTTGGAGTGCCTATCCATGGAGTCCGAAGAAGTGATGCTCAGGGTCAGTGATCTCGTGACAGATCAACCCGAGGCACTTTCTTGGGACACCATTTGGGTGACCCATGACCAAAACGTCAGCCAAACGCATCTAAGTTTGCTCAATCGAGAGGTTGTCGACATCGAGCCCCCCACCGGCACATGGGAATTGTATTTTACGCAGTACACGACCCTGTTTGAAACTGAAGATGGTGAGCCCTTGGAGTATTTGGTGACTGGTGTACTCAGTCACGCCGAAGGCGTTCGTGTTTTGCAGCCAGAAGACGGAGACTGGGAATATTGGAAAGAAGTTGAGTGGAATTCCGAAGATTGGAGTGAAGACTGGGATGTCCTCGGATGGGACTGGAAGTCTTACAGTTTGTCAGATGGCTCGTACACCATCAACTCCGACCAAATCTATTGCATCGCGACGTCTGAAGGACGAGAATTCTTACTCCGATTTCTCGATTTCTACGACGAAACTGGGGCAACTGGTCGCGTCACTTATGAGACGCTTGAGCGCTGACTTCACTTCTGGGAAGACATCAGTCAACGAGTGGAATCACCACCACGTTTGAGATTCCAAAAATCCCAAAGCCACCTGAAATGTTTCCTTGGATGCTGGTCGGCTCGGAAAAGGGGTTATCCAGCGCCTCTTGATATGCCTCGATGCTGTGGAAGTGGCTGACGAGTGACGGCGCCGGACGCCCGACCCGGAGTCGATAAAATGGTTCAAATGAATCATCGTAGTCATCAAATGCATCGACCTCCAGCAGAAAATTATTCATGGACACATTGTCTTCCCCATTGTCTGTGGCCAACAGGCACGAGCATCCGCTGTTATAGGCCATCCTGGGGTCGGACACTGCTTCAGAGGCTACGTCTTGCCAATAAGTCAAATCTTCTCCGTCAGGACCCAATTTCTCGATTTT
>DCBH01000136.1:8122-11239 GCA_002313415.1 Flavobacteriales bacterium UBA1112
CCAATGAGTCTGTCAACGCTTCAAAATCGTGCAGTACCACCGGCATTTCCGGGAGCTCTTCGACAACGACGAGCGGCTCAAAAAAGGGCGACGCGTCCACCTCAAGAACAACCATGCCTGGTTCCAAATCGAGAGGATCATCGAGTGACATTTTCATCCAAGGGCCAGAGTTCCACGCATTCCAAGGCTCAGGTTCCACCCAGTTGGTCGAATCTCCTTCAACAAGCAAAGTGTTCCCCTGCATCAACCTCAATGTTGCTTGTTGAAGAGGCACGCTGCCAACTGAATTGGTGATCCCCGCCGACTGGTAAATGGACGCATATAGGACACTGTCTCCAGGAGACACAAACATGGTGACTGCCAACCGAGGGTCATGCTCTGGAAATTCAATCTCATTGACGACGCCATTTTCAAGCTTTTCGCAAGATGTGAAGGCCATGGCCAGAAGCAACACCCAATGCATCGAACGCGCAAAGTGCGGGGAGATGGTCAGAAATGGAAGCGCCATGCGATTGAGGGGATGATGGGAAACAAGCCGTATTCCCTGATGAGTCTTGATCCGTCCGCTTCCTGATCTGCAAGGGCGAAAAAAGGGTTCAAATTGTTGTATGCGTTGTATGCACTAAAAATGAGTGCGCGGTTGCCGTCTGAACCCGGCTTCACGCGCGTGAAGCTCACGTCTAAACGATGATAGGAACTCATGCGATAATCATTTCGATCACTCGGAACCTCCCAAACAGGGGCCGAGGGATAATTGCCAAAACTCAAGCCATTAAAGAGAGATTCCGTCAACGTCACTGCGCGACCGGTTCCGTAGACCCAAGCCAAGGAGCCTGACCATGCCTCATTGATTTGATGTGTTACCACCAAACTTGCGTCGTGACGACGATCATAAGTAAAGGGGAACCATTCACCACTATTGAGATCGTCAAATTGACGGTTGCTCCAACTCAAAGTGTAACCAATCCAACCAGATGTCCGACCAAACTTTTTTTGAATCAGCGCCTCCAGACCGTAACTGTTGCCGACGCCTTGAGTCACTTGTTCCTCCCAGTTGCCCTGCAAATCCCCAAGAAAACCTCCCCCCTCCCTGTAGCTTAAAAGCCCGTCCATCTCCTTGTAATATCCCTCCAAACTTAACTCGATGGTTCCGTTGGAGACAGATGTAGCAAGACCGGCCGCGACCTGCCAACTTTGTTGAGGACGGACGTTGCCGGTAGATGGCAGCCACAAATCCGTGGGCAGACTCAACCCCTCGTTGGTAAGCAAGTTCACGTACTGGACCATCTCAGCATAGCTCGCTTTAAATGCCCAACCGGGAGTGAACTTCCAGTTCAACGCAAGTCGGGGTTGCACGCTGAAATACGTGGTGTCATCGACGTCCAGCATTGAGCCATGCGTGCCAACATTCACCGTCACGTTTTCTGCCAAGTCCACTTCATCTTCGATGTAGAGATATCGCTCGTGACTGACAAGATCTCCTTGACCCAAGAGCGTATCGAGTGGGTTTTCTTGGCCAAAATCCAACTGCAACTGCAACGCCCCTGGCGAAAATTGGTGACGCGTTAAGTTGCCGCCAAAGCGAATGAAATGACGGGCATTGGGTGCAAAGTCCACGTCGATTTTTGCCGCGTAATCTTCAATGCCTGAACGATAAATTGATGCAAAACGAGCCGGAACGGTGTCCGTTGGAGAAATTGACTGCGCACGGAAATCCACGCCCGTATTGAAATTGTAAAGACTGTGGGTCAAGGACAAATTGGAGAACATTCGTGGACCAATTTCATGGTTCCACCGGAGCGCCTGGATTTGATTTTTCCAATTCAATCCAAACGAAATATCCTCTGTTTCATCGGTCTGCTCAAAACTAGATGAGTTGGACGTCGTCACTCCAAAGTCGTCAAACCCTGAAAATGCGCTTACATAGATTCGGTCACGAGGGGACACTTTCCAATTCAACTTGCCATTCAAGTCGTAGAAATAATAAGCTGGATCGACCGATGACGTGGGATCACTCTTTGTAGCTGCAGCGATGATGGGGTTAAGCAAGATGTCAAGGTATGTTCGGCGGGCGCTTACCATGAAGCTCGCCTTGTCTTTCACAATAGGCCCTTCCAAGGTCAACTTGCTGGCGATGATGCTGATGTTGCCGTCTCCGTGAAGCTCGCGCATATTCCCATCCTTCATGTTGATTTCGAGAATGGAAGACAGGCGTCCCCCAAAACGCGCAGGAAATCCACCTTTCGTAATGCTCATATTCTTCACCGCATCCGCGTTGAAAACGCTGAAGAATCCAAACAAATGATTCACACTGTACAGCGGAACACCATCGAGAAGCATGAGATTTTGGTCTGGGGAACCACCTCGAACATACAAGCCACTTGTGCCCTCTCCACCGCTTTGAACTCCAGGAAGCAATTGAAGAGACTTGAGAAGATCGACCTCTCCTCCGATGGCAGGTAAGGCCTTGATTTGATCTATGGGGATTTCCATCTTCGACATCTGGACCTGTTCTTCGATGCGATTTTCACGCTCTCCTGTGACCACTGCTTCTTTCAGAGCAAGCCCAGGCTGGAGTGCAAGGTTGAGCCTGAGATCTGTGGTTGAGAGGTCCACTTCAAAACGCTGGGGGTTGTATCCGAGGTAGCTCACTCTCACCTCGTACGTATCCGATGGCAAAGTCAACGTGTAAAACCCATATAAATTGGAGGCCACACCTTGAGAGAGCGCTTCAACCCAAACTGTCGCCCCAATGAGCGTTTCCCCGGTCGCAGAATCTGAGATGTACCCACTGAGAGTGTTGCTCGTTTGGGCCTGCATGGGCATCCAATGTCCCCATAAAAACAACATCACTACAACATGTCGCAAAACGTGACGACAAATCAAACACGAAGACCATCTGACTTCCTCAAACTTCCTCGCATGCATGGCCCAATTAAAATTCAAGCGTGAAAGAAAACCAAGGTATCGGGAAGCCAAAACCGTCTCCAATTACGCCTGCAAGCCCATAATCCCACAACCACCCCGTACGTTGATTGTAGCTTCGAATTCCCATGGAAATGCCCCCACCTACTGAAGATCTGGACCCATTGCCAAAACCATAGCCATAGCCATAGC
>DCBH01000136.1:11589-16638 GCA_002313415.1 Flavobacteriales bacterium UBA1112
AGCAACAGGGGGAGATAGCGTCTGTGACTCTTCCCTTCGGAATGACGGCACAACCAAATGATTTTCTGTGATAAACCAACGATTATCCTTCAAAGGCAACATGGCACTGACATTGACGAGAAAGGGGTTCTGATAAGACGTGCTCTCCGTGGTGTAGAAAATGTTAGAGATGTAATAAGGATCGCCACTGCTAGGTGTGACATAGGTGGAATCCACAAAATCCCCTCCATAAGAACTGCCTTCTTCAAAACGACTGCCGACGCCAAGATTTAGAGTGACATTTTTGTTTGCATCACCTAGTGTAACATTGACGAAGCCCAAGACCAATGGACGATCCAAATCTCCGTAGTAATCCATTGTTGCCAGCCCTCCAAGAGATACGTGTAGATTGTCTTTGATTTGCCCCCCAAATTTGGCAGTTACTCCCGCCGCGTAAGCTGAAATGATTGCGCCACCAGTGAATCGTTCGGTAAACCCGTAGCTGATGGAATTCAGGGCGATATTCGATTGAAAATATCCATCCCCCTTCTCCAATTGAATGCCAGATGGAGCAAAGAAATAACGGCTTGGCTGATTGCTAACGTAGGTATAACCCTGCTCCACTTCATCCAAATTGACATCGAGTTCCATCAATGACTGGATGAGATATTTGGGAATCCGTGTGGCGCCGAGGCCCGCAATGTCCAGCACCACCTCAGCCTCGTCGATGTCCATCAAGGTCCCAAATTTCAACGTGCCATCGTTCATCGTGATCTGCACATAGCTCTGAATCAACTCCGTGTACGAGACTACTGGCTCAGACTGGCCACAAGCACCAAAAGGCCATGATAGAAGAACTGTTGCAAGGCAGAGCTGCGAGGCATGCACAAGAAGAGATCGTAAGTACATGAGCTAAATTTCTAGCCAAGTTACGATTTGGCTCCTCCCGTGCCTTACAAAGACTGACATCAACCGACCTTTGACGCATGGATTCATTGTCTCAAATTGTGTTGGGCGCCGCCGTTGGTGAGGTGGTTTTGGGGAGGCGTATCGGAAACCGAGCAATGATTTGGGGAGCCGTAGCGGGAACAATACCAGACATGGACGTCTTGGGAAAGTTCTTCTTAGATGAATTGGACAACTTGGGGTTTCACCGCGGCATCAGCCACTCGCTTTTGTTCTCGTTCGTGGGGGCTGTGGCTTTTGGATGGGCCACTGACCGCTTGTACAGAAGCCGTCACCACGCATGGATTGCCATGGGGACGAAGGCCGCCGCAGCAATCGTCATCGGCTTCGTCGTGAATTTTCTGACGATGATTCTGGCGCCTGGAACCTGGCTGCCTTTGGTCGCATACATACCAACAGTGGCTTGGTTCTGGTGGCGCAATGGACAAAAACGCTATTTCAGCGGGACTTGGCAAGTTCCAAATGCCTCGATGCGAGCGTGGATGGCACTGTTTTTTTGGGGATTTGTCACGCACATTTTGCTCGACTGTTTTACGACTTATGGAACACAAATCTTTGCGCCCTTCTCAAACCTCCGCGTGGCGTGGGGAACCATTTCAGTGGCTGATCCGCTTTACACAATACCCTTCCTCGTATGCCTGTTGGTGGCGGCGAGACTTGCTCCTTCCGATCGACGCAGAGCCGTTTGGAATTGGGCGGGGCTGGGCTTAAGCTCCGCATACCTTGCTTTGACGGTGGTCAATTATCAGAGAGTGCACTCCACATTTGAGCAAACCCTTGAGGCGCAAGACATCACCTACGAACGGTTCTTCATCACACCGACCATCTTCAACAACGTCCTTTGGAATGGCGTCATAGATGCGGGTGAAAACTATCTCTTGGCGCAGTACTCATTTTACGATGAGGTTGACTTGACCTTCACGCCAGTTGCCAAGGGATATGACCTCCTACGTAATCTTGATTCTGACCCCACGCTGGCAACATTGCAATGGTTCAGCGCGGGATATTTGAATGCCATTCTACGTCCGGACGGAACACTTCAAGTCAACGATCTGAGGTTTGGTACTTTTTCAGGGGAGGCCACCGATGCCGACGACTACATTTTCAGATTCAACCTGATTGATTTTGGCCCAAAGGAATCTTATGGTTTCAAACAGGCGGAAGGAGGACCACCAGAAGACACCGCTCAAACCATGATGCGGAGCTTAATACGTCGTGCTCGCGGCAAAAAAGCCTCCCCAGCTGGAGTCGAACAAAACAAATAGGGGGACAAGTTGCCCCCCTATTCCTTGTATGATGTCATGACTCACATGCAAGACGTTCCAAACATGGCCAACAGTCCCAGCAAATCAGCAACGTTGATGACGCCATTCCCGTCCAAATCTCCAGGACATGCTTCCTCGCAACAATCGACTTCTACATCGTGGCAATGCTCTGAAAGGCAGACGCTCCCATCAGGAGCAACTCCCTCAATGGTTCTGCAAATGTTGTACAAGCCGGGTTCCAAGTTGAATGTCGCATCGTAGCTCGATGCGGAAAGAACACCATCGACGGTCCAAGAAGGGTTCTGATGGCCGATCATGCCCGGGCCTAAAAATTCCGTCCCCTCGAGTTGGACTTCACACCCGTCCGCGTTCGCGGTTTGACTGACTACCCAAAATGCATTTCCGACGGAGCACTCGACAGGACACCCACACTCCAACGATTCACACACAACGATTCGTTCGTCTGGGTTGTCACAACAGTAGACTTCCATGCATATCTCGTAAACTCCAGCTGTTTCAAAGCAGTGCTCATAACAAGCTGCAAAAGGAACTCCAATGATTGATGTCCCATCGGAAAAGAAAAAGTCTGCGCACAAATCAAAAGGATCGACCAAGCCCTCATTCAAATCGGCATCGTACAATCCGCATACCCCAATTGCGCATCCTTCACAACCAGTCACGCCCTCCCCGAAAATGGTGATGTCCATGGAAATGGAGGGCAACTCTGGCAATTTGCAAGACCCGCAATCCACCTCAACCTCTGTACACAGCACGAGCAAAGGCGTTTCATCTTCATCATCACAACAAGTGATTGTCAAGCAAGCCACGTAAGTGCCGCTCTCTTCGTAGCAGTGAATCGGGCAAAAACCAGCCGTTCCTGAAATTGTAGTGCCATCTCCAAAGTCCCATTCGTAGCAATACACATCTGGGTCAAGGACAGGGCAATCGAAGCCGACTTCACACCCCTCCAAACAATCGCTAAACCCTGACGTAACGAATGCCTCTATGGAATAATCCCCTTCCAACGGTGGGCACGGTTCAGGGGTTTCACAATTGATGACGAGTGTGTCACAATATGACGATTGGATCAAGGCATCATCGCAACAACTTGCGGTGAGACAAACCACAGGGGCACCCGGAGGCGTTCCAGCAAGGGAAGTGTAGCAATATGTGAATGGCTCTGAAAGTGGGCCACTCATCGACATCGTTGTGCCGTCACCAAAATCCCACTCTAAACAATGAATCGCAGGATCATAGTTCGGCGAGATAAAATCATCAAAAATGATTTCACAACCAGATGGACAAGTCGCTCCTGGTCCATAGCTCCATGTAAATGTTGGATCAAAAACCTCCTCGCACGGGGTCGTTGTTGACCCACAAGTTTCCGTCACGAAATCAGTTGCAATTGCTGTGAGTCCAAAATTGCCCTCATCCAAGGTGACTTGAATTGTAGAGATTCCATCCTCTACCTCCCAAATTCCCTGATCCAGGCTGGTCGAAATGTTCTCCCAGTCACATGGGGTCTCGCCGAGTGGTGTCTGAGCAACTGCGGTTTCAACTCCGTTCGTCGAATAACCTGTTGCCGCAACTCCACGATAGCCATGCAAAAAGATGCCATCAGGTGCACGGACTGCCATCGAAGGCTGTCTGAACTGCGCTTGTTGGCCATTGAACAACGAAAGTGCATCAACCGACGTGCTGATGAGTCCGTTGTTTTGGGGAATGAGATACCTCGTGCTCCGAGTGGATGTCCCCGAGCTCAACTTAAATTCAGTCAGGAAAGGAACTGAACCGTATGAACCACTCCAGCCATGACTTCGCTGGAATCCTCCCACAGTAAGGAGGTTCGCATCCATGGGATCTTGAAGCAAACTCAAGCCCTGCCAGTTCAAGTCAACATATTGTGAATTCCAAGTTTGCGCGAGGTCCAGATTTCCTGCCAAATCCCAAGTCGTAACACCCCAAGTGTGGGTGATGCTGTTGTTCACCAGTTGGTGGATTTGCTGAGAGCTTCCATTGAAAACCACGTCGCCAGACAGAGATGCATGTGCCCCGCCATTCTGATTTGAATATCTGTACGCCCAAGAAAGATTACCTAAACCATCTAACATGACAGCCGCGGCTTCTTGTGGGGAATCAGAACTGTTAAACGACCCAGAGAAAAAGAATTTGGTCCCATCGAGAATTTCTGTTCCGTGATTGAAGGCATCCATGTCCTCGGAGGCCCAAGGTGCCCCACCATTAAATGCCCTTACCCAATCCACTGACAAATCTGGTTTTAACCTCATGGCCATTGCATGTCTCTTTCCCGTGGCATTGGTTTGAAGAAGATCCCCATCTCCAACCATGCCGCTGACCACAAACCCTTGTTGGCCATCTTTGGTGATGTGCATTGCAACGCCGTGTGCGGTGAAGGAATTGTTCTGATCGTCGAAATACACTCCCGGGTAAACGCGCGATTCAGCGACATCCAAGGAGGGGCTCAATACAGCCACTACCGGCACTGTCGTGGTACCATTGTTTGTGAATCCACACGCGATGTATCCGTTGAAAGCGGGTTCAATGTGCAGGAATTCGACCACTCCACCAGACGCAGACACGTACTCACGCGCATTCACAAGTTGGCCAAAATTGTCCAATTCAAAAGCCTCACACTTCGGAACAAGCCCACCGATCTCTTCTCTCCCGACCAGAACGGTGTGAAAAGGGTTGGTCAAGCACTCTGATTGGGTGACTCGATTGAAACTCCACTGATTGTCGAAGTGATTGGTTTGGTAATTCTGTGCTTGGATTGTCGAATGGAATGCGACGAGGCACATGCTTAAGCAAAGGCTTTGAA
>DCBH01000033.1:0-403 GCA_002313415.1 Flavobacteriales bacterium UBA1112
AGGTGTCTTCATCAATGATGCTCAAGTAACAGCAGCTGACATCATCGCAGACAATGGTGTGGTTCACGTCATTGATGCTGCTTTGCTTCCACCAACTCCTGCAAGCAACACCGTGGTAGACATCATCGTAAACAGCGAGGATCACACAACCCTCGAAACAGCTGTTGTGGCCGCTGGACTCGTTGAAACTTTAAGCGGTGAAGGCCCCTTCACGGTGTTCGCGCCCACAGACGCGGCATTTGCGAATTTGCCAGAAGGCACGCTTGATGCAGTCCTTGCAGACAACGATTTGCTTACGTCGATTTTGACCTACCACGTAGTGGGCAGCACGGCGCTCAGCACCGATTTGTCGGACGGCATGATGGTGGCGACGCTGAATGGCGCCGAAGTCACAGTGACGATC
>DCBH01000033.1:778-6863 GCA_002313415.1 Flavobacteriales bacterium UBA1112
CCTCGCAGACAATGGTGTGGTTCATGTCATTGATGCTGTTTTGTTGCCCCCAACGCCAGACCGCATTGTTGAGGCGTCCGCAACTTGGACTGCCATGCCCAACCCCGCAAAGGACGTTGTGACTTTGAACGGAGTGAACCCCTCAGCATCTTTGGCACTCATCGACATGACCGGACGTACGGTTCGCGAATTTGCACAAGGCACAACTGTGTTGACAGTAAGCGATTTGATTCCAGGCACTTACTTGCTTTCAGTCGGAGACGGTGTTAACATCGATTTGAAAAAAATCATGGTGCAATAAGCCAAGACTTATTCGTACAGAAAAGGCCCCTACATAGGGGCCTTTTTTTGTGATGAACTTTTAAGGCAGTGCGCGCTAAGTCAGGAAGTGCAGTTCTGCAAGGCGCCCGGCAGATGCGGATGTTTCCAAGTAAATCCAGCCGAAAGAAGTTTTGAGGGAATGACGTTTTGGCCCTCGAGTAAGAGGGAAGCCATTTCGCCCATGAACAAAGACAGCGCAAAGCCAGGGACATTCGGTGCCCAGTGTGGACGATTTAACGCCTTGGCCAATGTGCGAGAGAAGCTCACGTTGGTTTCTGCCTGAGGAGCAACGACATTGTACACCCCTTCAGCTTCGGGGTTGGAAGCAACCCAAGTGACGAATTGAATTACATCATCGAGGTGAATCCAGCTCATGAATTGTTCTCCAGTAGCCAAAGGTGCACCCAAGCCAAATTTGTAAATGGGAAGAAGCTTCGCCAAAGTCCCTCCTTTCGGAGACAACACCAGTCCCAGTCGCATCCGAACGAGTCGGAACGGACCTGTTTTTTCAAATTGCGCAGCACTTTCCCAAGCTTGTGCAACTTGTGCAAGAAACCCATGACCGTAGGCGGTATGCTCGTCACAAAGTTGGGACTTGTTTCCATAGATGCCAATGGCCGATGCTTGGATCCAGGTTCCTTTGAACCCCACTTTGACCATCGATTCTCGGAGCAAGTGTGTGCCTAGGGTTCGGCTTTCTAAGATGGCTCTGCGGTGAGCTCCCGTCCAGCGTTTGCCCACAGAGGCAGCAGCCAAATGAACAACGACATCAACTCCGTCAAGGGCATCCAAAGGGAATTGACCTCGTGTTGGAGACCATGCGTAAGGAGACGCTCCATGGACTGATCGAAGGGTTCGACCAAGTGTTCGAACCTCATGCCCTTGTGCTACCAGTGTTTTGACCAAAGCTTGACCGATAAGACCTGTTGCACCAGTTACCAACCAGGATTGAATTTTCATGCGTATCTTTTGTAGTGGAGCACCACCTCGAAAACACTAACCACTTGACTGTCCCCATGTTCTATTCGTGCCTAAGGCTCGTCTCTCCCTGTGCATTGCTTGCTGTATGGCTTTGTGTAGGATGCGAGGTTTTATATGCCCAAGGAGACGTGAATCTGGACGAAGGGGTCGTCTCGAGCAACATGGTCGCGGAGGCATTCATTCCAAATTCGGACATGTTGACAGAAAGAGTCAACGACATCGCTTCTTGGTACGACGAGGTGGAGGAGGTGACGTATTTGCTCGTGGGATGTGAAAATGGTACGGCTCTTCTCAGATTGCTGCCTGGGGCGAGGCCCATTTTCATGGGCAAAATGCCAACACAAACAGTGAGCAGCATTTGGCGGGACATCAAAGTGGTACACGATCACGCTTATGTGGTAAGCGAGGCGCCTGTTCACGGCATGCAGGTGCTCAACCTAGATGCACTTCGGGGCTGGTCTCCACTTGACGGCCCAGCTACTTGGATGCCCGATACTGTCATTACCGCGCCTGGAACGGCCCACAACGTGGTGGCATTTGAGGAGGCTTCAAAAATCATTCAAGTGGGTACATCGCTGTTCGGCGGCGGAGCCGCAATTTTTGATGTGTCCAATCCTGCAGCTCCACATTTGGTTGGCGGAGTCAGTGAGTGGGGCAGCATTCACGACGCCCAGGCATTGGTCTACAATGGGCCGGATGCAGAACATGTCGGAAAGGAATTGTTGTTTGCCGCTGGAGGGGAGAAGCTTTGGGTTTTGGACATCACTGATGCAAGTGACGTTCAACTTATAGGATCGACGACCTACACCAATCCACATTTTTCTCACCAGGTTTGGGTATCTGATACCCATGACCATGCCTTTTTAGGTGATGAATTGGATGAGACTTCAATGGGTGGACCCACGCGGACAATCGTATTTGATTTGACGGATTTGGACGACCCTCACCAAGTCGAAGTTTTCCAAGCGGAAACCACAGCGACAGACCACAATCAATATGCACACGGAGAATGGTTGTTTCAGAGCAATTATCGTGCGGGCTTGCGCATGTTGAGTGATGCCTGGCCCCAATCGAACGCGCTTTCAGAGCGCGGATTTTTTGATCCGCTCGCGGAAAGCACAGGTCCTGGATTTCAAGGAGCTTGGTCACATGTGATTTGTGAGGAGGATGGGGTCGTGGCATTCACTTCTATTTACGAGGGTTTGTGGGTGGTTCGTCCCCAATTTGCCAGCCTAAACAACGTCGCAATCAGTCTCTGCAGCCCAGGGACGATTCCTTCAGCCAACACTTGGAGCATGACGCTAAATGTGGAGGCTGGCTGGGCCTTTCCCATTGATGTTCAAGTGGACGGGGTGGTGATGACCCCGGATTATGAAAATCACTGGACGATTGACGAACCGGGAAGCATCTTGCTGTATTTCGAGGCCTGGGGACTGACAGGGGTTCAACCCTCCGTCAAATTGACCTCTCAGCGTTCGACTTGGTCTGTGAATGTGCTGACGCCTGAGGCGCTTTGGGTTGCTCACTATGAGGATGCGGACGGGGATGGTTTTGGCAATCCATACATGCCAGTTTGGAGTTGTGGTGATGCTCCCGGGACGTCTACGTTGCCCTTGGACTGTCAAGATTGGAACGCCAACACATATCCCCAAGCTCCGGAATTGTGCGATGGTTGGAACAATGATTGTGATGGCGAAGTTGACGAAGGAACAGCTCAGCTTGTTTGGTACATCGACGCGGATGGAGATGGATACGGAAATCCAAATGTGCCTTTTGAATTGAGCTGCACGGCACTCACCGGGCGTGTATTGAATGCTGACGATTGCAATGACGCTGAGGCGACCATGTATCCGAGTGCACCATCAATTCTTGACGGCATGGACAACAATTGCGATGGTGTCATTGCAGAAAGCGAATTGAATCCATGCCCTGGAGATTTTGACCTTGATGGCAACAGGACAATCAATGACATGTTGCAAATTCTCTCGAGCTTTGGATGTGCATCGGGGTGCTCTGCCAGCATGGACAACCTAGATACAGTCGACACATCAGATTTGCTACTTTGGCTTGGTGTGTTCGGAGTAGACTGTGACTGAATTCGCCTTGGGGTGCACTCAGTTTTTGGCCTTCTGTTGCTCATACATTGTCGCGTACAATCCACCGGCAAGCAACAATTTCTCATGAGTCCCTTCTTCCACCATCTTGCCTTCGTCCATGACAAGAATGCGGTCGGCGTTGCGCAGAGAGGCTAGACGGTGGCTCACGATGATGGTGCATGCTACTTTCTGGCGCTGAATGGCAGATAAAATGAAGTCTTCTGTCTCAGTATCAACGGCGGACAGACAGTCGTCAAGCAGCAAGATTTGAGGCGACTTGACAAACGCTCGTGCGATGCTAATTCGCTGTTTCTGTCCACCACTCAAATTGACACCACGTTCTCCTAAGATTGTGTCATATTGATGTTCAAAGCCTTCGATGTCTTGAGCAACGCCGGCATCATCCGCGGCTTGCTTGATTTGGCTCAAATCAGTTCCTTGGCTCAGGTTGCCAAAAGAAATGTTGTTCGAAATTGTGTCACTGAATAAAAATACGTCCTGCGGAACGTATCCAAACACATTTCGCATGGCGGCCAATTCCCACATGTGGAGGGCCGTGTCATCCAACATGATGGTTCCAGACGATGGATCCATCATGCGCATGATGAGTTGAAGGATTGTGGATTTTCCACTTCCTGTGCGGCCAGTGATGCCGAGGGTCTCGCCATCGCGGACTATGAAACTCACTTCGGACAAAGCTTGAATCCCAGTTTCCGGGTAGGTCCATGATACGTTGTCGAATGCCAGTGTAGGGGCATTTGACAAGGGTCGAGAGCGCGCGTTTGGCAGGGACTGAATGCCTGGTTGGGCCTTCATGAAAGCCAAAATTCTCGCCATGGAGGCCTCCGCTTTCTGCACAAGAGAGGTCACCCATCCCACGGATGCGAATGGCCAAGTCAAGAGGTTGACGTAAAACACAAATTGAAAGATGTGTCCAAGCTCGAGGTGACCTGAGGCCACGCGATGGCCGCCCACATATACCGTCAGAATCGTACTTAGTCCCACGAGAAGGACGATGAGCGGCATGAACATGGCCTCGACTTTGACGAGATCCAGCACCCGCATTTTGTAGATGTCAGTTTCGACATCGAACCTTGCCGCTGCCGCACTTTCACGATGAAAGCTTTTGAGGACACGCATGCCCGCAATGTGCTGTTGGACAAAACTGGAGACAGCGCTCTGTGCTTGTTGTTTGGAATCACTTTTCCGGTGGATACTTGCAGAAATGAAATAGATTCCCGCAGACATCAAGGGGAGGGGGAGCAGGGCAAAAGCAGTCAATACAGGGTCGATGTACAACATGACAATTACGACGAGAGAGACCAAAACAATCAAGTTGAGGGAATACATGATTGCGGGACCGAGATACATCCTGACGTTGCTTACATCTTCGCTGATTCGATTCATCAAGTCCCCGGTGTCGTTCGACTTGTAAAACGTGGAGTCAAGCTTTTGGTAGTTGTCGTAGATGGCTGCTTTCAAATCATATTCGACCAAGCGACTCATCACGATGATGGTTTGCCGTGTCAGGAATGAAAACATCCCTTTGATGAGATACGCCAGAAGAAAGAGTCCCGCTTGTGCCAATCCAATCCAAACCACCAAGTCCAAAACATCTTGCCTTGAGGACGCTTCACGTCCGGGGACGAGGCTTGACCCAAACGCCTCGATCAGCCATTGCAAGTTGTTGGGAACTCGAACTTGGCTTGACGGCAAATCAGCGAATGGAACCCCATTGTCCAATGGAACGAGAAAATCTTGGTTGGCGTCATTCAGCGCATTCACACCCTCTCCAATCATGGACGGTGCCCAGACAGCAAAGACGTTGGTCAACAAGATGAACACCACTCCCAGGAACAACCGGCTCCGGTAATTCCAAATCATTGGGTTGAGCGTCAACAGGGATTTCATCTTCGTGCGGCTTCGCGTCAGAACGCAAAGTTCCACGAAACCGATGGCAAAATCGGGAAAAGACTCACTTGTTTGGCTTGAATGTCCAATGTGCCTTCCAACAAATCTCCTTCATTGTCGAAAAAGAGGAAGTAGGGGTTTGCTCTGTTGTAGATGTTGTAGATGCTAAACACCCAACGGCGGTCCACCTTTCGGTCGGTGTCATTCTTTTTGGGGAAGAAGGTGGCACTGATATCTGCCCGGTGGTAGGGAATCATGCGATAGCCATTCCGAGTGCCATACACATCGGTGACAAAGCCTTCGAGGAAGTAACGCTGTACAGGTAAGGTCAAGGTGTTTCCAGTAGCGTACACGAAGATGGCGCCGAAGTTCCAACGTTTGCTGGGAGTCCAGTCTACAACGACACTGAGGTCGTGTCTGCGGTCAAATTTGGCGGGGAAGGGGTCTCCGTTGTTCAAATCCTCGAAGACACGGTCTGTTTTACTCCACGTGTATCCCACCCAGCCGTTGAGCTTTCCAAACTTTCGTTTGGCAAACAATTCCGCACCGTAGGAGGAACCTTGGCCGAACACCAAGTTGTTGTCTGGGTTCGTGCCAATGTTTTCATCGGGGCGTGTGTTTTCGGCGTATTCTACCAAGTTTTGAAGGTCCTTGTGATACAATTCAATCGAGCATTCCCACTCTCTTTGGGAACCTAAGTCGACGAAATAACCGGCGTTGATCTGTCGGCCTCGTTGTGGCGGAACCAGATCAGAACTGGGCACCCACACATCCGT
>DCBH01000033.1:7238-23210 GCA_002313415.1 Flavobacteriales bacterium UBA1112
GACCAGCCCGCTTTCATGCTGCTTCTCGGACCCGTCTTCAGTCGAGCGCTGAGTCGAGGCTCCCAACCGCCATACTGCTGAACAGTTTCTCTTGTGGAATAGGTGACGGTATCTGCAGGACTGAGCAGATTTTCTCCGGGAATGATTCTCGTGAAAGGACCCACGTGTCGAAAGTCACTGTATCGAACCCCGCCTTTGACCTTCAAGGCATCCGTGACATCAACAATGTCTTCGAGATAGATGCCACTCTCGTGGCTGTATGCTACGGTGGCTTCTCCAAAGTCAAATTCTGTATCGCCTTGAGTGAAGAAGAAGGAGGTGGGAACAAACTCGTGAAAAATGTGGTCTACGCCCCCCCGAACTTCGTGGCGTAGGTTGGGATACCAATTGAGTTGAGCTTTTTGGGTCCAATCCACGACCCCAGACTCAAATCCAAATTGGAAGTCATCCTGCCCAGACTCAAACGCAAAGTCGTAGTTGGTGTAGGAGGCATTGACATTGAGAAACAACTTGTCAGTGACGACGTGATTCCACCGTGATGAGACCATGGCATTGCCCCACGGGATAGATGCCCCGAATCCTGCGTCAGCACTGTTGAAGCTGAACACATCTCTGCCAAAATAGCCCGATATGAAAATCTCGTCTTTGCTAGAAAATCTGTGGTTGTATTTCGCATTGACGTCGTAAAAGAAATATCCCGATCCTGCGGCTTGGGTGGAATTCACAAAGGGGCGAGATAAAATGTCGATGTAGGTGCGTCGACCGGAAACGATGAAACTTGATGTCCCCTTCTTGACGGGCCCCTCCAGCGTCAACCTTGAACTGATTAATCCGATGCCTCCATTGGCTTTGAATTCGTTTCGATTGCCTTCTTTCAGTCCGAGATCAATCACACTTGACACACGTCCCCCAAATCTTGCGGGCATGCTTCCTTTGTAGACTTCCACGGAGGAAATCGCATCCGCGTTAAACACGCTGAAAAATCCGAACAGATGGCTGGCGTTGTAAATCGCCGCATTGTCGAGCAGGACGAGATTTTGATCAGGTCCCCCGCCGCGAACGTAAAAACCACTGTTGCCTTCACCTGCAGATTGAATCCCGGGCAACATTTGAATGGCTTTCAGGACATCGACTTCACCCATCAATGCTGGGAGGCGTTGGATGGTGGCCATGGACACTTCGGCTTTGCCCAAGTTTGCGCTTTCCGTATTTTGACGAGCGCTTCCAACAACCTCAGCCGCACCTACGGAGACGGTTTGAGGCGACATGGCCACATTCCATTCAACGTTGGCATCTCCCTTCACAGAGGTTGTAACAGGGGCATAGCCAATGAAAGTGCATTGCAATTCGGTTGGACGACTAGGCAGGGTGAGGCTGAAAAAACCGTAGATGTTGGTGGATACACCTTTGGCCTGAGTGACATCCATGACGTTGGCTCCAAGAATGTATTCCCCGGTGTTGACATCTGTGACGCGCCCACTGATTGTGAAGGTTTGAGCCCATCCATGAGACATGGCCAAGAAGCACGTGACAAGCACCCATGCTTGATGAAAACTGACTTGAAATTGTGGATGCGATGTCATGGTCAAATGAGGGGCGCAAATGTACCCCATGTAACTTGGCCCTGAGTGGAAAACAAATGCAAATCTCTGAGGTTCGCTGCCTGGGTCATGTTTGTGACTTTGGTCTTGGGATGCGACGATCATACTTCGTTGGAAGACCCGCGCGTATTCCGTTACAATGAAAGCGCTGCAATCACGAGTCTGGACCCGGCAGCTGCGCGCAGTTTGGAGCACATGTGGCTGGTCGATCAGTTGTATGATGGGTTGGTTGAGTTGGGACCAAATCTTTCTGTATTGCCTTGTTTGGCAAAGTCATGGATGTTTGACGAGAGCACGCTGACGTACCAATTTCACTTGAGGTCGAATGCATTTTTTACGACTGGCCGTTTGGTTGATGCAGACGATGTGGTTTTTTCCTTCGAACGCCTTCGTGACCCGGCGGTCATTTCATCTGGCGGATGGATTTTAGATGCCGTGGCTCCAAATGGAATCGTTGCTGTGAATGACAGTACAGTCGAGATGACATTGAAAGAGCCGTATCCTCCTTTTTTGGGATTGTTGACCACGGCATATGGCAGCGTTGTTGATCGGAAAGCAGCGTCTCTGGAGGGGTACTCCTTGAGAGATAGTCCTGCGGGCTCAGGCCCCTTCGAGCTGGCTTGGTGGATGTCCGATGCCGGTCTTGTTCTTCATCGCCATGAAGGCTATTGGGAAAGGGATTCGTCAGGAAATAAATTGCCTTATCTCGATGCTGTACATGTGGACGTTGTACAGGACATGGGAGCAGAGTTTTTGGGGCTTCGTCAAGGCCGTTACGATTTCATCAGCGGACTCCATCCAGCATACATGGAGACGCTTTTGGATGAGAGTGGTTTGCTCCGTCAAGAATTTGAAGATGAGCTTATTCACCACCACATTCCATTCTTGAAAACCGATTATCTCGGGGTGGTTTTGGATGGCACAACAACTCCTGAAGCGCTGCGAAAATCGAGTGTTAGGCGGGCCATGAGCTTGGCATTGGATCGGCGAGGTTTGGCGCAGCACCTCCGGAGGAATTCAGTGACCGCAACAGATCATTTTGTTCCACCTACGATGCTGGGAAAACAAGCTGTTCAGGCCGTGACACAAAATGTAGTTCGTGCACGAGAAATACTCGCAGAGGCGGGATATCCGAAGGGGCAAGGTGTCGGAGAAATTGTCCTGAGCACAACGTCCGATTACGTAGACATGTGCGCTGCTTTTCAGCACGATTGGGCTGCCTTGGGCTTGGATGTAAAGGTGGATGTCGTTCCTGCCTCCGTGCACCGTGAACGCGTGGCTCAAGGGGAAACGGCCATGTTTTACAAGTCCTGGCTGGCGGATCATGCCGATGCGGAGAATTTCTTGGGGTTGTTTACAGAGGCCAATTTTAGCCCTGGCGGTCCCAACTATACTCATTATACGAATCGCAAGTTCGAACTTGGATTTGATCGTGCGCTTCTCAGTGCAGCCCGTCCAGAGGCGAGATTGAAGGAGTATCAGATTCTCGATGAGATGATTCACAGAGACATGCCGGTGATTCCCTTGTTTCACGATCAAGTCACGCATTTTGTATCCCATCGCATTGAGGGCTGGCAGATTCATCCTGTCAACAGGTTAGATCTCCGTCGCGTGAAAAAGCGCTGACCGCTTCAAAACAACAGGTCTGTGAACAAGTCTCGATGCCAGTCGTGCTCGAGTTCATGTACCTTGGGCACTGCGCCCTGTGATTTCGCCATGCTTAAAATTGACAGCCATACCCACATCCTGCCGCGCGTCATGCCCAAGTGGTCGGAAAAATTCGGGTATGGTGGATTCATTCATCTCGAAGTCAGTCGCCCCGGCTTCGCCAACATGATGCGCGACGATCACTTTTTTAGAGAAATTGCGTCCAATTGTTGGGATGCCGAGGAGCGCATTGAGGAGTACGGCAGGGCGGGAGTTCAAGTTCAGGTGATCAGTACGATTCCTGTGATGTTTTCTTATTGGTCCAAGGCAAAGCACGCTGCCGATTTGTCTCGATTTTTGAATGAACACATTGGTCAAATCGTTCAAGAATACCCTCGTCACTACGTGGGTCTTGCCACAGTCCCCTTGCAAGACCCTGATCTCGCCATACAAATTCTTGAGGAGGCGGCCGAGCAGGGGCACAGAGGCGTTCAAATTGGGTCCAACATCAACGGAGTAAACCTCGGAGATTCAAGCTTTTTCCCATTTTATCAGGCCTGCGAGCAATTTGACATGGCCCTTTTCATTCATCCTTGGGACATGATGGGCAAATCGGATATGGAGCGTTATTGGCTGCCGTGGCTTGTGGGTATGCCTGCTGAAACGAGTCGTGCAGCTTGTTCTATGATTTTTGCTGGTGTTTTTGACAAATTTCCTGCTCTTCGTGTCATGTATTCACACGCAGGTGGTTCATTCTTGCCCACTTTGGGACGAATCAAACATGGTCACGCATGTCGACCGGATTTGGTCGCCCTGGACAATCCTAAATCTCCCGACAAATACCTCGGGAAATTCTGGGTGGACAGCATCACGCATGACGAGCGACTGTTGAATTTCATTTTGGAGATGCAGGGGGCTGTAAAAATATGCATGGGTACCGATTATCCTTTTCCCCTTGGAGATCTCGAGTTTGGGACATTCATGGAAGACATGAATTTGGAGGAGGACCAGTTGGCGCAGCTTTTTTCGGGGGCGGCGTTGTCGTGGTTAGGGATGGATGCTTCATATTTTGAATGAGTTGCGTGTTTTGAAAGCATCTGCACAAGCACAAGAATCTTCTTCGCCGCCGTTTTGGCGACGGTTCTCTCGATCCGCATGGCCAAATGAACTCCCGCAGGGTGTGGGGGGAGATTGGGATGGATGGTCCTCTGTCCCTGACCTTCAACAGGATTGGGATGCAAAACACAAAGAAAGTGTGATGCTTGCATTGCAGGCGCAGTACACTCGTGCGGGGTTGAAGATGCCAGATAGTTGGCAGTCATTGCAATGCCACAATTGCCGTGTTGTGACTGTGGGACATCAGTTGGTTTTGGCAGGTGGACCAGCATTCTTCCATCACAAAATTTTGACTGCCATCCGAGTTGCCCGTGGATTGTCAAAAACATCTGGCCAACCCATTGTTCCCTTGTTTTGGATGGCCAGTGAGGATCACGATTGGAAGGAGATTTCATCTGTTCATGGCGTAAATCAAGCACACTCTTGGACGCCAAGACATTCGCACATTGCGCGTCCTGTGGGGCAACTCAGTCTCGATGGGCTTGGCGAGGTTCTTCAAGAATGGATGGCGGATGGCTTGAGTGACCAGATTGCAACGGATATGTGGACAGATTTTGAGGCATCCGTTGCTGCCGGGGAGTGTTTGTCGGGGTTGATGCGTCGATGGCTTCATCGTTGGTATGGTTCGGATGGACTGCTTGTTTTAGACCCTCAGGATGAAGACCTCAAAACATTGGGGGCATCCCTTTGGGCCAAAGAATTCGAAGGCCGAGGCGTACATGACGCACTGCATGGTAGTGCCGCTATGGATGGACCTGCGCTCGTGAGGGAAAACAACATTTTTTGGATGGACGAGGAGAGAGGACGAGTGGGTGTCGTTCGGGAAAAACATGGAGACGGATGGAAGGCGGGAGAGGTGGGTTTTGAGACGCCTGAGGAGGGATGGTTGTCATGGGCTGAGAAGCACGCGAGATCGTGCAGCCCTGGTGTCCTCCTTCGCCCCCTGTACCAAGAATTGCTCCTTCAAAGTGCAGCGGTGGTGGTGGGGCCAGGTGAATGGAATTACTGGATGCAGTTGCCACAGGCCTTTTCGAAGCACGGATTGTCCCTTCCAGCTTTGCGTCTGAGAGACCACGGGGTGGTGGTGTCTCAAGAGGCGCAACGTACGGGTTGGACATTGTCAAAAGGATGGCTGCCAAACGAAGTGTGGGATCGATGGGTGTTGGACCAATGGGTTGCGCAATTGGGGGATGATTTGGTTCATCACAAGTGCGCCCTGGACAAATGGAACCAAGACATTCAAGCTTGGTCTAGAGAGGTTTCACCGGGACTTCAGGGACCTGCTGGGGCGTTGGAAGCTGCAACAGCCAAGGCTTGGGGACAATGGATGGTCAAGCTTAGAAAATCGCTGAAGGGAACGAGAGCGAAGGAATGGTCATCCGCTCGAAAGGGGTGCGAAAGTTTGGTGCGCTCGGGATTGCCGCAGGATCGTTGGGCGAATTGGAACATACTGGCCGGCGATCGGGTGAATCTTTGGAAGGCGCAGTGGCTTTCTGAAACGAAAGATCTTCATGCCGTCGTTTGGGTTCTCGAAGAAATCGAGGAGTCAAAATTTCCACAGAACACAACATCTTCGACCTCAAATTAGGACGGCATTGAAGTGGCAGATAATTTTGATGGCCTCATGACTAGTGAAATGGACCACCTCACACCAGCTCTCGATCAGCATGGTTTAAGCGCTTCTCCTCAATTGCCAAAGGGAATCAAGAACTATCTGATTGACATTGACGGCACCATCACCGAAGATGTTCCCAATGAGGAACCTGAGAGAATGGTGACATGTGAACCTTTTCCAGATGCGCTGGCCACCCTCAACAAATGGTATGATGAAGGCCATATTATCACGTTTTTTACCTCTCGTACCGATGAACATAGGCATGTGACAGAGGCATGGTTGGATCGTCACGGATTCAAATACCACGGGTTACTCATGGGCAAACCGAGGGGAGGCAATTACCATTGGGTAGACAATCACATTGTTCGGGCGACGCGTTACGAGGGGCACTTCACCGATTTGGTAAGAGAACAAAAAACCGTTGAGGTATTCAAAGACGTGTAAGCCGCATGATCACTTGTAGGCCTGCGCGTCCAAATGTCGTTGCAAAATCAAGCTAGCCGCGATGGAATCAATGCTGCCCTTGGCACGACGCTTTGACTTCTTCATTCCGCTTTGCAATTGAATTTGAGCCGCTTCTTTGGACGTGAATCCTTCGTCGACAAAATGGATTGCGACAGAAGGGAGAGCCTTGCTCAATTTGGACACTTCGCTTTCAATGAAGGCCGTGCTGTCGGTGGTGCCGCCAGTCATCAATTTGGGCTTACCGATAACCACGCCAACAAAAGCACTTTCGGAGTGCATCCTGAGTACCTCTTGAATCAGCGAGGAGGTGTCTACGGTGGAGTGAGGAGAGCAGGCAATTTGTAAATCGTCAGTGATCGCAATGCCTGTGCGCTTTTTGCCCACATCCAAGCCGAGTAGACGTCCCATGACTCGCAAGTTACAGCAAGGCGGAGTGCTACCTTCGCACCATGAATGAAATCGCTTTGAAGCAAAACATCGAGGCAGCTTGGGCGGATCGTTCCCGGATTCAGGACGATCAGGTTCGATCGGCTGTGGCACAAGTTTTGGCCCAGTTGGATCAGGGTACTTTGCGCGTCGCCCATCCTGAATCGGATGGTTCATGGACAGTCAACGAGTGGGTGAAGCAAGCGGTCTTGCTCAATTTCTTGATTCAGCCCATGGAGACCGTGGAAGTCGGACCCTTCGAGTTTCATGACAAGATGCCGCTGAAGCGGGGGTATGCTAAGGCTGGTGTTCGGGTGGTGCCTCATGCCGTGGTTCGATATGGCGCCCATGTGGCTCCAGATTGCATTTTGATGCCGTCTTACGTCAATCTTGGGGCTTATGTCGGAGAACGGACCATGGTTGATACCTGGGCAACCGTTGGTTCATGTGCGCAAATTGGTGCAGACGTTCATTTGAGTGGAGGTGTGGGAATTGGGGGTGTACTCGAGCCGCTTCAGGCGTCACCGGTCATCATTGAAGATGGTGCTTTCATTGGTTCCCGGTGCATTGTGGTGGAAGGAGTTCGCGTGGGCAAGGAAGCGGTTTTGGGGGCCAACGTGGTCCTAACTGCCAGTACACCGATTGTGGATTTGCGCGGTGAAACGCCAGTTGAAAAACGGGGCTTTGTTCCTCCGCGTGCCGTAGTCATTCCCGGAACGCGTCCAAAGACTTTTCCCGCGGGAACCTATCAAGTTCCGTGCGCATTGATCATCGGAGAACGCAAGCAAAGTACAGATCGTAAAACGTCTTTGAATGACGCACTGCGTCAACATGACGTCGCTGTTTGACTCTTTGCAATCCACCCTCTCCAGGAGACACCAAACGCGTTTGTGTGCTCCTCAGTTCAAAAAGCATGGAGCGGGTTCTTGGGAGTTGAGCACGCGGAATTCAATTTGGGGATGAAGTGTGGATAAATCTGCCCTGCATTGGAAGTGATTACGCGGCTTTGCTTGGCATCTTCGTCCAACCAAACTTTCCGCATTCATGCAATTCATCGTCTCGAGTAATCAGCTTCTTCGTCAACTCCAAACTTTGGGTGGCGTTCTGAGCAACAGCAATACGTTGCCCATTCTGGATCATTTTTTGTTTGAGTTGGCCCCTGGCGAGCTGTCGATGACAGCCTCAGATTTGGAAACGACGATGTCTTCCAAAATGGAGGTGCGTACGGAGGACAAGGGAGCAATCGCTGTCCCTGCCAAAATGTTGCTCGACATCCTGAAGGCATTCCCGGACATCCCTCTGACCATCAAAGTCGATGCCGCAACCCATGCAGTTGAATTGACAAGCGATGCCGGGAAGTATAAATTGACGGGTGCCAATGCGGATGAATTTCCACAAGCTCCAGCATTGGAAGGTGCCACCGGGGTAGATATGAGCTCAGGCACATTGGTTTCTGCCATCAATCGAACCTTGTTTGCGGCGGGAAGCGATGACTTGCGACCGGTCATGAGTGGCATCTTCTTCGAGTTGTACGCAGACAATGTGCGCTTCGTTGCCACGGATGCCCACCGCCTCGTCCGATATGCGAGAACCGACGCCTCGGCTCCTGAAACGGCCTCATTTATCGTCCCCAAGAAGCCTTTGACCTTGTTGAAGAATGCCGCCAGCGCAGCCGAATCAGTGAACATCTCTTTTACGGAGTCCAACGCTTGCTTCACGTTTGATGACGTGACCATCATGTGCCGTTTGATTGAGGGAAAGTATCCGAATTATGAGGCTGTCATTCCCAAAGACAATCCCAACCGCATGACCATCAACCGCAGTTTGTTTCTGCAGGCCATCCGACGTGCGGCCATTTTCGCCAACAAAACGACCCACCAGGTTCGTTTGCGCATTGCCGGGAGTGAATTGACTGTCAGTGCGGAAGATTTGGATTTTGCCAATGAGGCGACAGAACACCTCGCGTGCAGTTATCACGGAGAAGACATGGAGATTGGCTTCAACAGCAAATTTTTGGTGGACATGCTCAACAATTTGACTGCGGAGGAAGTCAATCTTGAACTCAGCGCACCCAATCGCGCGGGAATCATCCGTCCAAGTGAACCCGAAGAGCCTGGAGAAGACGTGCTGATGCTCGTCATGCCGGTGATGCTCAACAACTGATTCAGCTCACCGACGAAGGCCCAAAGTGAGGCGGGCGCGTGTTTGTGCTCGGGCCGGCATTTGCCTGGTCGGCAGACTCTTCTGAACGCTCGGCAGCCTCGCGGGCGCGCTGGGCCAAGGTGTCCGGATGCTCTGGGTGTGCCGCCATCCACCACTCTGGCAGAGGTCCATTGGGATCTTCTCTCTCGAACATGTAAGTGGGGTTTTTGGGGCCTTGTCGTCTGTATAGAATGGCGAGAAGGGTGCCAACCACAGCACCACTCAAATGACCTTCCCAGCTGACGTGGTCGTCAATGGGCAACATCCACCACACAATGCCGCCATACAAAAAGGCCACAGCCAAACTCACACGAAGCAAGAGGCGATTGCCACGAATGACACCGCTGGCAAACAGGAATGCAGCTAGGCCATAAATGAGGCCGCTTGCACCGATGTGATTTCCGTCCACGGCCAAAATCCAGAGCAGCATGCCACTTGTAAAATACAGCCACATCCAAACTCGGAGGGCAATGGTTCGGTAGAAATAAAACAGAAATCCGTTCAGGGTGAAAAAGCTCATGGTGTTGTTCCACAAATGCCCCCAATCGCCGTGGAGAAAAGGATAAGTCAAAATGCCGGTGAGGCCATGCCACTTTCTCGGGTGAACGCCGTGTTTGCGCCAGCCGAGTTCGAGGACTTCATTGAGGATGAATACACCCCAAATGCTCAAAAGAAACAGCATGGTGAACCACAATGCGTAAGTCAGCCGCATGCGGTCTGTTATCGGAGTCGGAGCGTTATTTGATGCAGGTGTTGGCACCTTCGAAAGATAAACTTCAGCGCGGCAATGGTTTGGAATGCCATTAACACAATGGCTGTGAAAACTGAATGAGTGAGCTGTGAGAAGGCATCAAGGGGACGGGTAGATTTGATGGCGACTGCACCCTTACAATCTGCAAGCGTCATGCAACCCAACGAAATCCGCGCCCTCATTCAATTGCTGGACGATCCCGACGAAGGAGTTTACCTCCACGTGAGAGAACAGCTTTTGGCCAAAGGAACTTCTGTTTTGCCTGCATTACTAGAATCGCGAGAAGCCTATGCCCAATGTGCGGAACATGAAAGGCGAATGGATGAGCTTGTCGAAGGACTGCATGGCGCCTTTGTTCACAAGGGATTGCGTGATTGGTTTGATCCCGGCGCGGAAAGTGCCCTTGAGGGAGCAATGTGGGTTCACAAAGCAGTCGACCCTTTGTTGGATATGGACGCACTTCGCAAAGAGTACGAAACGCTCAAGCGCAACGTTTGGCTTGAACTGAACGAGGAACTGACGGCCTTGGAGCAGGTGCGCATCTTGAATCATGTACTTTACGACATCGAGGGGTTCACCAATGCGAAAAGTGGTCAGCCTGACCCCAAGCAGGCGTTGCTGGGAGAGGTCATCAGTGAGCGAAAAGGAAATCCGCTGGGATTGGGCATTCTGTACTTGAGTTTAGCCCAAGACTTGAACCTGCCCATCCATGGGGTGAATTTGCCCAATCACTTCATTTTGTGCTATTGCGATGAGCACCACATTCATCACGAATCAGAACAGCCCGACAATCAGACTCCTGGCGGGGTTCTCTTTTACATCAATCCGTTTAGTCAAGGAACAGTCATCAACAAGGCTGAGGTCAGTGAATTTTTAAGTCATCTGGAGCTTCCTGTGGATGAGCGCAACTGCGGTCCTTGCGGGAGTGTGGACATTATTCGACGTTTGATTGGCAATGTGGCCTACGGCTTCGAGCGAAATGGACACATTCGTCAGGCAGAAAAAATGCGGAAATTGCTCATGTTTGTGGAGACAGGAGCCACTGAAACACCCTCTCCAGACGCATCCGCAGAAGGAGGAGAATCTCCGGGACAAAGCCGTCTCTGACCCATAACAAGACAGCAATCTGACCTGAGCGAGGTTTGGCCGCGGCTTTTCTTGTACATTGTTTTCAAAATCGCACGTTATGTGGACAGAACGCGACAACCGCCTGATTCGAGAATTTCGATTTAAAGATTTCCAAGAGGCCTTCACTTTCATGACCCGCGTGGCCTTTTTGTCAGAATCGCATGCTCATCATCCTACCATGGTCAACACCTTCAGTTACGTTCGTGTCGAGCTGCATACCCATGATGCGGGTGGTGTAGTGACGAGAAAAGACCACGATTTGGCCAAAGACATTGATGCGCTTTTGCAATGACGATGTGAGGAGGATGCTTTGCCGTGTTTGACGCATGAAAAAGGCACCCCTGGGGGTGCCTTTTCAGCTCAGTTAAGTTCAGCTCAGTCAAGCCGTTCGACTTACTTCGCTTCAGCTGGATTGACGAAAGCTTTGATTTTGAGGATGGTCTGACCAGGATCGGTGTTGGCATTGATGGTGACCGTCTTGGTTTGGTTGTTTTTCTTGCCCTTTGAATTGAACTTCACTTCGATTTCCCCGCTGGCACCAGGTGCGATGGGTTGCTTGGGGCATTGAGGTACCGTGCACCCACAAGAACCTTTGCACTTGTCCAAAATGAGGGGCTCATTGCCTGTGTTGGTAAATGAAAAAACGTGGGTGACCGCATCGCCTTCGTCCATGGTGCCAAAGTCGTGCTCGTACGTGTCAAAGACCATTGTAGTGGTAGGACCTTTAGGCGCCTCGACCTGAGTTTTGGCCGGGTCGAACTTTTCCGGCTTGCCATTGACTGGGGTCTCCAGAGTTGTGGTTTCTACTGCTTTGGAGGTGACCTCGTCAGAGCCGCCTTCATTGCATGCTGTGAACCCCGCCAAAATGGCTGCCAGCGTCATTGTGGTGTATGAAAAACGCATGTTTTTTGGATTTGATGTTTGATGTAAAATTAAGATGCCTCTCAAAAGGTCTTGTGGGCAAGATTCGCAGCATTGAACGTTCCGTCGTTCAAAACGCGAATGGCCTCTTGCAATGCCTCATTCAAGCCGCCAATGACGCGATAGAAGGTTTTGCTTTCGTAGGTGTTTCTGCCAAAAAATGCTTTGAGACGAATGTCAATTGCAGGAAGTGATCGCGTCCATTCTTCCTCATCTACCGTGACGCCTTCGTCGATGACGTAAGCCTTGAAAGCCGCCATTTCCTCGTCACTCAGCGACATGTTTTTGACGAAGTCATTTTCTGATGCATGGCGGCTGTCCCAGTCGCCACGGTGAGCATCCACCTGGGCGAGGGCGTATTTGCTGCACAGCCCCTTGCGCAGAATGCGAGAAAATGTGGGAGAGTTGTATGTCGTGTCCAAAGGGACGAAAAGGTCTGGCAAGATGCCACCACCGCCATAGACTTCGCGACCGAGAATGCGGGTTTGGTACATCAAGCTGTCGGGCAAATCCAGACTGTCGAGCGTCAAGAATTCTCCGCGCTCATATCGTTCAAACTTTTCCTTCCTGTATGCTTCGACACCTTCGTCATAGGGTTTTTGAATGCATCGACCCGCGGGAGTATAGTATTTCTGTACAGTCATTCTCACCGCACTGCCATCGGGCAAGCGCATGGGGCGTTGAACAAGTCCTTTGCCAAAACTCCGTCGCCCAACGACCATGCCGCGGTCCCAATCTTGAACTGCTCCGGAGACAATCTCGCTTGCACTTGCTGAAGCCTCGTCGATGAGTACGATGAGGCGTCCTTTTTCGAACAGCCCCTTGTATTGCGCAAACGTATCCTCCCTTTCGAATGATCGCCCTTCAGTGTATACGATGAGCTTCTCGCCACTCAAAAATTCATCGGACATGGTGATTGCAGTTCGAAGCAGACCTCCGCCATTGCCTTGCAAATCTAAAATGAGATCCCTCATGCCTTGCTTCTGCAATGTGGCAATGGCCTCTCGAAATTCAGCCATCGTGGTTTTTGCGAAACGGCTGACTTTGATGTAGCCAATTTTGTTGTCCACCATATGCGCCGCATCGATGCTGTAGATTGGAATCTTATCTCTCGTAATGTCAAACGTCAACAATTTGGACTCCCCGTCGCGTTTGATGCCGACTTGAACAACGGTGCCTTTCGGTCCTTTGAGCAGCCTCATCACGTCGCGGTTCGTGATTCCAATGCCTGCGGTGTTCTCACCGTCTACTTCGACGATGCGGTCACCAGCTCGAATCCCCAAACGCTCCGAAGGTCCTCCGCTGATGGGGGACACCACCATAATGGTGTCTTTAAAAATGTTGAATTGTACTCCAATGCCGTCAAAATTGCCATTCAGTGGCTCGTCCGCTTCTTTCAATTCTTCCGCAGAGAAATAGACCGAGTGTGGGTCCAAATCTTCGAGCAATTTCACCACGGCAAGCTCTGTCAAATCTGCGACGCTGACGCTGTCAACGTAGAGTTGACTGACGTAGCGCATGAGGGTGCCAAATTTTTGGGCCGCATCTTGCGGAGTCATATCATCTTGGGCAAACGAGTTGAAGGGACTCGCCACGAAGGCGCCAAGAGCAAGAAAAAGAGGGGCGAGACGTGTTGTGGTCATGGGAATGTGAAATTAAGGGAAGCAGAGGGGAGATGTGGGTAACTTGGGGACATGATTCAAAGGAAGATTCAAGGAATTTGGCAAAAGCACGGGTTTGCCACACTGACTGTGATGTGGGGGATGATTGGAACAACTTTAGGTCAAGGGCTATGGCATGTGGATGCTCCGGACTTCGACAAGGCTGTTCAGAACATGGAATGGCAATCGCAACAGACGGGTCGTGAGATGGTTGGTTCAGTGATTCCAGCTGATGTGGACTTCTTTCAGGTCGCCGCGAGGACGGTGCAGGATGGTTTGGAAACGTGGATGTTGGAGGTCCATGTTCCTGGGGCCTTGGCCACCTGCATTTACTTTGATGACTTCCATTTGCCTGCAGGAGCTACACTTCACTTCCACACACCCGAAGGCAAATACGATGAAGTGTGGTCTGAGGGTCCAGTTACAGATGCCGAAAACAACACTCACCGCCGTTGGACCAATGATGAAGTGCCAGGAGATGCCTTGGTTATGGTGTATCGGTGCCCTGAGGGCACAACCCAACAAGCCACGTTGGGCATGTGCGGCGTTGGTTTTTTTGCGCGCCACCAAAGGTTCCCTCATCCTTGGGATTCGCAAGTATCTCGCGGAGGGTCAGAACCCTGTCAAGTGGATGTGAATTGTCCTGAAGGAGACAGTTGGCAATGCGAAAAAGACGCAGTGGTCAAGTTGCGCATCACCCAAGGAGGAGGAATTTATCTCTGTTCCGGTTCCATGGTCAACAATACGGCCCGGGATTGCCGCCAACTGATGTTGAGCTCGTTTCACTGTGCCGACGAAGTTGAAGAAAATGAGTGGCCCTTCTTCAAGGTTCAATTCAATTATGAATATTTCGAATGTGGAGGGGTGCAATCCATCAATTCACGCACAAGGACGGGGGTGATTCACTTGACAGACAGCGACGACAGTTTCAATGGCCAAATCAATGGCAGTGATTTTCTTTTGGTGGAAGTGGAGGATCCCATCATCGACAGCTGGGAACCTTTTTATGCGGGTTGGGATGCTTCAGGCTTCAATGGGAATGGGGGTGTTGGGATTCACCACCCTTCAGGGGATCGCAAGAAAATTTCGACCTACACCAATTCACCAGTCAACAGCAATGCCTATTCCTCTGGCGCACATTGGCGCGTTCAATGGACTGCCACCGAAACCGATCACGGAGTGACAGAAGGAGGGTCTTCAGGTTCTCCCATTTTCGAAGAAAGCCATCGAATCATTGGGACTTTGACTGGTGGATCATCATATTGTGACTATCCTTATGCGCCGGATTATTACGGCAAGATGAGTTATCACTGGGATGGCAACAATCCCATTCCGACTTCCATGAAGCTCAAGGCATTCCTCGATCCTGTCGGTACTGGAGAAGAATTGATGAACGGGAGCTACGTCCAAGACGCTGGAGAAGGCAATGTGTCGTGTGACCTCTACACGTCATGCGAGGCCACTCGGGTGGAAGACCGATTTTTGTCTGGTCTGACGATCATTCCCAATCCCACTCAAGGCTCGGTGGCCATCACGTGTCCTGCAGGCTTTGAATGCGAGCATATCCAATGGTTTGATGCCATGGGTTCCTTGTTGGGGGAAGTGTCTGGGCGGGGGGTGTTCAGGGAATTGGATTTGTCTGCTTGGGGAAAAGGAGTGCGATACATCACCGTCACTACATCTGATGGTTGGGCTGCCACGAGACGTGTGGTGGTCCAATGATTTTGACAGGTCTTGAAAGGTTTATCGAAGCCAAGTCAGTTGGTTCCGTTTGACCTTGGTTTTGAACGCGCCAAACATCACCGTCACTGCATCACCTTTGATTTCCACCACATCTCCTCGCTCCTGACCCGAACGAAGACGAACGAGCGAGCCCACCACGATTTTGTCTGATTGGTGATTGGGGCGACGCTTCACTTGTTCTTTGGTTTTCCCCTTCATCCGTCGTTTGGCATGCTCTTCTTGTTTGGACTTTTCTTTGGCGAGGTAGGTTTTGATTTCCTCGAGGAGCCCTTTGTTTGGTTTGCCAGATTGAAACCGATCGACAAATTGCGTCAATTTGGTGCTGCGCACGCGTGCGGTGTTCAAGGCATCGAATTGGGTGTTCAGATTGCGTTCCTTGTTTTCCATGGCCTCCTTCAAACGCTCTGCTTCCGCAATGGCTTTCTCAGCTTCCAGTTCAGCCCTCAAATGTTTGTTGGTGAGTTTGGCCAGCTTTGACTTTTCCTTGTGTAAGTCGCCCAGAAGCCCATCGAGTTCGACGCGTCGCTTGTCCAACTTGCCTTTGGCACGGTCAATGATTTTCTCTGAAATGCCATTGATTTCCGCCACTTCAAACGTGAATGAAGACCCTGGCTGTCCCACTTCCAATTGGTACATGGGGGCCAAGGATTCACGGTTGAATAGCATGCTTCCATTGAAGGCTTCAGACAACTTGGC
>DCBH01000033.1:23615-34284 GCA_002313415.1 Flavobacteriales bacterium UBA1112
TCGAAAAACACTTCGGCCAAGGCTCCTCCAAGTTCTGGGTCAGATCCAGTGCCAAATTCGTCCAAAAGCATGAGGCTGTGCTTGTCGGCCACATTCAAAAAGTGCCGCATTCTTCCCAAGCGGTAGCTGTATGTAGAGAGCTGGTTTTCGATGCTTTGGTGGTCTCCAATGTCTGGGAGGATGGCGTTGAAAATTCCAACCTCGGAGGCATTGTGACAAGGGACGAGCAGCCCGCTTTGAATCATCATTTGAAGCAATCCAACCGTTTTCATGGTAATGCTCTTTCCGCCTGCATTCGGTCCGCTGATGACGAGCATGCGCTTTCTGCTGTTGAGCTCAATGTGTTGGGGCAGCGTCTCCTTTCCCGCGGCTTTGTTGGTCAGTTGGAGGAGGGGATGAAAGGCAGAAAGCAGATGAAGCCCCTGTTTTTTTCGAACTTGTGGTAAGCTGCCTTCCAGCTTTACAGCAAGTCGCGCACGTGTTGCAATCCAGTCAAGCTCAGTCAGGCCTTTTTGATAAGCTTTAATGGCGGGCAGATGGCGTCTGATGTTCCGGGTCAATGAGCGCAGGATGTTGCGAATTTCTTTGCGCTCGTCGTCACGAAGCATTTCCAATTCGTGATTGAGGGGAATGCAAGCCCCAGGCTCAATGAACGTCACGGAACCTGTGTTGGAGGACCCCAAGGCGGCTCCGCTTATTTGACGTTTGTAGCTACTTATGACAGCCAAAGCTCGACGCTCTTGGACGAAGCCTTCTCTGATGTCAGCGAGGTAGCCGCGCTCTTGAACTGATTTCATGGCACGGAGAAAGGCGCGATTGATTTTGCGCCTTACTGCAGTCATGTCGCTTCTAATTTGGGATAGCGCAGGTGAGGCGTCGTCTCGGATGTTTCCTTTGACGTCAAACACCGCATCGATGGATTCGATGAGTTCGGTGTTGGGTTCCTGTCCCTTCACAACGGCCTCGAGCCGTGGCCAAGGATCTTCACTCTTGGCGAGCGCCTCGAGTAGGGCATTCATGACGCGAGAAGCCCGCGAAATGCGTCGGAAACCTGCCTCGTCAAGTACGCTGTCTCGGACGGAGAGCAATTTGATTTCGCGCCCCAATTCGTCAAATTCCAACAAAGGGAATCCGTGATTGCCTGCGCGAATTCTCTGCATTTCATCGGTTTCTTGCAAACGATGGATGACCCAGAGACGGTCTTTGCTTGGCACAAGAGTCTCAGCCCGCTTTACACTCGAAGAACACCCCGCCAGTTCGACCAACATCGCCTGAATGACATCAAATTCAAGGTCTTCTGCGACACCGGCGTCGAAGTGATCAATGGAGACTCCTTGCTTCATTGCAGCAAAGGTTTTCCTTGTAGGTGGCCAAATTTTGTGATTGCATGTTCGACGGCCTCAGACAACTTTTGTTCCCTGTTGTTGGCCTCGTAGGCAAACCACATGGTGTTTGGGTCTTTCTGAAACCAAGTCATTTGACGCTTGGCAAATTGATAAGTTCGAGTAATCACGAGTTCCATTGCTCCTTCGATGCCCATGGAGCCATCGAGATGTTGAAACAACTCTTTGTAGCCAAGCGTGTTCAACGCATTCGTGTCGCGATGAGGGAGAAGGGCACGCGTTTCTTCCAGCCATCCGGCCTTGATCATGGCATGTGCGCGTTTGGCAATTCGCTTGCGGAGTTCCTCGCGATCTGGTTGAAGTCCGATGGATACAACATGCCACGGGCGTGTTTTGGCCTTGCCAGTGTGGAAGCTGGAAAAAGGTTGGCCTGAGGTGATGCACACTTCCAAGGCCCGAACCACGCGTTGAGGGTTTGAGGTGTCCATGTTGGCTGCATGTTTGGCATCCAGCTTTTGCAGTTGCGCGACAAGAGATGGCAGTCCACCATCTTGTACTTTGGCGTTCAGCTCTTCCCGAAGGTCAGCATCTGAGGGAAGTTCATCCAACCCTTGAAGAGTGGCTTTCACATACATCCCTGAACCGCCAGCAAGGACGGCAGACCCATAGGTGGAGCACAAATTGGTCAACTGTGGAACCGCAGCTTTTTCAAACGCCCCAGCGCTGTAAAGTTCATTTGTGGAAAGGAAGTCCACGAAATGGTGTGGGATTGCATGCCGTTCCTCAGCTGTGGGTTGGGCAGTACCAATGGACATGCCACGATAGATTTGACGAGCGTCGGCATTGACGATTTCGGTATGGAGTTTTTGGGCAAGGGCGATGGCAACTTCAGTTTTCCCTGACGCAGTGGGACCGACCACTGAGATCACCACACCCGGTTGCAAAGCCTCGCGTTTTCCCATCAATCAAATCAGGTCGTCCAAATCGTCGATGGACAAATGTTCGCCACCCCCCAAATCGTCATCTTCATCGTCATCGAGGTAGGCGTCGAGCTCAGGATCACCAGTTCGGTAAGGTTCGTCGTCTTCGGGCTCTCTCGGCAAATCCATGTCTTGCAACAAATCGCCATCCTTGCTGTCGAAAGCTGGAGGCGTCCCAAACTCGTGACACAGAGAAGGGTAAGCACCTTCCGGATTGGCTTTTTCTAACGCGAGGGGTTCCACATAAAAACACCACATGCGCAGGAAGTCATAAACGTATATGGCACGGTGGCCGAGCTCAGGGATGAGATGACCTACCGTGGATTGATTCATGGCGTCCCCAGATTGAGATTCTTTTTCAGCCATCGGATCACTCATGTCCAACAAAGAAAATTCCTTCCCACGACTCCATGATTCATCGCTTTGGAAGAAAGATGCCAATTCCCCCGCTTCCCAACCAAACGCATCAAGCACTGCAAAATGCAAATGCATGAGTGGGGCATCTGTCCCAATTTCGATGTCACGGAAAACATCTTCTTCGGTGTCGAGGATGACGCGCAAACGCATGATTTGACTCATGAAACGAAGGTACACCTCCTGTGGAGTAGTTTTACGCGGGATTCAGCTTCAAAAATACACCCATGCTCATTCGGATTTTTAAACTTCTCGTTGCCGCCGCTTCAGTTGCATACACGATTTTGTTATACACTCAAGGCAGTTGGGGAGCGGCCATCGGGATGACATTGTTGTCCATTGTGATTGTGCTTGCCAACTTGCGAAGTGTGCGCTTGGTTTTTGCTTTTGCCAACTTGAGGATGCAGCGCATGGAGGATGCGGTCAAATGGTTGAACCGCATTCAGACGTCACAATTGTGGCCAAATCAGCGCGGTTATTACCACTTCTTGCTCGGCAGCGTGACCATGCAACACAACTTGAATGAAGCTGAGTCACATCTTCGCAAGTCGCTCAGTTTGGGTTTGAAGCGCGACCACGACAAGGCCGCTGTGAAGTTGAATTTGGCGGTTTGTCTCAGTGCAAAGCAGGACCGGAAAAAGGCCATGGTGATGATTCATGAAGCCAAACGTCTCGATACAAAGGGGATGTTGAAGAATGACATCAAGCAGGTAGAGGCCATGATTAAGAATCCCCGTGTCGTTCAGCGCGGTCGCCGCTGAACTAACGAGTGAGCAATGCATCTAGATCACTCTCTAGTCGTGCATTGGCCATGAAGTTCCTCTCTAAATCCTCGGCAAAGGGAAATGGTGTATCCAAGCTGGCGGTTCTCGCCACTGGGGCGTCGAGATGTTCGAAACAACATTCGTGGATGCGCGAACTGATCTCTGCACCAACACCACCGGTCATCGTATCCTCGTGAAGAACCAAGGCCTTTCCTGTTTTTTGGACGCTTGTCATCACAAGATCCTCATCCCATGGCAGGAGCGTTCGCAGGTCAATGACTTCCACGTCCCACTCTGGATGGGCATCGAGAACTTGTTCTGACCATTGAACTCCCAGACCGTATGTGATGATCGTCGCCTGTTCACCGGAGCGAACGACTCGACCTACACCAAATTCTAGGAGATAATCCTCTTCAGGTACGGGTCCAGTGAGGCTCCGGTAAAGGTTCTTGTGTTCGAAGAACAGCACTGGATTTGGATCGTCGATTGCCATTCGGAGCAGACCTTTTGCATCCGCAGGGGTTGAGGGGTAGGCGATTTTGAGACCGGGCACATGAAAAAACCAAGCTTCCGTGCTCTGGCTGTGGAAAGGCCCCGCGCCCACGCCTCCTCCGGTAGGCATCCGAACCACGACGTCGGCGGATTGCCCCCAACGCCAGTGAATTTTGGCGAGGTTATTTACGATTTGGTTGAAGCCGCATGTCACAAAGTCACTGAACTGCATTTCCACCATGGCCTTTTTTCCCGCAATGGACAATCCAAGACCAGCACCAACAATGGCAGACTCACAAAGAGGGGTGTTGCGCACTCGTTCCTCTCCAAAGGCATCTACAAACCCATCGGTGACTTTAAAAACGCCGCCATATGGGCCGATGTCCTGCCCCATAAGCACGAGCTCAGGATGTTTCTCCATGCTCACCTTCAACCCCTCTGAAATGGCGTCGATGAATCGAAGAGGGCGGTCACTGCCGGCAGGAGCTTCTTTCAGTCCTTGCGGTGCGCCAGACGAGAATCGATCCATGATTTCCAACGAGGTTTGCGCTTCGATGTTTGGTTGAGCGGCAGCTTCTTTTAAACCGGTTTCAATTTGGTCTTTGAATTTGGTCCTCAGGGCATCCTCTTTGGCGTTATCGAGCACGCCTGTGGACATCAAATGCTCCTTCAATCGCTCGATGGGGTCGACTTGACTCCAGGTGTCAATAAGGCCTTCAGGATAGTACTTTGTGCCCGAGGCTTCTTCATGACCTCGTATTCTGAAAGTCTTGAATTCTAGTATGATAGGCCTAGGTCTTTCGCGTAAAGATTCAACACATGACTTGACTTTGTGGTAAACGTCGAACAAGTCATTTCCATCGACCTGAATGGCATCCTCCTCAGGGATGCCATATCCGATGGCTTTGTCTGTAAAATGCGCGCATCGAAACTGTTGCTCGCTTGGTGTAGAGAGGCCCCAAGCGTTGTTTTCAATGCCAACAATCACAGGGAGCTGCCACACCGCCGCCACATTGACGGCTTCGTGAAAATCTCCCTCAGATGCTCCGCCATCCCCTGTAAAAACAAAGGAGCAACCTCCGTTTTGATCGAGTTTTTCTGACAATGCGACCCCATCAGCCAGACCCATTTGAGGTCCCAAGTGACTTATCATTCCCACAATCTTGTGCTCCGGGCTTCCAAAATGGAAGCTTCGATCACGTCCTTTGGTGAATCCGTGATTTTTGCCTTGAAATTGCGAGAATAGACGGTCCAGAGGAACGTTTCTCGTCGTGAATACACCCAAGTTTCGGTGCATTGGGAAGATGAACTTGTCATCTGGCATGGCTGCGGCAACGCCCACTGAAATGGCCTCTTGACCCATGCCACTGAACCACTTGCTTATTTTTCCTTGACGCAGTTGGGACATCATCTTTTCCTCAACCATGCGCGGCAGGAGCAATTTTCCGTACAAATCGAGTTGCTCTTCTGAAGTGAGGTTCTCGGCTGTAAACCGCAGGGGATTGTGAGGGAAGTTATCCGTCATGACCCCGAAGGTATGTGGAGTCGGTACCTTCGCACACAACACATGGACGCATCTTCTTCACAAATCCAAGTTCGGGTTTTGCCCGAAGAGGTTGACAAGCCAAACGTTTTGCGTTTGGCCGTGGCCCGTCAATTGAGAAAAGAACGTCGGCCGCCGCTGGACCCCAATGTCGAATTGCACGTGTTGAGACAGAGTTGGGATGCGCGGAAGCGCCCTGTTCGACTGCAGTTGTTGATTGGATGGAACGACGGGGCTTCAAAAGCCCAAGTGCAACCTTGGGTTTGGCCCAAAGTAAGCGCCAATGCAAAAGAGGTTGTCGTGGTTGGAGCAGGCCCTGCGGGGTTGTATGCTGCACTGGAATGTTTGAGGCATGGCGTGCGGCCCCTTGTTCTGGAACGCGGAAAAGATGTTCGCGCGAGGCGACGTGATTTGGCCAAGCTCAATCGAGAGCACGTGGTCAATCCTGAGTCAAATTATTGCTTCGGTGAGGGTGGTGCAGGGACATACAGTGATGGGAAACTGTACACGAGAAGTAAGAAGCGCGGGGACATTCGCGAGGCGCTGGAATGGATGGTTGTACATGGTGCAGACCCCCACATTTTGGTGGAAGCACACCCGCACATCGGTACGAATCGCTTGCCCGGAGTGGTCACTGCCATGCGCGAAACCATCAAAGCTGCAGGAGGCGAGGTGAGATTCAATCACAAGGTTGTCGATGTGCTTGAGGAGAACGGAACTTGCACTGGTGTTGAAGTTGTGTGTCTGGAAAACGATACTCGATCGGTTGTTAGGGGAGAGGCTGTTATTCTGGCCACAGGTCACAGTGCCCGAGACATGTTTGAATTGATTCATGACAAGGGGCTGGCCATCGAAGCCAAACCCTTTGCCATGGGCGTGCGCGTAGAACATTCCCAGAATTGGGTCAATGAGGTTCAGTACCACGGGGAAATCGTGGAGGATCGATTGCCTCCTGCGAGTTACAGCTTGGTGTGTCAGGTTGAGGGTCGAGGGGTACACAGTTTTTGCATGTGTCCTGGAGGAGTTATGGCCCCATGCGCTACCAGTCCGGGGGAAATTGTGACCAATGGGTGGTCGCCTTCCAAGCGCAACAATCCACATGCAAATTCTGGGATGGTGGTTCAGGTTGGACCCTCAGATTGGGAGCCCTTGGGTTTCCACGGGCCTTTAGGCGGACTGCGCTTTCAAGAAAGTGTAGAGCAGGCCTGCTGGAAGGTTGCGGGACAGACCCAAGCTGCGCCAGGACAGAGATTGGTTGATTTTGTGGCTGGAATGCCTTCAATTGATTTGCCTGCGACATCGTATTTGCCAGGCGTCGTGGCCTCTCGTTTGGATCAGGTGCTCCCCGATGTGGTGGTCAAATGCCTTCAACAGGGGTTCAAAACCTTCGACCAGAAGATGAAGGGTTTTCTTCATCCTGAAGCAGTGGTTGTGGGACCTGAGTCTCGCACCAGCAGTCCCGTTCGAATCCCACGAGACCCAGATACTTTGCAGCATCCAGGTCTCCGGAAATTTGTTCCAACTGGCGAAGGAGGGGGATACGCGGGTGGCATTCTTTCCGCCGCCATGGATGGCCGCAAAGCGGCGATGGCTGTGTTGGACTTGCTTGACTCAGTCTGAATTTGACTTTATTGCGCGGCGGCAAGTGTTGCATCGAAATCCTTCAATGCATTTCGAGCTTGATCTACACTCGCCTTGCTTCCGTCGATTTCCGCAACGAGGAAGGCATCAGAAAAACCGAGTGCAATTGCTGACTTCAAATGTTCACGCGCGGTTTCTTCTGCTCGCACTCCTGACGTTAAATAGCGGTGGGTCCCGTCACTCTCAAGACGTTGTTCGATTTGGCCCATTTTCAGGAAGGCATTCAACACTTCAACGGGAACACCGGCGGTGTATCGTCCAAGTTGGATGTGAAATTTGACTTCCACCATTTGGAAGGCTTCCTCCGCATTTCGCACAGCCTTCTTGCGCTGACGTTCCAATTTGGATGCTTCTTCCAAAGTGATGCGAATGCCGTTGTGGTAGGCTGTGACAAAGGCATCTGTGTGATTTGCTGACTTGGCGGCACCCAAGGCTTGACGGGCTTCGCTCAAGCGCTCATAAGATGAGCCCACATGCAGTGTGAGTCCATGTTCTCCTGATACAGCTTCAACGATGTCATGAGTGTAAGCATCTGTAGAGGGTGCAAACGCTGCGAGATATGCGCCGTATTGAATGCGGTAAGAAATTGCCGGATTGTATACTTTTTCTCGCAAATCATGCAGCATTTCCATTTCCGCGATGGCGGCTGTATTGCCAGTAGCCTGAAGCATTTGCGCCATTTGCGCTGCATTAAGCTCGGAGATGACAGTCGCACTGTCCTGGGCAAACGTTGAGGGATCTCCTTTTTTTGGTGCGTACAAAGCCTTCCATTCCGCAAGTGAAATGCTTACACCCTCGCCATTGACAAGCAAATCAGGGCTGTTGATTTCTGCATCGCGATGGTCGGGCACCCCGTCTAAGTCTGTATCGATGGCGCACCCAAACTTGTCGACAAAGGCACCGAGTTCTGTACCGCCACAGAGGTCTTTGACGTCTTTGACACCATCTCCATCTGCGTCGTCACCCAAATCCAAAAATTCTTGAGGAAACAATGTCTTCAAGGAAGTCTTGCCTCTTCCCAGTTGGAATCCGACGCCCGCTTGGGCTGTTGTCCATCCGCGACCTCCACCGGGAATGGTTGTGACAGCCATGATCGCGTGAAGTCGACGAGTCAATTGCAAATCCACACCCACTCGAAGTGGTGTGGCCAATGAACTTTTTCGATCGAGCATGGTCTCATACACGTTGTCGCGCACCAAAGGCTTGGGCATGTCTACATCTGGCATGGGAATGGGCTGTTCCATGTCGTAGAGCAATCCGTCGTTCCAGAGGTGGTATGTCTCTCCACCTGCAGCTTGCGCGTCGAGGTGTTGAGAGGTGGTCTTCCAGCTCAAGCCGACGGCTGCCCAAGGACGAATGGCGTGAGTTTGAGGAGACAAAGGAGTGTAGCGCATGGATGCCCCCAGGTTGGACATTGCGAATCGTTCTGAAGCGACACCGTGGTCCGAATAAGCTCGGGCACGAGTGCAATCCAGTTCAATTGCCAGAAATGGCGTCACAGGTTGGCTAAAAGATGCGCCTTGACTCAGAGCTCCATTTGTGTTTTTGGTGTAAGTCGTTCCTGAAAGCACGCTGATGCTAGGTTGTGCAATGACCAAACCAGAAATGCCCAATGCGAGAATGAGCATCGCTGGGCGAATGAAAGAGGGAAATGTAAGCTGGTCCTTCATGAGAATGGATGTAGGGTTGACTTCCCTTACGTCCACATCTCCATGAAGGTTACACCATGCTGGCGAGATTCCTTCCCACCACGGTTCCAATGGCAACACCCATTCCACCCATTCTGACGCCAGCATAAAGTCCATTGCCGAGGTCTCGGAGAATCGGCCCCCGGGTAGATCCTACACCCAAGTAACCTCGCCATTGAACGCTTGCTTCGAAGTCAGATGCTCCAGTTACGTGTTCACGGGCCCACGCTTTCAACTTTGAAATACGTTCTTCCTCATTCGCACAATTCCAGTTTCTTCCTCCGCCGATAAGGAGTCGTCCGTCTAGTTCTCTTGCGTAAACGTATCCGCGGTCATGATGGACTGTAGACTTGAGAGTCAACCCGGCCAAAGGTTGGCTGACAACAACCGTGTTGGGGGCTTTTTCTACGTCCAATTCGAGCAATTCGGAAGCCCATCCATTGTTGGCAATGAGAACCTTGCGAGCAGCAAGTGTTCCCTCATTTGTCACCAAGGTCCACTCGTCATGGCTGTGCTTCAGGCTTTGGACTTGATGACCTGCGAGAAAAGAAATGTTCTTGAGATGAAGTTGTTGCCTAAATGTCTTGGTCATCCTGGCTGCATCAAGCGCACCTTCGAGGGGACTTTTGATGATGCCCTTCAGTTGAATTAGACCTGCCTCGACATTTTTCGTACTCGCTTCAAAGGGCGGATGGCCCAACACGTCGGTCAAGGCTTCATTGAGGTCAGGAAGCGCCTCATTGCATGCGTCCATCAGGTCAGCGTCCGTGAACGCCTCAATTGCTCCACAAGCCTGATAACCAATGGCATCGTCACCCCAAGTTTGACGCAGTTCGCGCAAACCCTCCCAACGCATCTTGACGAGATCTACGGTGGATTCTGCTCCAAGTTGCTTCCAGTCCTCCAACAGTTCTGAAGGACTACCAAAACATGCAAAACCGGCATTTCGAGTTGTTGCGCCTCCGAGGGTGGTGCAATCTAGAATTAAGATGTGCCAATCCGGATGGTTCACCCGCAGGTGGAGTGCCGCACTCATCCCCACAATCCCCCCTCCGACAACCACTGCATCGAGGTCCTGAAGCCAACCCTTCGTCTCCCAGTAACTGAAACCTGCGGCTTCATCCTGATGTTTTGGCATGAATCCCGTATTTTTCGGCTGACCTGACATGATGCAAAATTACGTGACACCTTTTTTGAAGAAGCACCTTGTATTCAGGCTTGCATGGTTTGTGATTTCTATGTGCATGTTCGCCATGGTGGGCTTCTCTCAGTCGGGTTCTCTTGTGGTGAGTGGAAGCTTAAAACACGAGAAAACCAAACAGCGGCTTGACAACGTCACAGTTTCTGTGCTTCGTGGGGGGGAGGCTTTCGATGAAATTGATGCAGACCGGAATGGTAAGTATTTTCTCGATTTGCCGCTGCGCAACAATTACGTGATTGTTTTTGGCGCTGAGGGAATGGTTTCGAAGCGCGTGGCCATCAACAGTGCCAGTGTCCCCGAGGATGAATTGACCGAGGGCTTCATGTTTGATTTGGACATGTCTTTGTTCGATGTGATTGAGGGATTTGACGAAAGCATCATGGAAACGCCGATCGGAATTGCTGAATTTGATGAACGCAGTGGCCGCATCCAATTCGATTTGGACCACACCAATGACATGCGCCGGCTCATTGACGATGAGTTGGATCGATTGGCTGATTTGGCGGATGATTTGGAGCGTGCTCAGATGCGTTATGAAAACGCCATGGAAGACGGAGAGCGTGCTGAAGCGCGCTCACGCTGGGAAGATGCCCGCGAGGAGTA
>DCBH01000075.1 GCA_002313415.1 Flavobacteriales bacterium UBA1112
GGCTTCTGGACTGTAATTGCATGCCGATGGATCTGTACATCCATTGTCTGGGTTGAATCCTGTGGGGTAGCCATCCAGAACAAGAGTACCTGAATTGGTGGGGTCGAGATATTGACTTACCCCCAAGCCCCAACTCACGTCAAAACGACCGTAAAAATCATAAGCTCCATTGTTGACTGAACCTGAGCATGCGGCGGCGCCACCATACAATTGACCAATGATTCTGTGGTCTTGATTGAATAGGGGTGACCCAGATGACCCTGGCTCAGTGACTCCGAGTTCCCATGCATTGATCCACCACACCTGCGCTCCTCCTGTGCTGCTTGTGTAGGGGGCGTCGTTTTCAAAACAGATTTTTTTGACATCCCCAGAAGGGTGGTGAATACCTACTGCACTTGTGTGATTGGCGCTGGAGGCATCCCATCCAGCATATTCCACTCCCCAGGAGGGAGGCGGAGTGGAACTCAACTCAATGAGTGCCACGTCAGATCCGCCATTGCTCAGGAGGAGTGTGCCACCTGAAATGCTGTTGTCAGTAGGACCAGTACTTCCCGAACACGTAGCGCTTTCATGATTGAAGTAGTACGTCCACGAATTCGGATTGCCCAAGCAATGGTTGGCCGTCAGAAAGTAAGGAGTGCCGTCGTTGGCAGTATTGTTCACCAGAGCACCTGAACATGCGGCAAAACCGCCATTGACAATCAAAGCGACGGATTGATTTTCGACTTGCCAATCGTCACCTTCAGGACAATTCACATTGATGTTGCAGGCCCCGCTGTTTCCAAAAGGCCCAAAGGATGCCAACTCTTCCTGCAATTCTGCTTCGCGTCTCAAAAGTGAGCGGTATCCTTGAACAACTTGGCCAACCTCAATTTGTCCTGTAGCGTGAATGTTCAATGGCTCGCGATATTCGAGGACGACTTGGTCTCCTTCAATCAAACTCAGAGCGAGACCTTCCCATTCCTTGACATTGAGGTGATTGAATGAACCTAAAAAATGCGTTCTTTCAAGATCCCACACGAACAACTCTCCACCTTTTGGAACGACAAAGCGCGAAAGGTAGAAGCTCCAACTCTTTGCCCCTTCAGCACGAATTGGCAAACGCCAGACTCGAAAGCCATCTTCCTCGCTCCACTGGCCGGAGTTTTCCATGTTCCAATTCACTTCGTGCTCGATGCCAAATCGCCATGGCGCATCCTTCATCGTGGCAGTGACCGCGTCTTCTGCTGCAAGTGCCTCGAGGTCAAGGGATTCAAAGGTGTTCCAAGTCAAATTCTGTTCCCATGGTTCTCCCCATCCAAGTGGTTGACCGCCATGCTGGATTTGTGCAAAGGAGGAAAAGGGTGAAATCAAAACGAGTGCGACACCAAGTACAATCCGAGAGGGAGGAGAGTTGTAGAATATGTTCACGAGTAGGCGATTTGGATTTGTTAGCTCAAGGCCGCAAGGGCGCACAACAATGACTGTGACTGTTAAAATAGTCGTCAACACGACATCATCCCGATTTTTATACCATTAAATTGCCATTTTGAAGACAACTTGATATTATTCGTCGAATACTCGGGGTTTGCACTGAAATGACGCACACGCCCTCACATATTACCTTCCGAGGTCCCTTTTGGGCGTTCTTGGCCTATGCAATGTCCATCGCCGCTTTTGGTCAAACGTTCGTCGACGGGGATCCGACTGGGACACTTTACACCGAGCACATCGGTGGATATTTGGGCCATGGGGTGAGTTTTGCTGATTTCAACGGCGACGGCTTTGATGACCTTACTTTCACGCAGTTTCAGGGAAATATCAAGGCATTTACAGGGAATGGCAGCGGTGATTTTACGCCAGTAGACCTCAACATCGGAAATACAGAAGGCGAGCCAAAGTGCCCGCTTTGGGTCGACTTAGACAACGACGGAGATCAGGACCTTCTTGTTACACAGCGCCTAGGTCTCAATCGAATTTACGCCCGCATGCCCAATGGTCTGTTACAAATGGTACCCGAGGCAGGGGGGCTCCAAGGAACCGTGCTTGAACGAACGTACGGCGCATCTGTGGCAGACTATGACAGCGATGGCCTTCTCGATGTGTATTTGTGCCAATACCACACTCCACAAACAAACTCAGAGCCCAACAGGCTATTTCGAGGTACGGGTGGTCAGGACTTGGCCATGTCTTTTGAAGAGCAAACGGCTCAGTCGGGGGTAGGCAACGGAATCAAACAGTCGTTTCAGGCCTCTTGGGTGGATGTGGATCGTGACGGCTGGCTTGATTTGCACGTCATCAACGACCGCACCTTTTGGCCCGATGCCCTTTATCGAAACCAAGGAGATGGCACCTTTCTAGATGTCGCCAATGAATGGGGCATTGACATCGGAGAATATTCCATGAGTACGTCAATTGCAGACTTTGACAAAGATCTAGACTGGGACATCGTGGTTACCAATGGGGCCAACGAAGGCAACAGCTTTCTGCGCTGCGCCGGCTCCCCTTTTGCCGCGGGAGATTCAAGCGGAGTTGTGTTGGACCTGCAATATGAAGAAGTGGCTGAACAAGCTCAAATTTTACTTAACAACTTGGCATGGGGAGCAGTGTGGTTTGACGCCAACAACGACAGTTGGCTTGACTTGTTCATTGCAACAGGCACCTCGCTTTACACTGATTTTCCAATCATTTTAGACCAATATCCAAACAGTCTCAATGGATTTTTTTTGAATGAGGGAGGAACCTTCCCATTGGTGGACGCATCTTCGAATGTATTGACAGACAATGACGTCACCTTTTGTGCTGCCGTTGCAGACCATAACCAAGATGGCGCTTTGGACCTCGTATCCCATCGGATAGGGGCTCGTGCCAAACTTTTGAATGGCGTACCCAACGACAACCATTGGATTCAATTGACTTTGGTTCCAGAGTCGGGAAACACGGATGCCATTGGGGCAAGAGTGACCGCATGGCTCGATGGCAAGCCCGATGTCAGGACGGTGATGTGTGGTTCAGAATACATGAATCAGAACAGCCGTCGATTGCATTTTGGGATGGGTTCAAAAGTGACCATGGACAGCGTGGTGGTCGACTGGACCTCTGGATTCTCATCTGCATTCAACTCACTGCCCGCGGATGCACATCACGTGCTTCATGAGTCGCTAGATGGCGATGGCACAGCAGAAGAGGGCTGCACTTATGCATTGGCATGCAATTACAATCCAAACGCCAGCAATGACGACGGGTCTTGCGATTGGTCGTGTGCATGTGGACCAGGAACACTTTGGAACCAAGCGAGTTTGACGTGTGAAGCAACCTGCACAGCGGATCACAATGGCGACGGCAGCATAGGTTCTGCAGATCTCATTGTCTTTTTGACACTCTTTGGCTTGTCTTGCCCATAAAGCATTGTCGTTTCAAATGAGGTTGCACGAGTGACTCATCGGCAAATATCTTCGCACGAAAGAAAACGTCATGGGACGCGCATTTGAATTTCGAAAAGAGCGTAAAATGAAGAGGTGGGCAGCCATGTCCAAAATCTTCGCTCGCCTGAACAAGGACATCATTCTGGCCATCAAAGAGGGCGGAGGAATTTCGGACCCCGATACAAATTCACGGTTGCGTGCTGTCTTGCAAAACTGCAAGGCTGCCAACATGCCCAAAGACAACATTGAACGCGCCATCAAAAAGGCCACCGACAAAGACACTTCAGATTACAAGGAGGTGACCTTTGAAGGCTACGGACCGCACGGAATTGCAGTTTACGTTGAAACAGCTACAGACAACAACAATCGCACGGTAGCGAACGTACGCTCCCATTTCAGCAGGGGAGGAGGGCAGCTTGGAACAAGTGGCTCAGTTGAATTCATGTTCAACCGAATGTGCTTTTTCAACATCGAGGACAACGGCGCTGATTTGGATGATTTGACCTTGGATTTGATTGATTTTGGCGCAGAAGAGGCAGAGCGAGATGAAGAGACCAGTCAAATCATTGTTTCCGCTCCTTTCGAGTCTTTTGGAGGGTTGCAATCCAAGTTGGAATCAGACGGCCATCAAATTGTCGAATCAGGTCTCGAACGCGTGCCAACGACGACGAAAATATTGAGCCCTGAGCAAGTGGAAGAGGTTGAGAATTTGATTGAACGTTTAGAAGGAGACGACGACGTGCAGGCTGTCTTTCACACCATGGAGCCCATGGTCAATTAACTCAAGTGATTGAGATGTCGGTTGAAAAGGCAGGGATGCAAATCCCTGATTCGGCGTTTTGAACAGAAGTTTGAAACCTTCATGAAGGTCTTACGTACCTTCAATGTATGCGCGCGCGGCAAATTGGCTTTTCCACACACTTGCATCCTTGGTCTCAATTCAAGGGCAGCCTTGTTGTTGCCCTCATGTTGTCTACAATCGCCGCATTGGGGCAATCAGAGACCCAACATGTCGAAGATGCAACGGTCAAGTCGTGGTCCCATTGGATGGTTGGTCAAAATGCGAACCTGTCTCAATCACAAGTAGCATTTCAGGAGCAATCAGCGTCAAGAAGGGAATCGAGATCCTGTGGCGAAAAAGCCTTTGGTCGATGGTCTTGGTGGGCACAGGAACGCAGTGGTCTAACAGCTCTTCCTCAGCCAGAACTTTGGTGGGAAGCTTCGGCGGCATGGCGACAGTCCATTGCAGCTTCAACCATGCCAGCAACGGAGACCCTCGAATGGACATATTTGGCTCCACAATCTGTCCCGACACACGGAGGGGCAGGCCGCATCAATAAGATTCAAATCGATCCGCATGACAGCCTACATTGGTATGCATGTGCGCCAGCCGGCGGTCTGTGGCATTCCTTCGATGAAGGTCTGTCCTGGCAGATATACGGCGTTGATGTTTTGGCACCACTTGGTGTGACCGACGTTTGGATTGATCCTGAAGACGCGAATCACCTTTGGCTAGCAACGGGAGATGGCAATGGAGGCGATACTTACAGCATCGGAATTCTGGAAACCACAGATGGAGGCTCATCTTGGGAGCCTCTCGAATTGTCTTTTGAGATTAGCCAAGGCAGAAAAATTTATGCCATGCGTCATCATCCTGTCACGCAGGAAACGGCATTGGTAGGGACAGATTTGGGCCTATTTAAAACCACAAACGGTGGGCAAACCTTCGATTTGATCCTTCCCGGCAGGGCAAGGGATGCCATTTGGGTTAACGACAGCACAGCAATCGCAGGCATAGAAAATCAAGGGATTTTTCGGACAGAAAATTCAGGCGCCACTTGGGAACCATGCAACTTGCCTGAATCCAACAACAGTGTCGGGCGCATTCAACTGGCAAGTCAGGCCACAAACAATGCCGCGCAATGTGATACACTCTATGCCGTCGCTGGGCACTATTTCCAACAAAATTTACTTGCCTTTTGGCGAAGTATAGATGCTGGTTTGACTTGGACTGCTCAGTTGACACCTGAAAACGGCCCAAACATTTTAGGTTACACAATCAACGGAGAGGATGCAGCAGGACAAGCCTTTTGGGACCTGTGCATTGCCGTAGACCCCGACAATGCCGAACGAGTGCTAGTGGGTGGAGTCAATGTTTGGGAGACGCTCAACGGAGGAACAACCTGGAACTGTCCAGCCCATTGGCAAGGTGCTTCTGAATCCAAATACACCCATGCAGATCAACACAGCATCACCATCTTTCAGGACGACCGTGTTGTCCTCGGCAACGATGGAGGAGTGTTTTTATGGGACGGAGACCAAGTGATGGATCTCTCCCATGGTCTCCACGTAGCCCAAGGCTATGCGCTCGGAATCCATCCTCAAAAAGCGGGTGCACTTCTCATTGGCACGCAAGACAACGGAACAACACTTGTTCAACCGGATAGCGAAGCTCGAATTTTAGACGGCGATGGATTTCATGCTTTCTTTGATCCAGATCAAGAAGGAAGACTCTACGCCTCCGCATACTACGGACTGCTGTACCGAAGCGATGACGGGGGAAGGACGATGACCAACATTGCCAACTACCTTCAAACCAACGGCCCCAACGAAGTCGGAGCCTGGCAAACGCCATTCCAACTTCACCCTGCAGTTCCAGGACGAATTGTAGCTGCCAAGAAGTCTGTCCACTTTTCAGATGATGGGGGTGACCATTGGACTTCTTGGGGTGGAATTGGCAACACGAAGGCGACTGCAATGGCACTTTCCAATCAAGATGCGCAAGCGGCTTTGATTGCCAAGAACAGCGAACTTTTTTGGCGCGACAGCTCAACAATGAACTTTCACGACGTTCCTGGCATGCCAGGCAGCTACATCGGAGACGTCGCCCTCGATGCCGAAGATTCTGGCACGTGGTGGATGGCATTCGGAGATTACGTGGAGGGGCGACAAGTATGGAGGACCAACAACTATGGCTCAACTTGGCAAAATGTAAGTTCAGGGTTGCCCACCCTTCCAATTCACGTGTTGAAACAATTGGCAGATGGCAACTGGGTATGCGGCTCTGACCTCGGGGTACACATTTGGGACGAAGAAAACATGTCCTGGTCCAATTATGGCCAAGGCTTGCCATTGACACCTGCAGTCGACCTGACTGAGGATTTGATGTTAAATCGCCTTTTGGTATCGACCTATGGCCGCGGTCTTTGGTCCTGCCCTTTGCCTACAACGCCATCCATGGCAGGAACAATGACAAATGTCACTGCTCCCAAGACCCAATGTATGGGTGTTTTGACTGGCCAGCCGCACTTTCAATTTAGCGGGTCAGAATCGTTAGAAGAGGTGCACTACATCATTGAAGCTCATCAAGAAGATTTGCTCGTTCAAGACACGGTGTGGACCAGTTTTGAAACTCCACTAACACATGGAGACGTAGCCGTCCTTAATGCGTTTCACCTCGACGTGCCCAACCCTGGAGGGTGGGATGTAACGCTCAAGGCGTGGAATCCCAATGATGGAGAATTGGGCCCCCTTTTTTCCACCACCTT
>DCBH01000054.1 GCA_002313415.1 Flavobacteriales bacterium UBA1112
AGGCCAAATACGTTCGAGGGTAGAGGGAAGGAAGCATTGCCGTGGTTGATGGAGGCCCAAAGAGAAACTGGCCTGTGTGCCATGACAGAAGTAGCCACGCCTGAGCACGTGGAAGCAGTTCTTGAAGCGGGCATGACCGCCATGTGGATTGGGGCGCGCACCACTGTAAGCCCTTTTGCTGTGCAGGCCTTGGCAGATGCGCTACGAGGAGTCAATGTCACCGTACTTGTCAAAAACCCCATGCACGCTGATTTCAAATTGTGGATGGGAGCAATTGAACGCGTACGTGACGCAGTAAAGGGCGAAGTTGGAGCGATTCATCGCGGATTCTCCAGCTACGGAAAAAATGATTTTCGAAACGCTCCCATGTGGGAAATCCCAATTGCATTGAAGGCAGATATGCCTGAATTGCCGCTTCTTTGCGACCCATCCCACATCGCGGGATGCCCAGAGCTGTTGCAAGATGTTTCTCAGCGAGCCATGAATCTTGGAATGGATGGACTCATGCTCGAAGCACACCCCGAGCCTCATCTTGCCCTAAGTGACGCAAAGCAGCAAATCGAGCCAGCAGCCCTGCATCAGCTCCTACAAGCGTTGGACGTCCCCTCCACATGTGTAGAAAGCAACGACGACCGCGACGCATTGAAGGGTATGAGACTGCAAATTGACAGTTTAGACGAACAATTGATGCAATTGTTGAGTCGTCGGATGGACTTGGCGAGAGACATTGGTAGCATCAAGCATAAAAATCGGTGGTCCCTCCTAAGCGTGGCTCGTTGGCGTGAAATCATTGCCAGTCGAACCAAATGGGGCAATGAGATGGGCCTTGGTCAAGCTTTCCTCTCAAAAATCCTGACCTCCGTTCACGAAGAAAGCATTCGAGTGCAAGGTGATGAAGCAAATGAAAGACGAGCTAATCAAAATAAGTAAGGATTAAACATATTGATTTTGAATGTTTTAGCCTGCGTAATGCAGGTTTTTTTGTAACCAAACGAAACCTATTTTAAACAAGAGGCGTATAGGTTTTTGGTTTTGGTTAACCGCGCTTTTTTAAGCGCACAAATCAGGCGATTTGGTTGAAGGGGCTCCTCAAACGTGAGGGCCCCTTTTTTCTTTCCCAACTCCTAGGTAAACATCGCAATCCAAATGGAGCGGCTTAGTCGATAAATCAGCGGCATCAAAAGCAAAAGCAACGAGATACCAATGGACAAATAAGTCATTGGATGCGAAAACATTCCAAACTCTATCCAGCCCCACGAATCAATACACATGAGAGCGACGAGCACAGCGATCCAAAGTGCCACCGTCAATGCGTAACTGACGTAAGCTGCACCAAAATAAAAACCAGGTTCTCGAACGAAATCCTCTCCACACTCTTGACATTGAGTGTACATGGCCATGGTATGACGCAAATCATAGGCATTGGACTTTACAAACAGCCTGCCCTGGCCACAATTGGGGCATCGATTGCGAATCATCCACAAACATTTGGACATGTCGCAAAGGTCTACCAAATCCACAAGTTGGTCACAATCGACTCCTCGCGACATTTATGCATGCTGAAGGTGATGCAATTCGGCATATCGACCTTCCTGAGTCATCAGAACTTGGTGAGTCCCTTGTTCCACAACGCGCCCTTTCTCCATCACAACGATCAAATCGGCATCTCGAATGGTTGACATGCGGTGAGCAATGACCAAAACGGTCCGACCACGATTTGCCTGGTCCAAAGCTTGTTGAACCACTGATTCAGAACTGGCATCCAAGGCCGAGGTCGCCTCATCCAACAAAATCAAGTCAGCATCTCGATACAATGCCCGAGCCAAGGCCACCCTTTGACGTTGTCCCCCACTGAGTTTTCCTCCACTGTTTCCAACCAACGAATCCATACCGGCGGGCAACTTTTCGACAAATTCTAACACATGGGCCGCCTCGGCAGCCTTCATCATGCGTGACCAATCTGGCTTGTCATCGCCCAAAACAATGTTGTCTGCAATCGAACCATGGAAAAGCAATGCCTCTTGAGTCACGACGGAAATCCTTTGACGCCATGATTTTCCAGACACCCCCCTCAAATCGACGTCATCGACCTTGATGGCACCTGACTCAGGATTGGCGAACTTACTTAGCACATGAGCTACCGTGGTTTTACCCGAGCCTGAACGCCCTACCAGTGCCACAACTTTACCTGCAGGAATGGTCAAATTGAATCCCTGAAGTGCGGCCGTTTCTTGCCCAGCGTAACGGTACACCACATCCTTAAAGTGCACGGCTTTTGTCAAACGTGGAGCTTCTGAACCCTCATCTCCTGGATCAGACAACACGTCAGATGCATTCTCAAACAACTCCTGCAACCGATCGATTGAAGCTGCACCTTTAGACACTCGAAAGACGCCGTCTGACAGGGAACGAGCGGGGGGAATAATTTGAGAAAAAACAACCAGATATCCGATGAACCAATCTCCAGATAATGAAGATTCTCCAGACAAAACAAGGCTTCCACCAAATGCCAAGAGGACAGCCATCACTGTCAGGGAGACGACCTCACTCATCGGTGAAGACATGCTTTCTCGCCGATGCATTCTGCGGGTAGCTCTGAAATGACCCTGATTGCGCTCGGCATAAGCTCTTTTAAATTGTTCCTCCGCATTGAACGCTTTGACAATGCGCATACCCAACAGAGTCTCTTCCAAAACAGATACGAGCTGACCGAGCTCCTCCTTTCCTTTTTGTGCATGCCGTTTCAGTCGTTTGGACCACTTGCTAATAAACCAGCCCGAAATGGGAAGAAGAACCAGAGCAAAGACCGTCAATTGCCAGCTCAAAGCCAGCAATGTCCCCAGACTCACAAGAATCAGCAATGGTGCCTTCAACAAGGCTTCCAATGATCCGATCACAGAGTGTTCCACCTCCATCAAATCGTGTGTAAAACGACTCATCACATCGCCGCTTTTGGATTCAGAAAACCAAACCATCGGCATGTCCATGAGCTTTTGATATAAGTCCTGCCTCAGGTCGCGACTGATGCCAGTGCGAATTCCAGCCATCACGTACAAAGCAGCGTAATGAACGGCATTTTTAATCAAGGCCAGCCCCACCATGGCGAGGCACAGTGCACCCAAGGCGTATGATGATCCCTGAGTTTGGACAAAGGCATCAAAAGCTTGGCTCACCACAGCAATGATTCCTCCCTCTCTCGCTGCATCCACCGAAGTTGTAGCTCCAAATAAAATCCGAAGAAAAGGAACCACAGACAAGAAGGTGAAAAGATTGAGCACGGCACTCAATGCGTGCAGCACCCCCATAAGCACCACGCTTTTGCGTTGATGCCGAATCAAGGGAACCAAGGCCCAAATGGCCTTCATCCACGCACCAGTTTAGATGCAAATCCAGTGTAATTGGCGGGACTGATTTCCCGCAATTCCGATTTGACAGATTCGCTCACATCCAAATCCTCAATGAACTTAGCCATGACTGAGGGATTGATGTCATTGTGGTTGCGGGTGAGTTTTTTAAGCGCCTCATAAGGCTCCGGGTAGCCCTCTCTGCGCAAGATGGTTTGAATCCCTTCAGCGACAATTGCCCAGTTGGCTTCGAGGTCTGCAGTCAACTTGGACTCATTCAAAACCAACTTGCCAAGCCCCTTGCGAGTGGCATTCATTGCAATCACACTGTGCCCAAGGGCAACGCCAAGATTTCGCAGCACAGTACTGTCCGTCAAGTCACGTTGCAATCTCGAAATTGGCAATTTCTCGGCAAAATGAGCCAAAAGTGCATTGGCCACGCCAAGGTTGCCTTCGCTGTTTTCAAAATCAATGGGATTGACTTTGTGAGGCATCGCGGAAGACCCTACCTCTCCAGCCACAATCGCTTGCTTGAAGTAGTCCATGGAGATGTATGCCCAGACATCTTTGTCCAGATCCATCAAAATGGTGTGCACACGACGTAAAGCGTCGCACCAGGCTGCAAGATGATCGTATGGCTCAATTTGAGTTGTCACAGTGGTCCGTGTCAATCCCAAGACATTTTCCAAAAAATGGGTGCCAAATTCAGGCCAATTCACATTGGGATAAGCAACTTTATGTGCGTTAAACTGGCCGGTTGCACCCCCAAATTTCGCAGCATAGATCGATTCATCGACGGCCTTGCGTTGACTGCGAAGACGATCCACAAAAACTTGAAACTCCTTGCCCAAGGTCACAGGGGAAGCTGGCTGACCATGAGTCCGTGCAAGCATGGGCACTTCCTTCCACTTCACAGCAAGTCCAGCCAAATCTGAAATGGTCTCATCCAGGAGAGGCAACACAACTTGTTCTGTGGCTCTTTTCAAGGAGAGCGGTATGGCAGTGTTGTTGACGTCCTGTGAGGTCAGTCCGAAATGGACAAATTCTTTCCAGGCTCCTGTCCCTAACTTCTCCATGGCCTCCTTCACAAAATACTCAACCGCTTTCACATCGTGGTTTGTGATGCGCTCCTTGTCCTTCACCCATTGAGCGTCCGCTTCAGAGAAATTGCGATGGATGTCTCTCAACGGTTCAATCTGGTTCTCTGGGAAATCCGCGAGCTGAGGAAGTGGCATCGCCACAAGGGCCAAAAAATACTCCACTTCCACCTCCACGCGGTGTTTGATCAAGCCGAGTTCAGACATCCAAGGGGAAAGAGAAGCTGTGTGATGTCGATAACGACCATCGACGGGAGAGAGGGCGTCAAGCATATGCTGGAATCAAAGCTCAAAGGTACTCAAGTGTGTCGAGGTGTGGCTACCTTTCCCCCATGCGATTGCACACCATTCACACCGGCAATTTCAAATTGGACGGAGGTGCGATGTTTGGGGTTGTTCCTCAACAACTGTGGTCTCGTACCAATCCACCCGATGCCCAAAATCTCTGCACGTGGGCAATGAGATCGCTCTTGGTTGAAGTCTCCTCGCGATTGGTGCTGATTGACTGTGGCATTGGCAACAAACAATCTGAAAAGTTTTTCAGCCATTATCATCTCCATGGAGAGCATGATCTCGATAAAAGTCTGCGCAAAGCTGGATTCTCACGTGATGACATCACAGACGTTTTTTTAACCCACCTCCATTTTGACCATGTCGGAGGAGGCGTGATTCGAAGAGATGACGAGCTCTTTGTTCCTGCCTTTCCCAATGCAACCTATTGGTCCAATGAATCGCACTGGCAATGGGCTTTGAATCCAAATGCCCGAGAAAAAGCCTCTTTTCTTTCCGAAAACCTTCTCCCTCTCCATGAGAGCGGCCAGCTCCAAATGATTGACCGCAAAGCCCGGTTGACGCGGAATGCAATCGGCATCGAAGGCTGGGACATCTTTTTCGCTGATGGTCACACAGAAAGCCAAATGATTCCCGTTCTGCGTCAGCCCTCAGGTCAAACTATGGCCTTCATGGCTGATTTACTTCCAAGCACTGGACACATCCCTCTCGCCTACGTCATGGGTTACGATACGCGGCCTCTCTTGACTCTCGAGGAAAAAAAACTGTTTCTCGACACCGCTGCATCAGAGGAGTGGGTCCTTTTTCTAGAGCATGACCCCATCCATGCGGCTTGCACAGTCAAGCATTCAGAAAGAGGAGTTCGACTTGAGGAGGCCGCGCCCTCTTGGAAAGACCTCTTAGGCTAGGTCATTTGAACTTCAAGACCTGACACGAGGCTCGCCGGAAGACCCGGTCCCTCGTAGACCATCCCCGAATAAACTTGGACAAGGCTGGCCCCAGCATCGAGTTTTTCCTGAGCTGCTTCTGGGCTGTCAATGCCTCCAACACCGATGATGGGAATTCGTCCTTCACTCCGCTCAGCGAGATACCGTACCACCTCCGTCGATCTCTGACGCACAGGAGCTCCACTCACTCCACCTGCTCCCATTGCTTCAACATCGTACCGCGGCGTCACGAGTCCATCTCTAGAAGTGGTCGTGTTGGTTGCCACGAATCCATCCACGCGCTCCGCCTCAACAATGTCTACAATGTCGTTCAACTGACTGTTTGTCAAGTCCGGAGCGATCTTTAAAAACACGGGTCGATGACCTGGGTAAGAGAGATTTCTTTTCACAACAGCTCGGAGCAACTTTGACAAGGGCTCTTTGCCTTGCAACTCTCTCAATCCCGGTGTATTGGGAGAACTTACATTGACCACAAAATAATCCACATGAGCGTGCAGTGCATCTACGCAAGCGAGATAGTCTTCTACAGCCTGGTCGTTGGGTGTAATTTTATTCTTACCAATGTTGCCGCCTACCACCAAGCTTTTTGGTCGACGAACCAAGCGACTGGCCGCAGGATATAGTCCCTTGTTGTTGAAGCCCATGCGATTGAGAATGCCGCGATCTGCTTTCAATCGAAAGAGGCGCGGTTGAGGATTTCCACTTTGGGCCCTTGGTGTAAGGGTGCCGATTTCTACAAAACCAAACCCAAGCATCTCAAGCGCGGTCAACCACCGAGCGTCTTTGTCAAATCCCGCAGCCAGTCCTACAGGGTTAGGGAAAGTCAATCCAGCCACAGTCACCTCGCGTCCCTTGTTGCGCCTGACCGCTCGCCGCTTCATCCACCAAGACACGCCAGGAATGCGAGAAGCAAAAACCAACAAGTCCATGGCCAAGTAGTGCGCGCGCTCCGGAGACATGAAGAAAAACAGGGGTTTCAGAACTTTCTGGTACACAACGCAAAGGTACTTTGAGGAACCGCCAAGTGTCATCTCATGTGGATAAACCTGTGGATAGCGTGCACGAAAATCACCCTATTTGCCTCAAAGTGTGGTCATAGCTTTGAATCCCAAGGATGAAGAACCTGGGATTACTCAGCTGGCTTTCAAAGAAAAAGCTCACCGACGAACAGGTGGCGAACATCTTCGTCAACACCTCGTTTGAGACAGTCGAGCAAGGTTGGCCTCAGGTTGCAGCTTTTCTTAACGCCGCTCCAGAATTTGACAGTTGCCCCAACCTCAAGGATGATGACTATGGAAAATTCTTGATGATTGTTGTCTCGGCCAACCTCAGCCTCATCCCCAAACACTTCCCCCCAGGAATTGATCGCGCCATCATCGAACGGTGTTGCGCCAAATTTGGCTTTGCTCTTGGACTTCAGCCCGAGTCCTTCGCCAAGAAAGTCAAAGAATTCCGCATCTTCATGAAGGAAGTCAATCGTCCAAGTAAAAACACGCTCACAGGCATGACCCGGGCAGTGTGTTATAAATATGGCGTCATTGCGCATCAAGAGCGCTATTTCAGGGACATGAATGTACCCAACCCCATTCTACAGAAAAACCTTCGTGAAGTGATGGAACACTTCCTTTGGGACTGGGGCGACTTTGTCGATCAATATCGAGTCGTGCTGGCGCCGGCGGAAGAGCAGGCATAGTAACCCATTGCGGGCCAACAAAACCTCTCATTTTTCAGTCCGTCAAACGAGCCAAATCTCGAGAAATGTCTTTGTCCTTGAGAGATTGTCGCTTGTCGTGCAATTTTTTACCCTTGGCCACTGAAAATTTCAGCTTGGCGTAGCCGCTTTCCGCAATGAAGAGTAGTGTAGGAATCAGCGTTACCCCTACGTCCTTGACTTTCTTCTCAATCTTTTTCAATTCCTTTCGCTGAAGCAAAAGTTTGCGCTTTCGACGGGAATCTTGAGGAGTGTATCCTGCATTGGGATACTCCGCAACGTACATGTTGCACACCCACAACTCCCCTTGTTCAATGCGACAATAAGACTCCGCAATGCTCGCTTTCCCCGCGCGAATGGATTTGATTTCCGATCCTGAAAGGACCATACCTGCCGTGAAATCATCAGTGAGAAAATACGTGTAAGACGCCTTCTTATTCTTGATTTCCACGGACATGAAGCGAAGTTACGACTGGCGAGTTGGAAGCGTGGACGTTCGTTGTGAACTTCGTCCCATGACGGAATCGGCCCTTTTCGCGTTGCCTAAAGTTGAATTGCACTGCCATCTTGAATTGGCATTTCGAAAGACGACTCTAAAAAATTGGGCTCTGCAACGTGGAATGGCTGTAGACGCAGAGCATGCCTTTGAGAATGAGTTTTTAATCAAGTCGCCCATGGCTGACCTCCCTTCGGTCCTTCATAAATTTCTCAATGCAAGAGATGTGATTGACAATGAAGCAAAAGTGGAACAGCTGGCCTTTGAAGCATGCGAAGACATGCATCGCATCAGCAACGTACGCGTACTCGAATTGCGCTACGCACCCTCTTTTTTACTAGACGCACATCCAGACATGAACGCAGACCTCATGCTTGAAGCAATCTTGCGCGGAATAACTCGAGCTGAACGAAAATATCCAATGGTGGTGGGACTAATTGGCTTGCTTCAACGAATCAAAAGTGTGCAAGAAAACGAACGGTGGTGCGATTGGATCTTAGAACGAAAGGCCCATTTCGTGGGATTGGATTTGGCAGACGACGAAGTCCACTATCCTGCACATCCCTTTGCTTCTTTGTTTCAAAAGGCCAAAGCTCAAGGCCTAGGAATCACAGTTCATGCAGGAGAACCAGACGTACCTCAAGCAGCACAGAACATTTTGGTGGCACTCGACAAATTGGGTGCAGACCGAATCGGCCACGGTGTCCAAGCCATCCAAGATGAGGAAGTCATGGCACGACTGGTGCAGGACCGCATACCCCTCGAACTTTGTCCATGGAGCAATGTGCTCACAAGGGCCGTATCCTCACTGACAAATCACCCCTTCAAGGAATTGCTCAAACGAGGCATTCGAACCACACTCAATACCGACGACCCAGGGGTGATGGACATCAGCCTTGTAGATCAATGTCGTCATGTGATGACGCATCTCGACATTTCGATCGAAAACCTGATGCAATGCAACGAATGGGCACGCGAGGCATCTTTCATTTCCCAAGAGCGCATTCAAAGCGTTTGGCCAAACAACAAATCATGAAGCATCATCTCATTTTAACACTGGCTGCAATGGCCGGAATTTCTGCACTTCACGGCCAAAACCAAACCGTGGGGACCTTCTTGAATACAGACGAATCCTACGACGGATATACCCTCCTTGATCCCATGGGATCGGGGGCAACACATTTGATCAACAATTGCGGAGAAGTCATCAATACATGGTCAAGTGAATACAACACTGGTGGGGCTTGCTACCTGCTTGAAGATGGCAGCCTAGTACGCGGATGTCGCATGAGTGGAGCTTTTGCAGGAGGAGGTATAGGGGGACGTTTGGAAAGGAAAAGTTGGGATGACGAATTGCTTTGGGTCCTCGATTGGGCCGATGACCAGAAACATCATCACCACGACTTTGCATGGATGCCAAACGGTCACGTTCTTGTTTTGGCGTGGGAACTGAAAACAACAGATGAAGCTGCGCAAGTAGGCCGAGCCAATCCTCAGGTTATGTGGCCTGAATTCATCACTGAAATTGCGCCAGAAGGCGCAGAAGGTGGTACGATAATTTGGGAGTGGCATGCTTGGGATCACTTGATTCAAGATGTCGATGAGTCTCTTCCCAACTTCGGGGAAGCCTCTGATTATCCCAATCGTCTCGATGTCAATTTTGCCAATGTCGGCGGAGGCGGAGGCCCAGGTGGGGCAAACAGCGGTGATTGGATGCACGCCAATGCAGTCAACTACAATCCTACCCTCGATCAAATTGCCATCAGCGCGCGGCGATTCAACGAAATTTGGATCATTGACCATGCAACAACAACTGAAGAAGCTGCTGGCCCAGCAGGTGACATCCTGTACCGCTATGGCAATCCTGAAGCATATGGCAGAGGAACTTCTGAAGATCGCGTGTTTTGGGGACAACATGACGTCCAATGGATTCCCGAGGGCCACCCGCAAGAAGGTGCACTTGTCATCTACAACAATGGTGCAGGCAGACCTGGATGCGAGTGCTCGACCATCGACGTATGGAACCCTCCTTTGCTTGAAGACGGAAGCTATCTTCTTAACAGCAGCTCACCATTTGGACCAGAATCCTGGACTTGGACCTACCCAACCATCCCCTCATCCCAATTTTTTAGTTCCAACATCAGTGGGGTTCAACCCCAGCCCAATGGCAATTTTTTCATTTGCCAAGGTGCCGACGGTCGCCTTTTCGAAGTGACGCAAGAAGGAAATGTGGTTTGGGAATACATCAACCCGGAAGGCAACCTCGGCATATTTCCTCAAGGAGCCACGCCCCAACAAAACAACGTTTTTCGCTCCTATCGATATGGTCCCAACTATGAGGCTTTTGAAGGTCGCGACCTGACTCCATCGGCACCACTTGAGGGGTTAAGTTCTTTTGAGTGTGACCTCTACCCAGAGCAGGGTGGCACTTCGACGTTGGAAAACGTCCCTTCTGATCTTTCTATTCAAGCCTATCCCAATCCTGCCAGCACAAACGTTCATTTGGTTCACAATGAGCCAGGCATTTGGAAGGTTTTCAATGGCAGGGGCTCACTGGTCCTCACGATCGAGGTCCAAGACGCATCGAGCACACTTGTGGATTGTACAGAATGGCCCACAGGAGTCTATGTGGCCTCCTTTCAGCCATTTCTGTTGGGCTCCAAACCAAGCACCTTGACCGTATCGATATCCCGTTAAATTCGTGCCAGATTCCAACCCCTTGCCTGACTTCAACATGTTTCAACACTTCACCATACTCACTCTGGGTTTTTGTGCAATCCTTTCGCCGTTTGCCCAAAACACCATTGGCGTAACCGACTTTCAGCCAGATTTGGTCGAGGAAGGCTACACCCTATTGTATCCACACAATCAGCCCGACGTGTACTTGCTTGACTTTTGTGGGGAGGTTGTTCATACGTGGGCCAATGCCGACACACTCCGCCCTGGCAACATGGCCTACCTGCAAGAGAATGGAGATCTCGTGATGACCTACCGCCCTCAAGTTTTCTCGTCAGATCCAATTTGGGCTGGTGGCGGAGGGGCTACCATCGAGCGACGCACATGGGAAAATGACGTGCTTTGGTCGTACACACTGAATGACAGTACAGGGAGGTTTCACCATGACATTGAAGTCAAGCCAAATGGCAACGTCTTCGCCATTGCGTGGGAACACTTTAGTGCACAAGAAGCCCTGGAAGCAGGACGTGATTCCGCCATTGTTCCCGAAGATGGAATCTGGTCTGAAATGATTCTTGAATTGTCTCCGGACGGAGAGGGTGGTGCGACCGTTGTTTGGGAATGGCACGCCTGGGACCATTTGATACAAGACCTCGATCCCTCCAAAGACAACTTCGGCGTGGTGAGTGAAAGCACGAACAAAATTGACTTGAATTATGGTACTCCAAGCAGCCAACCCAGCGACTGGTTGCACATCAACGCCATCGACTACAATCCCTTCTTTGAGCACCTGCTCGTGAGCGTACCTACGTTTGACGAATTGTGGATCATCGACTACGACAACTTCACCCCAGGCGAGCTGATTTGGCGCTGGGGCAATCCCGAGGCGTATGACATGGGAACGCCAGAGGACAAACAGCTTTTTTACCAACATGATTGCCACTGGGTGTACGACCACGTTACCCTCAACAATCCTGACTTTGGAAAAATTGCGGTCTTCAACAACCGCGTGCCGGACAGCAATGGCGCACTGCACAGTGCCGTACATCTTTTGAATCCAGCATACACCGACTACGACAACACTTTCGCAACTGACCTCTTCGATGGCACCTACTTGCCAGCCGATTTTGATTGGACTTACGTGGCTCCGGATTCTATTTATACCTCCGGCTTGTCTTCTTTTCAGCGTCTTGAAAATGGGAACAGCCTGATTTGTTTTGGCCGTTGGGGCGACACCCGTGAAATCACTCCGGACGGGGATTTGGCTTGGCGTTACAAGACTCCATTGATCAATGCGGGTGGCTTTGCCTCCCCAGTTTCACAAGGCTCGGTTCCAAGCATTAACCAGAACCTGACGTTCAGAGCCCACCGTTATCCGCTGGATTTTCCGGCGTTTGACAACGTTGACTTGTCGCCTCAAGGCGTCATTGAGCTCAATCCGTCTCCGCTTCCAGCTTGTTTGCCCGTTGTGTCAGGATGCACCGATAGCTTTGCGTGCAACTACGATAGCACGGCAACGGTCTCTGACTCTTGCATCTACTTTTCTCCGGACTTTGAATCTTCATTCGATTTTGTTTTGGGTTCACTCGAACCAGAATTGGGATGCAATGGTGGCTATACTGTTTCTGAAAGCCTTCCCATCACCCTTGCAGAAACAGAAGGCGGGATGACTTGGGTCCTCGCAGAAGATGTGGCTCAAGTGCTGATTGATTACGGCTTTGAATACATTGTCTCCGACCTCACCACGCAAACATTAAGTCTCTGCGGCAGCGACATGAATGTATCTGACTCCTCTGGTGACAATTACACCATTGTCTACGACAACACAGGTTACATCAATGAGGTCTACAACGGATACATCGCGCCAGTCAACAATTTTGATTTTGGCTGTGGCTTTGAATTCGCCTGTAACTACGACCCCTGTGTACTTGATGATTTTGAACTCTGTGAATTCCTCAATGTCAGTGTAGAGACCACTCCAGACGATGGAATGGGTTCAGGAACGGCTTCTGCCACGGTTGTTGGTGGAACGGAGCCATACGCTTACGCGTGGTTTGCGGGAGAAACCGAAAATTCTTTCGCCGATGGAATCAGTGTAGATAGCTTGATTGCAGGGGATTACTCTGTGATTGCCTCGGACAGCTCGGGATGCATTGGTACAACTGACTTCGTGATTGATTACGTGAATGGCATTGGTAAACAAGACATTACTTGGAATGTCTTCCCCAATCCTACCCATGATTTCTTGTACGTTCATACTGGCGACGCACGACAAGGCAAATTGACTTTAATCAATCTTGATGGTCGCGTTGCAATGACCGCGGATGTCAAGACTTCCATGACCACATTGGATTTGAGTTCACTGCCGACTGGATTTTATGTTTTGCGATACGAGCAAGGATCTTCCCTTTCCACCCGAAGCATTCATTTGATTCACTGAATGGAAAAAATTCTTGAAAAGAACCAAAAGCCCGGGTTTTTAGCCCGGGCTTTTCGATGGCCTTGAAACTAACTTGCATGCATGTCTGAAATCTTGCTTACCGGGGTCAATGGAGGGGTGATGACTCTCACTCTCAATCGTCCAGATGTCTTCAACAGCTTCAATCAAGACATGGCTCGGGCTTTTCAATCAGCGCTTGATGAAGCAGCCAAAAACGACGACGTAAGATGTGTGGTCATTACCGGGTCAGGTCGTGCTTTTTGTGCTGGGCAGGACTTGAAGGAAGTCACTTCGGAAGGCTCCCCAAGCTTTCAAGTTATCGTCGAAGAGACCTACAACAAAAGCATTCGCCGCATTTGCAGCCTAGAGAAACCCGTGGTGGCTGCTGTGAACGGTGTGGCAGCAGGAGCGGGTGCCAACATTGCGTTGGCTTGCGATTTTGTGGTCGCTAAATCTTCTGTCAAGTTTATCCAAGCTTTCGCGAACATTGGCTTGATTCCAGACAGTGGGGGCACCTACTGGCTTCCTCGCTTGGTCGGGATGTCGCGGGCCAAGGCGCTGACGATGCTTGGCACCCCCCTCTCCGCCAAGGAAGCTGAAGCCATTGGATTGATTCACCAAGCGGTGGAAGAAAACGCGTTCGAAGACTCAATTCAAACTTTGACTTCCAAATTGGCTGAGATGCCCACACGAGGTTTGGCTTTGACCAAGAAAGCCCTCCATGCAGCTGCCACCAATGACTTGAATTCCCAATTGGAATTGGAGCTGGAATTGCAGGTTGCAGCTGCCGACACTGAAGACTACGCAGAGGGGGTAAAGGCATTTTTAGAGAAGCGGAAGCCCAAATTCATTGGACGATGAAAAATGAGTGGATTTCGGTCAATGACGAGCTGCCCAACCATGACCAGCGAGTCTTGGGTTTTATCCCCGGAAACAAGGTTCATCTGCCGGGTAAAGATCTCCAATTCGAGGAGCGCGAGGTTGTGGTGCTGCGTTTCTGTAAAGATTTTTATGCCAAGAATGAGGAGAAAAAAGAGAAATATGGCCTGCACTTTTGGGCAGGAGAAGGAAACAGCAATCACTTTTTTAAGGATGTGACGCATTGGCGTTCCATCCCCAGTGGTCCAGCACAGACATCTTGACTAAGGGCATGTTTCTCCCCATGCAGCAAGCATGGCTAACAAGTCGCCCATGGCCACGCTCCCGTCGCCATCAACATCATTTGGACAATTGTTCGATGCTTCAAATTCACAGGTGCCATTGTCCATATTGGCACCAGCTGTGAAGTTCACAGCATCTGAGTAGGTGCATCCTTCCACAACGTAACCGAGACAACCTTGATCTGATGTCGCCCAAGGGTTGTACGCCACATCCATCGGATTTGTGCATCCAGGACACGCTTCAGCCTGATTAAAGCACACCACTTCCACATCCAATGATTCGATGCCATAAGCAATGGCTACGGTGCGAAATACAGTCTCTATTTCTCCTTCTGGGTGCACAAAACGATAAGCGTAGGCCCCCTCCTCCAAGAGCAATGAAAATTGAGCTGTTTGCCAAGCGGCATTGGTCGGCGTAATAGATGACGCTTCCTCGAAATTGGAGTCAACCATGGAAGTCAAATGCATTTGACTTTCCATCGCAGACATGTTTTCCAAGTTCTCCTGAGACAAATCAACCATAAACGTGACGGGGTACGTACACGAACCGTCATCCACATTGGCGATAGGTGCAAAGTTGGTTGCTGTTTCATCCATGCAACCTGGCACCACATCCACACCATCGCAATCTTGGTCAATTCCATCCAGAGGAACGTCAAAGGCACCCGGAAAAATGGTGGCATCGGCATCGTTGCAATCTCCAGCCAAATCAGTCCATCCATCGCTGTCCTCATCCACATTAAACAGGCACGGAACCTCGCCCAAGAGCCAAGTCGATAAGGATGCATTGACGGCATTTGGGTCATCGCACCCCGAAAGGACTCCACTGGGATACTTTCTCGCGCGATAAAGGGTATTTCCAGAGGCAAATCGAATCTCAAAAGCAATTTCGCCCTCTGGCGTTACCTCAGAAACTCTCGTACCATGCTGAAAGGTATCTGCCGTACCCCACGCAATCAACGTATTGCCATTCTCCAAGCGAATGGCACTGCCCTGCGCAGATGCATAGACGTTGTCTGGATGAGCAAATTGCCACACATTTTCCGCAGTAAAATTGACTGTATCTAAATGCAGTTCGAGCGCCCTTGACAAAAATCCATCGTTGTTGAAACTGCCATTGTCAAACATCAGAATGTGGCCATTTCCCAAATCATGGGCGTCGTGCTGAACGCGGAACCCCTCCCATCCTGGATCTGAAATTTCAAAGTCGCTGTCGAACCCACCAAGTTTCCAATGAATGGACCAATCCTCAGGTCGTAGCCTGATGATTTGACTTCGATTTCGAAAACTGAGCAAAAGGCCCCCATGGGCATCCAACTGCACGGAATTCCAATGCAAATAATCGACAGTTGGAAATAACAGATTGTCGTTTTCAGCATCTATGGGCAAATGATCAAGCCCGCTCCATTCACGAAGGATGGCCTCATCAGGGCCCAAATGCATCAGCCTCGGATTGAGGATTTTGGCATTTGGCAATCCCCCTATCGATGTCAAATCTTCAAAGATCTCCTCGTACAAAACGACCAAATAAGAACCATCATCAAAACGATGAACGTCATGGTAATCGTCGTCAGATTCAAAAGTCCCTGTCAGTGTATCCAAAACGTTCAATTCATGATCCACCACAGTCCACTTTCGAAGACTGTAATCGAACCAAACGAACTCCCCAGGCCCCCAAGGTTTCATATAAAAACCTCGGAAAGGGGTTTGTTCGACCCAAATCATCTCTGCATCTTCATTGATCAGGGAGGCAAACATGTTGGTGGGGCCCTGAACTGTTGAAAGCATCAAATCGCCCTCTTGCACTGGCAGTCCTGCCGATGCCCCAAACGCATTGATGCCTCCCGGAGGCACCAAAACTTCAAAAGGCAGCGCATCTTGCCCATACATCGCAACCCAAGTCGATGCAAAGAGAGCGAAACACGCCACATATTTACGATTGAATGGCAACATGACTCTCAAAGATAAGAGGGGCGTAGAGGTCCACTCAAATGACGCTTTGGAATTGAGCAATTGCTGCCACTCCTGCGGTTTCTGTGCGCAAACGAAGAGGCCCGAAATGAATGGCTTGGGCATCGTAATCGACCAAAAATCGTACTTCTGTCCCCGTAAAATCACCTTCAGGTCCAACGGCCAGCCATGCATGAGTCCGGTCTGTCTGCCATTCGACCCATGATTCACGCGGAGAAACACCACGTAAGTCATCCATGCAATGGGCCACGGCACCAGGACGAGACCTCAGGCTAGAGTGTTGTTGGAAGAGCTCCTGAATTGCGCATGCCCGATGCAATTTAGGCATCCATATCCGCTGACATTGCTTGGTCGCCGCGACCACGATTCTTTTCCAACGTTCGTGTTTGTCTACTCGACGCTCACTGCGCTCAGTCCAAACAGGAATAACCTCCTCCACATTCAACTCTGTGGCCTTTTCTAAAAGCCATTCGAAACGATCTGTGGCTTTGGTCGGCGCAACAATGAGGATGAGACCCTGTGGCCTGGTGAGCTCACGGTCAACTTTTTCTACGATTACAGAGGCTTTTTTTTTGCCCACCGATGCAAGACTCCCCTCGGCTACACCTCCGACACCATCAATCAAACGAATGACCTGTCCCTCTCCCATTCGAAGTACACGCACCACGTGGGACGCCTCATCCTCGGCAAGTACCAACTCCCCAACTTGAAGATCAGGTTGATAACACGTGTGCATGAGTCAAAGGTAACCCTGCGGACATGCAGGTGCCTAGGCTTTCGAAGCAACGGCCAAGAGAGGAGCCCCTGAATTCATTTCTTCGGTTGCCGCCTCGCGAAATTGGGTGAAGTTTTCTGCAAAACGCGAGGCCAAATCGCGGGCTGCTTTGTCGTATGCCACGGGGTCTGACCACGTACCTTTGACATCCCACAATTCGTCAGGAACACCATCACATCTCACCGGTACCGCCAGTTTGAAGACCGGATGAACAATGGTGTCAGCCTTGTCGAGGTCACCTCGAAGCGCTGCCGAAATCATGGCTCGCGTGTGTGACAATTTCATGCGATGACCGACACCGAAACCGCCTCCAGTCCAACCTGTATTGACAAGCCACATACGCACTCCGTATTTGGTCATGCGTTCACCTAACATCCTTGCATATTCTGTGGCGTGAAGTGGCAGAAAAGGTGAACCAAAACACGCTGAAAAGGTCGTTTGAGGCTCAACAACACCTGTTTCAGTGCCAGCCACCTTGGCCGTGTATCCCGACAAAAAGTGATACATCGCTTGCCCCTTGTCGAGTCTCGCCAGAGGGGGTAAGACACCGAATGCGTCGCAGGTAAGAAAGAAGATGTCGGTGGGATGTCCACCTAAACTAGGTGTCACAGCGCCAGGAATGTGGTGAATCGGGTAACTCACTCGTGTATTGGGTGTGATCCGGTCGTCCTCAAAATTTGGTGTCACACCGTCTTCTTGAAACCCTATGTTTTCCAGCAATGCACCAAATCGTATTGCCTGGTGAATCTCAGGCTCGCCCTCAGGACTGAGATTGATGGTCTTTGCATAGCACCCACCTTCCATATTGAAAACACCCTCCTCGGTCCAACCATGCTCATCATCTCCAATCAGCGCACGACGCGCGTCACTGCTCAAAGTGGTCTTTCCAGTTCCAGACAATCCGAAAAATACTGCAACACTCCCATCCTCACCTTGGTTGGAAGAACAGTGCATTGGCAAAACATTGTGCTTCACCGGCAAGATGAAATTCATCACAGAGAACATGCCTTTTTTGATTTCTCCGGTATATCCCGAGCCACCCACAATGATGATTTTTCTGCCAAAATCGATGGCACTTACATTGCCTTGTCTGCATTCGTGAATGGCGGGATTCGCTTTGAAACTCGGCGCACAGATGACATGCCAATCGGGTTCTGCAACCCACCTCTCTTGGTCGTTCAATCGGATGAACATGTTGTCCACAAATAGAGAAGACCAGGCCTTTTCAGCCACAACTCGAACTGGAATGCGGTAACGTGGGTCAGCCCCAACAGCTGCATCCTTCACAAACACGCTTTTTCCGTCAAGGTGGCGCTGCACATCCTGCAACAACGTTTGGAAGGCCTCGGATGACATAGGTTGGTTGATGCTTCCCCAATCCACGCGGTCATCTGTGAACTCATCCCGCACCAAAAAACGGTCTTTGGGAGATCGACCCGTAAATTCTCCAGTTTCAATGGCCAGTGCGCCCCGGTCTGTCAAGACACCTTCGCCGCGAAGGAGAGTTTGAAGAATGAGTTTTGCAGGGGGAAGGTTCCAGTGGGCTCGGCCCACTCCTTCAAGTCCGACGGCATCTAAACGTGCGTCGAAGGGGGTATTTCCAACGTGTTTCATCAAGTCCGAGGTTTGAACATTGCATCCTCGTGTCAAAATTACACTACCACCGCACATGCCGTTCGATACGTTGTTCACAAACCATCCACGGACTGACCTCACCTCCTTAACTTCCCCTCATGACCGTCACCACTTCCCCCTCTCCTTGGAACCTGGCCCTTTGCACTTTCAGCTTGGCAGCTATGTTGATGGTTGGATGCGAGACTGGCCAGGTTCCTGAATCAACAACCATTCCTCTGCCTGCCTCCAAGACCAGTCCTGCTGGGCGGCAAAGCATGGAGCGTCGCCAAAGCGATGTCGAGCGTTTTCAGGAAATGAATCAAGTCAAGGTAGAGAACAAAATCAGTCCCTATCGCTATGTCATCAGTACGGAACGTTTTTCCATCTTTGGTCAGCTGGTTCAAGCGTCTAGCCACAGTCGAACGATTCACAATGGGGATGTCACGCTGCTTTGTCCCACAGACGATGCATTTGACAATTTTGACAATTGGAAAATGATGAGACGAAGGGGAAACCAGCAGGACATCGACGATTTTGTGGCCAACCACGTCATCCCAATCACCATGACCTACGACGACTTTAAATCCAAGGACCAACACGTCACGCTTGCAGGGACGGCAATCGAAGTTTCCACCCGAGGTGGAATCTCAGTCAACGGTGCCCACGTTCGCAGCGGGCATGTAACCACTGAAAATGGATCTGTCATTGGATTGGATGACGTTGTTTTTATCCCTTTGGCACTTCGTTGAGTCGGCACAATCTTTTTGTCAGTTGCTGTTTTTAGTCAATACCTCGCTTATGACGGTTCGCTCTGTTTGTCTTGGCCTGTTGATGTCAACGCACCTTTTTACCCTAGCCCAGGAATTGCCTTTGAGCTGGGTTCCCGGCAACTGGTCGGTGACATTGAATGATTTGGAATTTGAAAACCCTTGGGTGGGGGGACTTACCGCTCCTCAGTGGTCTGCCTTCGATGCCGATTTAGATGGCGATGCAGATTTGTTCGCGTTTGACAGGGATGGAAGCCGAGTCTTGATGTTTGAACGCATCCCGGAGGAAGGAAATCCTGAGGGCCGTTTGGTCGCGCGATGGGATTGGGCAGAAGGTTGGCCTGAAATGGTCGATTGGTGTCTCCTTAGAGATTACAACTGCGACGGGAAGCCCGACATTTTCACCAGTTATCAAAACGGCATACGAGTCTTTGACAACACAACACAGGTTGGACAAGGTCCATCCTTCGCCTCCGAACCCATCGCGGTTTTGGCCACATTTGATTTGCTGGGATCCGACCCCACCGATCTGCCGGTCATTTGTTTGGGTATGGATTTGCCAGCCATCTTGGACCACGATGACGACGGCGATTTGGACATCATCACCTTCACAGAAACAGCTTCAACCTTGTATCGTTTTGAAGGCCAAACGCCTTGCAGCCTGGACTTTGAATGCACCAACCGTTGCTACGGCATGCTCACTGAGGCAGCAGAAAACAACACCCTTTTCATCGGTGACGATTTTGAATGTGCATTTAACGTAGAAAATCCCGGAATCACTTCACCAGCTTGGACAAGAGATGGTCTTCATGCGGGCGGTGCAATATCGTCTTTACAACTTCAACCAGGCGGCCCCAAAGACTTGATAATTAGCGATGTAACATACCCAGAAGCTCTTGGGGTAATGCTTGAAGTCAGTCTTTCCTCCCTCGACAGTGCCACGTACGTTGACTCAGCTTTTCCCGCCAACTCAAATGGCGACCAGGCCCTCGATCTTCCTCGTTTTCCGGCTGCATTTCACCTTGATGTAGATCAAGATGGTGTGCGTGATTTGCTCTTTTCACCCAACACCCCGTTGGAAACAAATGACGACAAGAGCGTTCACTATTTCCGCAACACGGGCACGGAGGACGTTCCCAGCTGGCATTTCACAACAGATGCCTACCTCCAAAACGGAATGATCGACTTGGGCCGCGGCGCCTATCCGGCCCTGCATGACTTTGACGGTGATGGATTGTTGGATTTGGCTGTAGCGAACAAGGAACGCTACGAGGGAGTCGATCAGACACCCGCTTCCGTAGCTGCATTTCGCAACGTTGGAAATGCCACCGAACCCAAATTTGACTTGATCAATCTCGACTGGATTGCCCTGGCGGATTACCAAATCGAAAGTCCCTACCCTGCATTTGGGGATCTTGACGGAGATGGTGATTTGGACGTCCTTGTCGGTGACGAACTTGGTCGAATACACGAATTCACCAATGTATCCGACTCAGGTGATTGGCCCGAATTCAGCTTGGCTGCCTTGTCCCTTCAAGAGGATGGAAGCGGAGAAGCCATTGACGTGGGGCAGTTTGCAACCCCACAGCTCCATGACATGGATGGCGACGGTGACCTCGACATGGTGGTGGGCGAGAAAAATGGGACCTTGACGCTTTTCGAGCGAACCTCCGTTGGGTCATGGTCCAAGTACCTGTCCCCGGTAAATGGCGAAAATTGGGGAAACATTGCGGTGGATAATCTTCTTGGTATCAATGGATACAGCGTCCCCGCCCTCACACCAACCACCGAGGGACTTCGCGTATTTGTGGCAAACGAAACAGGCACTGTTCAAGATTTCGGACTGGCTTCTGACAATTGGGACGCCGAACTTGTTGAAGTCAACGAGGCTGTATTTGGGCCGAAGGAGGGCTTCCGTTGCGCAGCTGCCTTTGCGGATTTGGATGACGATGGTCTTCTCGATGCCCTGCTGGGAATTCAAAATGGCGGCCTTCTCGCATTCAGCAGCAGCTCCGATACAATCAACTTAGAAGCGACTTTCCCTCCATTGCCATCATGGGAATGGCAAATTATGCCCAACCCGGGTCTCAACGAAATCAGCTGGCGCAGCGAAGCCCATTGGAGCGGGGAGCTTTGGATATGGAGTGCGACAGGCCAGGTCATGGCCAGGAACCCAGTACGAAACGAGAATTACGGATTGATACAAGCTGAAACTTGGCCACCAGGCCTGTACATCATCCGCGCCTCACTTGAAAATGAGACCAACCCGAAGGACGAGATGACAGTTCCTTTGACGTGGATCAAATTACCTCAGTGAGGCAGTTTCATTGTCTCACGGATTGAGCCCGTCGAGGACATGCTTCACGTCTCTTACCGCACTTTCGCTGGTCGCGAGCAAAGCTTTTTCGTCCTCATTCAAGTCCAATTCGATGATGCGCTCGATGCCGTTCTTCCCTAAAATCACGGGGACCCCCAAGTAGAGGTCTTTCACCCCATATTCTCCAGTCAACCACGCACAACAAGGGAATACGCGGCGTTGGTCGCGCACAATGGCTTCTACCATCTGAGCTGCTGCTGCCCCTGGGGCGTACCACGCTGAGGTTCCAAGAAGGTTGACAATTTCACCACCCCCCTTTTTGGTTCGCTCCACAATAGCTGTAAGTCTGTCTTCCTCGATGAGTTCGGTCACCGGGATACCTCCAACTGTTGTGTATCGAGGGAGCGGAACCATCGTATCTCCGTGGCCACCCATCAATACCGCTTGAATGTCCTTGGGACTGACATTCAATTCCTCGGCAAGAAACGCTCGGTAACGAGCTGTATCCAAAATGCCAGCCATGCCGAATACCCGCGTGCTCTTCACATTCGCCGTGAGGTAAGCGCAGTAAGTCATCACGTCTAGAGGGTTGGACACGATGACCAAAATCGCGTCTGGACTGTGCTTCATGACATTCTCCGTCACGGTCTTCACAATGCCTGCGTTGGTTGCAATGAGGTCATCCCGACTCATCCCTGGCTTGCGCGGCAAGCCGCTCGTGATGACCACTACTTCCGAACCTGCCGTTTTGCTGTAGTCATTCGTTGAACCTACTGTGCGAGTGTCGTACAAGTTCACAGGTGCAGTTTCCCAAATGTCAAGTGCTTTGCCTTCAGCAAAGCCTTCTTTGATGTCTAACAAAACGACTTCATTTGCCACCTCTCGGGTGGCCAGGACATTGGCACAAGTGGCACCCACATTCCCGGCGCCAACAACTGTTACTTTCATGATTAAGAGGTTTGGGATGGCAAAAATACCCAAACCATCGGCCATCCTCCGCAACAAGATGCATCTTTGTTTTATGACTTGTACGCCGCTTCCTTCAACCCTTCAACTGACTGGGTTGTTGTGCACAATTTTGTGTTCCCATGGAATGTTGTCCCAAACCTCCAATCCTCAACCACCTGGTCCCGAACATGACCGTCCTTGGGAAGCAAATGACGCTTGGCCCAATGGCACATTCGGAGAGGATTACAATGTGGCCGATGCGGAAGGATTCAGGCATGGTCCTTGGGTTCGAGTTTACGAAGACGGCGGACTTTATTACATAGGTGAATTTCACCACGGCACGCCTGTGAACAGTTGGTGGTATTTCCGTGAGAATGGTGCGGCATGGACCCACATTGTTCATCAGGAAGATCCGCTACGTTCCAATGCGACTGTCTTCAGCAACAAAGGCCGCGTTAGAGCACGAGGAGGATACCTTCACTCACCCCTTCAAGTGAGGTCTGAAACTTTAAACAATCGCCCCTCTCCTCCACTTAGGCACGGCGTTTGGTCGCTGTTCTCAGAAATGGGAAACCTCACGGCTACCATTCGATATCAAAATGGTCAAAAAGACGGCAAGGAAGAACGATACCTGCCAAGTGGCATGGTGTGTGAAAGTGGATATCACAG
>DCBH01000121.1:0-23023 GCA_002313415.1 Flavobacteriales bacterium UBA1112
GGACTGAGCTTGCAAACGTTCAACGGCAGCACGTACAGCATCGAAATTGCGGGCATAGTTTCCCGAAGTTGACATTTCGGTTGCGTGAAGGAAATCTGCGGAGCAGGGCTCCAAATGTTGCGCCGTAGTTACAAAGCTCAAGCCCGTTAGGCATACCACGAATGAAAAAAAAGCACGCATTGGATGGAGTATTGGTAGGGTTCAGACCACCTTTACGAGCCGCAGCTCCCTCCGGTTTCAATTTCTTGCAACGAAAAACCCCGATAGGCGGGCCTATCGGGGTTTCATAGAGATATTTATATGGAATTATATAATCTGCATCAATTTTTTGATGTGACTTTGATCAATTCCACTTCAAAAATGAGTGCTGCATAGGGTGGAATGGCGCCACCGGGCGCGGGACGTGCCCCGTAGGCAAGGTCTTGCGGAATGTAGAATGTGGTCTTCCCGCCTTCTTTCATCAATTGGAGGCCTTCTGTCCAACCGCGTATCACACCATTTAGAGGGAACGAAATGGGTTCGCCACGCTTCAAGCTCGAGTCAAATTCGGTGCCATCCAACAACGTTCCTCTGTAGTGGACCGTGACTTCGTCGGTGGCGTCTGGTGATGCACCGGTACCTTCTATGGTGTGCTTGTATTGAAGACCTGATTCGGTGGTGACAATGCCATCGTTGTTCGCATTGTTTCGCAGAAAAGTCTCGCCTTCCTCTTTTGCGGCTTGGGCTTTCATTTCTTTGAGTTTAGTCATTTCAGCACGCACGAGTGCATCGGCTTCTGAAGCCGACATGGTAGCATCACCCGCAAGGGTGGCTTCAAACCCTGATCTGAGAGACTCTCCATTTACGGAGGAAAGGCCTTCGTTAGAAAGATTGGTGGCGAAAAGGACGCCGAGGGCGTAGGATAGGGAATCCATGGATTGTGTTTGAGGAGATTGTTCTTGATTGGAGTTGTGTTTTCCTCTTTGACCTACAGTCGTGCAAGAGAAAAAGGTGGTAAGAGCGAATGCGAGGAATACCCTCGCGCTAAAACATGGTTGTATCATGGTGTTAAAGTTCGGATGAAAACCTTCTTCTTGGTCGTCGATTTTTCAGGAGAATACGCGTAGTCGAGTTCTGTAAAATTCTCAAGCTCTCGTGGAGAGGATATGTTGTGAAGAAGCACATGTCGTGCCATGGCTCCTCGGGCTGCTTTGGAATAGGAGGAAATGGACTTCAGCTGCCCCTTGCGATTTTCGAGAAAGATACATGTCAATATTCTGTCCGGAGGAATTCCATGAAGCGCCACGTCTCCATACTCGGCGCTTGCAAGATTTAAAATGATGGAATCACTGCCAAGGGCATTGGCAGCATGTTCTACGACCCCCGGCAGTCGCAATTTCCAAAAAGCTGCCATGCTGTTGAATTTAGGATCGTGACACCAGCGTTGAGCCATTTCAAGGCGAGCCAACATGAAACGGTCCAAGGGACGCAACAGTCCATAGACTCCGTGTAAAATGCATAGACGGCGCTGGGCGATGAGAAGCGTATCGTGGGGGAGCGACGGAAGGTCCAGCGATTTGAATGCATCGCCGCGGAAGGTCCAGCCCGCAGCTGCCTGACCAAAGGGCCGCCAAGATTTGTGCCAGTCATGAACTTGGATTGCCAAATTCTCACTCAGCTTCAGTTGAACTTGGGTTTCTTGCAAGCTCCATGACTTCAACTCATTCAAAATGGCTGTAGCTTCTTGCAACAGGATTGGCGTGGATAGCAATTCGCTGAGTGGGACGTCTTCAGGTCGGTTGGGGTCCATCGTTTTGGCTGGTGAAAGGAGCAAAAGCATGTCTCAAAATTCGCAATAACAACGCTATCTTTCCTTCATGAAGACGACGAAACAATTCTCCAGATGGCTACCCTGCTTGATTTGTGTTTCAGTGACAAGTGTGGTGTGGGGACAATCGCCTTGTCCTTTGGACTCTTTGCCGCTGAACGTGAGTTTGACAACCGATGATTGGGGCTATGAGCTCTATTGGGAATTGATTGATGCTTCAGCTGAATGTGGCGATGGCTCGGCGCTGCTTTGGGGAGGAAATCCTGAAGTTGGTTGTTCAGAAGGCGTAGAAGGACTGCCAAGTGAAACTTATGGAAACAATGTGTTTTACACGTCGGCTACAATCTGTGTAAGTGAAGAGGACAGCTTGGTTTTGATTCATCGCGACAGCTACGGTGATGGTGGGACTGAATTTGTCATCGCTTTAGGGGGCAACGAAGCATTTGGTTTTGGAGGAACTGGAGAGGGCAATGATTGGGCTTTCCAGCCGATTCTTGCAGTCGCTGACTTGCCCTGTCTCGCGGAGTCCATTTATGCGGACAGCGCCAACTGGGTGGGATCGACCGTAAGCGCCACAGTTTCTCCGAACGAACCGTCTCCACCTTCGCTAGGTTGCGACTCATTTGGTGGTTGGTGTGAATCGGGTCTGAGCAATACAGTGTGGTTGTCGTGGGAGGTCCCAGAAGAAGGGGGTGTTTTTGAGATTAGTACCTGCAACGAGCAAACCACATTCGACACCCAATTGGCCTTGTGGCAAGTCGCGGATTGTGCTGACTTTGAGTCATATGATTTGATTAATTCCAACGACGATGCAAGTTGTGACTTTGGACCCTATCGAAGCACATTGCTCACACCTTGTTTTGAAGGGGGAGAAACGATGATGCTTCAAATCGATGGATACTATGGAGAGACTGGCACCGTGGAGTTGAGTATTTCTGCGTCCTCGGCTGAATCTTGGTCATTAAGTGCAGAGGTTGAGGATCTTTCTTGCAGTTTACAGACCACCTTCAATCCCGACGGTTCAATCACCATGAATAGCAATGTGGGTTCAAGCTCTGTTTCGTGGGATTGGGAAGGACCTTTTGGTTTTAATTCTCAGCAATCGAGCATTGGACCACTCCTTCCCGGCGTGTACTCGTTGGGCGCTTCATTTTGCGGTCAGAGTTTTTCTCAAACTTTCGAGGTTCAAGAGCCAGCGCCATTGAATTTGGTTGTGTCACTTAGTCCGGATTGTGCTTTGGGATCCACTTCTGCAGCAGTGGAAGTTTTTGGGGGCCAAGGTGTGGACCAAGCGACCTGGACTTCTGGGACTTTTGGGACAACGGGCTTAGAAGTAAGCGGACTACCTGGAGGCTTGTTCGAGGTCAATGTGGTCGATGAAAATGGATGTGAGGCTTCCGAAATGATTTGGATTGAGGACGTGGGTGTTCCGGAAGTGGACCTCGGTCCCGATCAATTTGGATGTGCAGGAGATGCGTTTACCCTGATTGCACCCTTGGGGTCGGGATTGACGTATGAATGGAGCACAGGACAATCGAGTGCCTTGGCAGTTGTCCAAACAGATGCCCCTGGCACGTTGGTCGTTGGAGTAGAGGTGGTCGATGGCGCCGGATGTGGAGCTACAGATTCAGTCATTTTGACGTTGGATGATTGCACGACTGGTTTAGGAAACACAACTCTCTCTGATGGAATTCATGTGTATCCCAACCCATTTGACGATCACATTCGAGTTCAAGTGCCTGAAGGCACAGAGATTGGTTCGCTCGAGCTGTTTGACGTGACGGGTCGAAAAGTCTCGTGTTCATGGGCCAATCAAGGGCGTTTTTGGAGTACGAATGTCAATGTGCCAGCAGGCACATACACATTATGGAGCCCAGCAAGTCTGGAAACCATACGGTTGATGAAGAATTGACATTCACGCACGCCACCGAGAAATTCGGTGACAGGCTTCCTCAACGTCTGTTGTAACCATGTCAAGGTGTGTCACCAAACGCACTTTGTTGGGCCCAAAGGCGAAGCAAGCAATTCCCAATTCAGCGAATGAATCAACGACCTTCGCTGACGTCGCTTCGGGAAGCGAAAAGATGACAATGTTGGTGTCCACCGAATCTACCTGAGCCACGTCAGGATGGGATTTTAACGCGTGCTCCAACATACTGGCGTGCCGATGATCTTGCTCAAGTCTCACAACGTGATGATCAAGAGCATAAAGTGCAGCGGCCGCCAAGACTCCAGCTTGTCTCATCCCTCCTCCCATCACTTTTCTGGAGCGGTGTGCATCAGCGATAAATGTCTTTGACCCTACGAGAACTGAACCAACAGGGCATCCCAGCCCCTTGCTTAGGCACAAAGACATGCTGTCAAACATGGCGCCGTAGTTGGCCATGGCGTTTGGATTTCCCCATTCTCCGCGTTTGACCCATGCATTCCACACGCGAGCGCCATCGAGATGAAACTTGAGCCCACGTGCTCTGCATTCCTCGGAAAGTCTTTTGAGGGCGCCGACATCCCATACTGAGCCGCCTCCCTTGTTGCAGGTGTCTTCTACAGCAACGAGAGACGTTTTAGCGTAATGGCTGTCCAAGGGATTGATGTTGGCAATCATGTCGGCTGCATCAAATCGTCCGCAATCTCCATCCACCAGTCTGACGGATGCACCCGAATTTCTCGCAATACCACCTCCCTCGTAATTGTAAATGTGAGAGAGTTTATCGCAGATCACTTCGTCTCCAGGACGGGTGTGCACTTGGATTGCGATTTGGTTGGTCATGGTCCCAGATGGACAAAACAGGGCCGCTTCTTGACCTGTCAATTCAGCGCACCGGTGCTGCAAAGCCTGAATGCTTTCATCCTCTCCGAAAACGTCGTCTCCAACTGGTGCGTCGTGCATGACCTGACGCATAGCTTTGGTGGGTTGAGTCACAGTGTCACTTCTGAAATCTACAAGCAGATTTGGCGGGAGTGGTTGGAGTTGATTGTCTTGAGTTGAGCTCGCCATGTTACGAAAGTACAAGAGCGTTGCGAAGCACCGGTGGGTCTGGGGTATCTTGTCCGCATGAAAAAATGTCCTGTGAAAAGCGCACTGGCGTTCGTTTTGGGCTTTGCATGCATGAATGTGCTTCAAGCCAAGGAAGGAATGTGGATTCCCACGCTGCTGAAATTGGTAGAAGGGGACATGCAAGCGATGGGCTTGACATTGACTGCTGAAGACATTTACAGCATCAATCACAGCAGTTTGAAAGATGCTGTGGTGCACTTCAACGGAGGGTGCACCGCAGAAATGGTAAGCTCAGAAGGCCTTTTGCTCACCAACCATCACTGTGGATATGGACAAATTCAATTCCACAGCACAGTTGAGAATGATCTTTTGACCAATGGATTTTGGGCCATGACTCGTGAGGCCGAGTTGCCTAACCCGGATTTGACTTGCACGTTCATCGATGGCATCGAGGATGTCACGTTGCGGCTCTCTCGGGCCTGTGTCGGACTGACTGGTGAAGCACGGGACAAGCGAATGCAGGAAGAGATGGATGCGATTGTTCAAAATGCAACAGAGGGAACCGGGCTCGAGGGCAACGTCGTCGCCTTCGATTTTGGGAACAGCCATTACCTGATCACGAGTCGGGTATTTCGTGATGTACGCCTCGTTGGGGCGCCACCCTCGGCGGTAGGGAAATTTGGAGGAGATACGGACAATTGGGTTTGGCCGCGTCACACAGGGGATTTCAGCGTATTCCGAATTTATGCAGATGCCGACAACAAGCCTGCAGATTACAGTGCGGCCAACGTGCCTTATCAGCCTGAACACCATTTCCCAGTCAATGTTGACGGTGTTCAAGGGGGAGATTTTACGATGATTTTTGGATTTCCGGGGCGTACGGAACAGTACCTCACATCTGGTGCCGTCGAACACGTCATCACGCGCTTAAATCCAATGCGCATCGCCATGCGCGACGAGGGTTTGTCGGTCATCAACGCGGCACGTGCATCGAGCGACGCTTTGCGCATCGCCTACGCATCAAAACAAAGCAGCGTAGCCAATGCATGGAAGAAGTGGAAGGGACAAAATCGAGGACTCACTGAACTTCACGCTCTCGAGAAAAAGCGTGATCTCGAGGCCCGACTGAAGGCTGCCACAGGCAGTACCGTCGTTGATGAACTGGAGGCTCTAAATGTTGAGTACATGCCATTTTTGGAGGCGCGTTCCTTGTTCATTGAACTCGCTTATTATGGTCCTGATCTACTCAATTATGCCCATGGTTTTGCAGGGCTTATTGAAAGTGGAATGGAGGGAGAGAAGCGCGAATCACTCCTCGCTGCTCTTCGAGCTGAAGAACCAGGCTTTAGAAAGGACTTCAATTCATCCGTTGATGAGCAGCTGCTCGGGCAACTCGTTGATGAATATTTTGAGTGGATTCCAGATGGCCTGGCTCCAGAAGGTTTGTACGCTGAGGTCCTCAAGTCAGGCGGAGGACCGTCTTGGGCTTCAAAAACATTCAAGAAGAGCACCTTTCCAGACGCCGAGGCCATGACAAAAATGTTGGAATCTGGAAGCCCAAAGTCTTGGAGCAAGCTGAGAAAAGATCCCATTTACCAACTTATCCAGCTCATACGTGCGCATTACTTCGAGGTCATTGCACCTGAATACGCACGTCTCCGTGAGGCCATTTCTGTGGCGTCAGGCGCCTACACCAAAGCTCTTCGCCTTGCGTTTCCAGAAGAGGTTTTTCCTGTGGATGCGAACAGCACGTTGCGTTTAACTTATGGCAAGGTCGAAGGAAGCGCACCTTATGACGGAATGCAATACAACCCGTTGAGTACGGCCCGAGGCATTCTTCAGAAATATGTGCCAGGACATCCTGACTTCGACATGCCTGAGCGACTTGTCGACCTCCTACAAAACGAGCAATATGGGGATTATGCGAATGATGATGGGGAGCTGGTTGTCTGCTTTACGGGCAGCAATCACACCACGGGTGGCAACTCAGGTTCACCGGCCCTGGATGGCAACGGCCATTTGGTGGGCATCAATTTTGACAGAAGTTGGGAGAGCACGATGAGCGACATTCTATTTGACGGCTCGCGTTGTCGAAACATCATGGTGGACATCCGCTATGTCCTTTGGGTCATGGACGTGTACGCCGGGGCAGGACACCTCGTGGACGAGATGACCTTGATTTCACATCAAGATCTCGGCGAATAGGGATTCAAGAAGCCATCATGCCAATCGCTACAATGACGATGGCGAAGAGGAAAAGCGCGAAGACAACAGGGCCTCCGATTTCGTTTTGCTCTGGTTCGTGGTGGTCGTGATGGTCGTGTCCCATGGCACGAAAATACACGGGAAAATTGTATCTCGGAGTTCTTCTCATGCAACCTCTGCATCCGATGAAGGTGCGCCCCTCTCCATAACCTATCTTCGCATTCGGCGCGTTTAATGGCGCAGCGCGAATAACTGCGAACCAAGACCCTTCTCATATGATTTTTTTGTCCCTACGATTTACCTGGGTAGCATCAATCCTTGCAGCATTTCTGTTCTGCAATGGGTTCTCAGGAGTTTTGGCCCAATGTGCTGAAACGGAGAGCACCCTTGTTGTTGAAATCTTGACAGACGATTATCCCGGAGAAACGTCCTGGGAGGTCATCATGGACGGTGAGGTGGTCATGTCAGGCGGGCCCTACGCTGAAAACAGCACCCTTTACGCTGACACCCTCTGTTTCCCGTTCTCGGATGAACCGTGCATTCAATTTGAAATTTTCGATTCATACGGTGACGGCATGTGCTGCGATTTCGGTGCTGGGGGGTACAACGTCTACCTCGACGGACAGAACGTCGCATCAGGCGGTGATTTCGGCAATTCGGCTGGGGCCCTCTTCGCTTGTGCTCCCGGTTCAACCTGCAACGATGCCACTCTTCTTACAGAGAGTGACTATGGCCCGGTAGATTCTCCTGGCAGTTCCCATTGGTACATCTTCACCCCGGAGTCAAATGGCATGTACAATTTCAGCTCCTGCGGAAATGAATGCGACACTCGATTGTACATCTACGACTATTGTCAAATGGGCAACTTCGATGACACCAACGAAGGTTCCATTTATTACGACGACAACCAAGGAGGATGTGGAGAAGAGGCTCAGTTGACAGTTCTGCTTGAAGCGGGAGTTCCCTATTGGGTGCGTTGGGCGTCGTTTGAAGGTCCCTGCGATGAACTTTGGTCTTGGGAGTTTGATTTTATAGGCCCGCCAACAGGTTGCATGGACCCTGAGGCTTGCAATTTTAACCCCATGGCCGAGGCCGACAATGGATCATGTGTATACCCTGGTGACCCAGAATGTACAGGGCCTGATCTAATCGTCATGGAAGATGCAATCATCAATAGCCTAACAACAGAAATCATGCAGGTCAGCGAGACCGATTGCTACATCGAGGAAGGGTGTCTCAACGGTTACGGAGCGAGGGAGTTGGTGCGTTTCACCACTCACATTAAGAACATTGGAGACCTTGATTATTACATCGGTGTGCCTAGTGAAGACGGCAACAATCAATTTGAGTGGGGGGATTGCCACGGACATTGGCATCACAATGGCTATGCCAAATACGATTTGTTCGACCTGGAGGGCAATCTCATCCCCATAGGCTTCAAAAATGGGTTTTGTGTCATGGATTTGGAATGCAGTGGGGGTGGTACAGCTCAGTATGGTTGTGGTAACATGGGGATTTCAGCTGGATGTGGAGACATCTACGGCGCGGGGCTGAGTTGCCAATGGATTGACGTGACTGACGTGGAAGATGGAACGTATTATCTGTTGGTTCGAGCCAACTACGAATTTATTCCTGACGCCTTGGGTCGCGCTGAAAACTCCTATGACAACAACCACGCTGCAGTGTGTGTGAACTTGGACCGGAGCAGTGGTTCTCTTGTGGCTGAGCACGTCGATGGGTGCGAGCCCATTTACGATTGCAATGGTGTGCTCTTTGGAACATCGGAAGCGGATTGCAACGGTGAGTGCGGGGGTACATCGCTCGTTGGAGATCTCGACAACAATGAAGCGCAAGAATTCGCAGATGCGGTGGCGTATGTTGAAGGCATTTTAGGAAGTGACCTGCAGGCAAGTTCGTGCATTGACATTGACCAAGATGGCGATGTTACGGTCAGTGATGCAGCTTTGATGTCGCAGTGTCAGTGGTTCAATGATGCACACCAGCACCCAGACAGCAGCGGCGTTCACGACAAGTGCGAATTTCCCGTTCAAGAAATCGTCAACATCTACGACACAGTTCACTTCATGGTGGCCGACGTGAATTGGGACATGAATTATTTTGACGTACATGTCTTAAATGCATACAACCGAATTGTTGGATACGAATTTGAATTTTCTGGGGTGAGCATCAGTGATGCGGTGAGCCTCGCAGATCCGATGAATTACGACATCACTCCATCATTCATTCCCGGGGGCAACAAAATCATCGGACTGAGTTACGACGGCGCTTCGTTTCACAAGAACATTGAGTGGGTGCCGTTTTTGAGGGTTTACTGGTCAGAAGCGGGGAACGAAGTGTGTATGACGGAAGTCATTGATGTGGTCAACGAAGATTATCAAAACACGCTCCATACAGTTGATTACGATTGTGCAACAGCCATCATAGACATGGCGGCTGCAAAGGCGGTGAAAGTCATGCCTAACCCCATGGGAGATTTTAGTACAGTTCGATTCCCGCTAGGTGTTTGGAACATGGATGTGATGGATGCTCAGGGGAGAATTGTCCTGAAACGCAGGGTGTCTGGAAGAACCACTTCTCTGCAACGTGATGACCTAGGGGCAGGAAGCTATGTCCTTCGTTTGTCCAATGAACAAGCGTCTACAGTGGTGCGTTTTGAAGTGCGTTGATGAAGAGTTCAACTACATCAAAGAGAATGGATATGCGTCCATGGACAACGCTGTTTGTGTTGGCTTTCTTGCCTTGTTTTGGTTTCAGCCAAGTCGTCATCAATGAGTTTTCCTGCAGCAATTACACCCTCGGGATTGCGGGGGACAATGAAGATTTTGTAGAGTTTTATAATCCCTCGGGAACGGATGTGGACTTGGGAGGCCATTTCCTTTCTGACAACCCAGCGAATTTGGACAAATTTGAAATCCCAGCTGGAACGGTTGTGCCTGCGGGAGGTTACCTCATGGTGATGTGTTCTGCGGAGGGAGAGCTTTTGACCAACCTCTACGTCGGAGGCTTTTTAAACACCAACTTTAAGGTCAATCAATGCCAAGGTGAGGCCATCGTTTTCTCGGACCCTGGCGGCAACGTTCTAGAAAGTTATACTTATGGTGCAGACATTCACACGACCCAAGCGGATCACAGCTGGTCGCGCACCACGGATGGCGCATCCACTTGGAGTGTGTGTCTGAGTCCCACACCGGAGGCAGCCAATGTTGCAGATATGGTGAATGGCTATGCACCCAATCCCATTTTTAGTTTGGAAGCTGGCCATTATGACGCTTCTATGTTCGTCGAACTTTCTGTTCCTGCTGGATATGAAATCCGCTACACATTGAATGGATATTCTCCCACCGGAGCCAGTACACTTTACACAGGCCCCATCAATGTTTCAAATACAACCGTGGTAAGGGCTGTATCTATAGATCCAAGCGGCGTCTTGGCCCCAAGTTTCATTGAGACAAATACATTTTTCGTTGGTGCTGACGCTCACACCATTCCAGTGGTTTCGGTCAGTGGCAATGGTCAAGAGGATGGAGAATGGGGTTGGGGTGGCAACGACGAGTTGGCGCACATTGAGTTTTTTCACCCCGATGGGACTTTTTGGGTAGAAGCCACAGGCGACACCAACGAGCACGGCAACGACAGCAATGCCTACGGTCAAAGAGGGTTTGATTACATCACCCGAGATCAAATGGGTTATGACTATGCCTTAGAAGGCGAGATGTTCCATGTCAAAGAGCGCGAAGCATATCAGCGTTTGATTTTTAAAGCTGCCGCCAACGACAATTATCCTTTTGAACCTGGCGCCCACATTCGCGATGCCTACGTTCACACATTGAGCCATCTGGCAGCATTGAAGCTGGACGAGCGTACGAACGAAAGCTGCATTGTCTATCTGAACGGCCAGTATTGGGGTGTTTATGAATACCGTGAAAAAGTGGATGACACCGACTTCACGGAAGAGTACTACGACCAGCCTCGACATTTTGTGGATTTCCTCAAAACATGGGGAGGGACTTGGGAAGAGTACGGTTCCGGAGACGACTGGTACGACCTCGTTACTTTCTGTACGACGCAAGACATGACGGTGGATGCGAACTATGAGTACGCCGTGTCGCAATTGCACCCCATGTCGTTGATTGACTACTTCATTTTGAACAGTTACATCGTTTCGGCGGATTGGTTGAATTGGAACACGGCGTGGTGGCGTGGTCGCCATCCGGACGGGGATGCCAAACGTTGGCGCTACGCCTTGTGGGACATGGATGCCAGTTTTGGACACTACATCAATTATTCAGGCATCCCAGAGACGGGTCCCACTGCAGATCCATGCAATCCCGAAAGCATGGGCAATCTTGGAGGGCAAGGCCACATCCCTGTTTTGAACGCCCTCCTCGAGAACGAGACGTTCTGGAACACATACATCAACAGATGGGCTGATTTGGGCAACACCGTTTTCACGTGTGCCAACATGCATGCAGTTCTGGATAGCATGGTGAATGTCATTGCTCCAGAAATGCCGCGACAAATGAGTCGGTGGGGAGGGAACATGGCGGGGTGGGAAACAGAATTGCAACAATTGCGAGATTTCATAGACAGTCGTTGCGAAGACGAAGTGGTGGGGGGGATGGAAGACTGCTATGATGTGGTGCCCGTCAACTTTACCCTGGACATTGTAGGACAGGGGGAGGTCGAAGTGAATTCTGTGGATTTTAATCCATCCATGGTGCCTTACACAGCGTGGTACTTTGCAGATGTCCCGATTGAACTCGAAGCGGAGGAGGCCTTCGGAGTGGCATTCCTCTATTGGGAAGTTGTATCAGGTGATGTCGCCATTGCAGATGTCAACGATCCCATTTTGCCCCTGAATCTCACAGGTGACGCTCACATTGTTGCCCACTTCGGCATCCCCGTACCACCGCAGGAGTTGAGCTTCTCAGTCACACCGCCAGGCTCAGGAGTTGTTGTGTTCGATGGCGTCTCACTGACAGTCAATCCCTCCACCGAGCTTGTGAGTGTGGGCAATCACAATGTACTGGCGCAACCGAACCCATGGTGGGAATTTTCGCATTGGTCTTGGAGTGGCAATGTCATCAATCCGGATGCATTTGCATCCCCAGCGCAATTGGAGGTTTTTGAGCCAGGGACGGTCACTGCCCATTTTGTTGAAATTCCACATACCAATTTGACGGTGGTGGTTTCTCCGCCGCAAGCCGGCCGCGTGAGGGTGGTCGACATGGCCATGGTTGAGGATACCTGGAACATGTCTTTTGAACCCGAGGGTCCAGTGACGTTTGAGGCCATTTCGGAGGAGGAATGGCAGTTCAGTCATTGGGAAGTGATGTCGTCAACACCAGAACCAGAGGAGAAAGCCAATCCCATGGCTTTGAGCCTGACTGATGTTCCCTTTGAGGTTGTGACGGCGCATTTCGAACCGGTGGAGTTCCATCTCTATGTGCCCAACGCGTTCACGCCTGACAACGACGGTGTAAACGATTCTTTTCTTCCCCTTGGTGCAGGTTTTGCAGGAAGTTCATATTCTTTTAGCGTGTTCAATCGTTGGGGGCAAGTGGTTTTTGTGTCGAACAATCCTGAGCAGCCTTGGATTGGCCAAAACAACCAGAAGCTTGGTACGCACTTCGTCCCAGATGGTGTTTACGGTTTCCGTGTAGAGGCTCAAGGATACCATGAAATCGTTCCTACAGTGCTTCGGGGCACAGTGACTGTTGTCCGTTGAGGACAGGACTCCTTGCCATGCTCACTTCTGTGGTGTTGTACACCTCGGCCAACTTGTGTGTCAAAGAGCTTTCTCATCTGGGGACTTTCCAACTCGTGTTCCTGAGATCGGCTGTTTCTCTTGTATTGTGTGGAGTTTATCTCCTTCGTGCCGGGATTCCCTTGTTGGGGAACAACCGTCGGTGGTTGTTTGTCCGTGGATTGGTTGGGATGATTGCGCTGGCTGGATTTTTTCACACCGTTCGACACATTCCGCTCGCGAGTGCAACGGTCATTCAATACTTCAGTCCTGTATTCACAGTCCTGCTTGCACTGTTGTTTTTGAAGGAGCGTGTCTACCGCTTGCAGTGGCTTTTTCTGGGTCTGGCGATTGTGGGGATCATTATGGTCAAGGGATTTGACCCAAGGGTCTCTTGGGGCATGTGGAGTTTGGGACTGATGTCGGCCTGTTTGGCGGCGGTGGCATATTTGGCCACCATGAAATGTCGCGATACAGACCACCCGGTGGGGGTGGTCATTTGGTTTCATCTCATGGCAGTGCCCGTAATGGGCACGTTGTCCTTGGGAGATTGGTCCCCTTTGTCTTCTGGTGATTGGACATTGGCCTTGGCGATTGGCGTTTTGAGCAGTGCTGCCCAAGTCTTAATGACGGTGGCTCTTCACAAGGAAGATGCAGGTATGGTGATGCCCTTTAAATATCTTGGGGCCGTGCTTGCACTCGCCGCGGGATGGTGGGGTTATGGGGAGGGCATGTCTGCCCTCAGCCTTGCTGGGATGGCACTCGTGGTGGCGAGCATTTCAGCCAATACATTTTTGAAGGCTCGTTGGTCAACAACGGAATCTTGAGCGTATCCTCGTCGGCAATTGAAACAAAAACATAGCGTTTCTCGAATCACGCTGACGATGATAAAAAGGGCAGATTCACAGCAGGAATGTGCAAGGGATAAGCCTTTTGAAGTTGAAGGGTCAAGTCACCTGGACCTTCGCTGTCCACTGGACCAATTCTTCGACCATCCACTTCCACGATGTGTGCAATTCCTCCCATGGTTCCCGTCGTGAAGGCTTCATCGGCTGAGTACAACTGGGTTAAACTGAAGTCACCTTCTCGTACTGAGATATTTAAGTTTCGTGCCAAATCCAAAATGTACGCGCGTGTGATTCCAGGTAAGCAGGCATGACCAAACGGAGTGCACAAGACCTTTTTATGAATGAAAAACAAGTTTGTTGCATTCGTCTCTGCAATGAACCCACGATCGTCGAGCATGACGGCATCATCTGCGCCCGCATGGTTGGCTTGGATTTTGGCGAGGATGTTGTTCAGCAGGTTGTTGTGGTGGATTTTGGAGTCCAAGTAGGAGGGGCCATTCCTTCGAATTGAACTTGTGATCAAACGAAGAGCTCCAGTGCCGTATACAGGGCCTTTGTATTCAGGCAGGATGATGAGTGAACAGCCATGAATGTTAAGCCTTGGGTCCATCCCAGAGGTTGACTTTGCACCTCGCGTAAGCGTCAAACGGATGTGCACTCCCTCGGTCATTCCGTTGGCCTCGAGGGTTTTGAAAATTGCATCTTGGACTTCAGATGTGGTGGGAATGCCGGTGAACATGAGGGCGTGAGCACTGTCCTGCAGACGCTGAAGATGTTCCTCCATTTGAAAGATGCGACCTCCATCGACACGCAATCCCTCCCAGACAGCATCGCCGCCTTGGACCACACTGTCCAAGACGCTGATGCGAGCGTCTTCACGTTTCACCAAGCCGTCAACCCAGCACCAAGTGTTTGCGTTTCTGGGGTCAGGTTGATTGTATTTGGCCATGATTTAATGGTTCAAGGACTTTGCTTTCAAAGCAATGTAGTGTTCAAGGCATGTCTCACGAAGCTTTTTTAGACCCGAGGGCACATCTGCATTTGTGAGGGTGCGAGGTTGCCAACCTGTGCTTGCGTGCAAGCTGCTGTACCAATGCTTTGCCCAGACGCCATCTTCCTTTCGCCCGCCGCTCCGCCAAGTCATCATTACGGGTTCCCAGGGCAGTTCTAGGGACAAGCACAGAGCTCTTAGGGTGCTCTCAGGTTCTTGAAACAGGGATTCAGCGGTGACAACGATGACATCGTCCCCTCCAAGTTGTGCAATGCGGCGTTGGTGAGCGTAGCTGAGGTCCAACATTGTAGGTTCTGCAATATGTTGCCGGTATGAGTGCAGAACGCCATCCGGATGACGGGTAAGAATCACGTGTTTGTGCTTCGGACCATCCACATCATGCCATGCCAGTCCTTCAATGTGATTGGCCATGTGCTTCAAAAAAAGCACGTCGTCCTCTTCTTTTGGCTCGATGGATTGCAGAACATCATCTCGGCTTTTTGGCATGGTATTCAAGACGTCCTCGCGAGAAGGACGCACGACGCCAGTATGGGCGAGGAAGTGCCCAAACAACGGCTCGTCCATGACACGTGTATCTGACCGTTGAGCGAAGCTGTACATGGTGGCTGTGCTGCCATTTCGGGGACCTGCCCAAAGTGCCACGACCCTCGCCATGGCTCACATGTTTCGGCGGTATGCCCCACCGACTTCGAACATGGCCTCTGTCAATTGGCCGAGCGAGCACCACTTGCAAGCCTCCATCAAAACGTCAAAGATGTTTTCACCTGAAACAGCAGCATGCTGAACATTGTCAATCGCTTGTTGGGCGCGCGTCGCAGACATTTCGTGTAGGTTGTTCAAATTGGCAAGCTGTTGTTGCTTTTCTTCTTGGGAGGCTCGAATGACCTCCCCAGGAACCAAGGTGGGAGACCCTTCTTTACTCAAGAAAGTATTGACCCCAACAATGGGGTATTCACCTGTGTGTTTGAGCATTTCATAATGGAGGCTCTCTTGCTGGATTCGAGACCGTTGGTACATGGTCTCCATGGCGCCGAGTACGCCTCCTCGCTCGGTGATGCGATCAAATTCAATGAGCACCGCCTCTTCCACAAGATCTGTCAATTGCTCTATGATGAAAGACCCTTGCAATGGATTCTCGTTTTTGGAGAGTCCAAGCTCCTTGTTGATGATCAATTGAATGGCCATGGCACGTCGGACACTGGCTTCAGTAGGAGTTGTGATGGCTTCATCGTAGGCATTGGTATGCAGCGAGTTACAATTATCATAAATGGCATACAAAGCCTGCAGAGTTGTTCGGATGTCATTGAAGTCAATTTCTTGCGCATGGAGGGATCGACCCGACGTTTGAATGTGGTATTTCAGCATTTGCGCACGGGGTGATGCGCCATATTTTTCTCGCATGGCTTTGGCCCAAATCCGACGCGCAACTCTTCCAATCACGGCATATTCTGGATCAATGCCGTTGGAGAAGAAAAAGCTCAGATTGGGGCCAAACTTGTCGATGTTCATGCCGCGACTCAAGTAGTACTCTACGTAAGTGAATCCATTGGCGAGAGTGAATGCCAGCTGCGTGATGGGATTTGCCCCGGCTTCAGCGATGTGGTAGCCACTAATTGAAACGGAGTAGAAATTACGCACCCCGTTCTGGATGAAATTTTCCTGCACATCACCCATCAGACGCAAGGCAAATTCGGTGGAAAAGATGCAGGTGTTTTGTGCCTGATCTTCCTTGAGAATGTCCGCTTGTACCGTGCCGCGAACGCTCTGCAGTGCTTCAGCCTTCATCTTCTCGTAGGTCGCGGTACTGAGCACTTCGTCTCCAGTGCAGCCAAGCAGCAAAAGACCCAATCCGTCGTTGCCCTCTGGCAGGTCACCTTCATAAGTGGGACGAGGAATTCCGCGGGCGTCCCACTTCTCTTTCAGTACATCCTCTACTTTGGATTCCATGCCGTGCTCATGGATGTACTTTTCGCAGCGTTGGTCGATCGCCGCATTCAAAAAGAAGCCAAGCAGCATTGGCGCGGGACCATTGATGGTCATTGAGACACTCGTGTTGGCTGCGCAAAGGTCGAATCCGCTGTACAGCTTTTTGGCGTCGTCTAGACAGCAAATGCTCACACCTGCGTTTCCAACCTTGCCATAGATGTCAGGACGAATTGCAGGGTCTCGTCCATACAGCGTAACAGAGTCAAATGCAGTGGAAAGGCGTTTCGCTTGCATTCCTAGGGAGACATAGTGGAAACGCTTGTTGGTGCGTTCAGGTCCTCCCTCGCCTGCGAACATGCGCGTTGGGTCTTCGCCTTCTCGTTTAAATGGATAAATGCCGGCAGTAAATGGAAAGGACCCCGGAAGGTTCTCTTGCAGATGCCATTTCGCCAAGTCTTGCCATCCGCTTAGGGCGGGGAGTGCAACTTTGGGAATGTCCTGGTGAGACAGGGATTTGGTGGTGGTCGGAATGCGAATGTCCTTTCCTCTAACTTGAAATACGTATTCTGAAGAGGCGTAACGCAGTTTGACTTCAGGCCACGCTTTTAGCCAACCGTACAACCTCGCATCAAGATCCAATTCGAGCTGTTTTGCAGCTGCCGAAAGTGCTTCCTTGGTTGCGTCATCCACCTCCTTTGTCGCGGTTTTGAGGGCTTGAAGGCGACCTGCCAGTTCTGATTGTTTGTCGACCCAGCGATCATAAGCTCGATTCGTTTCTGCGATTTCGCTGAGATATCTCGTCCGCGCGGGAGGGATGATGAAGATCTTCTCGCTCGTGCCCTGTTCCGCTGCAAATGTGGATTTGAGGTCTGCACCTGTCTTGGCTGACAGCGTGTTCATCACTCGCCGGTAGAGTTCGTTGGTTCCAGGATCGTTGAATTGTGATGCAATCGTTCCCAAAACGGGCAATTCGTCGTCCTCGGCCTCCCACAGGTCATGGTTGCGTTTGAATTGCTTCCGTACGTCGCGTAGAGCATCTAGAGCACCACGTTTGTCAAACTTATTGATGGCCACCACATCTGCGAAATCGAGCATGTCGATTTTCTCCAGCTGAGTGGCTGCCCCAAATTCAGGTGTCATGACGTAAAGCGAGACGTCGCTGTGGTCCATGATTTCAGTGTCACTCTGACCAATGCCACTGGTTTCCAATACAATCAAATCGAATTGGGCGGATTTAAGGATGTCCAAGGCCTCTTGCACGTGGCGCGATAGAGCGAGGTTGGACTGGCGCGTTGCCAAAGACCTCATGTAAACACGGTCCGAGTGAATGGCATTCATGCGGATTCGATCTCCAAGCAAAGCCCCACCTGTTCGTCGCTTGGAAGGGTCTACGCTCACAAGGGCGATGCGTTTTTGAGGGAAGTCAAGGAGAAATCGGCGTACGAGTTCATCCACCATGGACGATTTTCCGGCTCCGCCTGTTCCCGTGATTCCCAAAACGGGTACTTCGGTCAAGTTTTGCCTGAGGGATGCGAATGCCTTGCCGAAGGTTTTTGCGTTGTTTTCAGCGGCGGTAATGCAACGCGCCAAATCCCGCACATTGCGTTCCGGCAGGCGTTCCATTGCCCCATCTAGGTCTTTCAACTTGGGCACTGTCTGGTAATCGGCTTTTTCAATCAAATCGTTGATCATGCCCTGAAGTCCCATGGTCCGGCCGTCGTCAGGATGATAAATGCGCGCAATGCCATAGGCGTGCAGTTCCTCTATTTCTTCGGGGAGTATGGTGCCACCCCCGCCTCCAAACACTTTGATGTGGCCCGCGCCTCTCTCGTCCAACAAATCCTTCATGTATTTGAAGTATTCCATGTGCCCCCCCTGGTATGAGGTCATGGCAATGGCTTGAGCGTCCTCCTGAATGGCGGTGGTGACCACTTCATTGACACTTCGGTCATGTCCAAGATGAATCACTTCACATCCCGTCCGTTGCATGATTCGACGCATGATGTTGATGGCTGCGTCATGACCATCAAAGAGGCTTGCCGCTGTGACAATTCGTACTTTGTTTTTGGGGGCATATGGTTTGGCGTTCTCCATGTCGAAGGGGCTTCGCGAAATTAGGCCAAACCCGGTGCCGCGGCATCAAAGTGTTACAGCGTCTTTCAGCGGAACTGTTGACAGGTCTCCTTTCCAGGGCCAACCGTCCAAAATGGCATTCCAACCATGAGGCACTCTAGCCTCTAGATTCAAGGTTCGTTTGCCATCTGGGTGTCCGATTTTGAGCTTGCCAGCATGCAAGAGGAGTGAATCCGCTTTCGTCTGATTCGCAACGAAGCGGTTGTGTTTTTTATCGCCGTATTTGGAGTCTCCCACAATGGGGTGTCGCAAATGACGAAAGTGACGCCTGATTTGGTGGAATCTTCCGGTCACTGGGCGGCATTCAACCAAGCTGTAACGCGCCGTCTCGTAAGGTCCTACTGGGTGTGGTAATTCCACTCGAGCCAGCGTAAGGTAATGTGTTTGGGCCTCTTTGGGTGTGGAGTTGTGAGCCGTAGGAAGGGGCTTTTCGACAACACCGCGGTCCTCAGTCCAGCCTCGGACGACGGCGAAGTAGGTCTTTGAGATCCTTCGATGAACGAATTCGAGCTTGAGCGCATTCAGAGATTTTCTCGATGTTGCAAACAGCACGATGCCACTTGTTGGCTTGTCCAACCTATGAACTGGTTGCAACCAAGCATCTTGATTTCGTGTTTTGTTCAGGAGGTCTCGCAAGTTGTACGGCTCGTGAAAATCAATGTCTGTTCGATGAACGAGCAAGCGATTGGGCTTTACGACGGCACACATATGCTCATCCTCATGCAACATCCTAAAAGAGGGTTCTGCACCAGCGGTCATGGACAGTCCCTGATTTGGTGTGGTTGAAGAGTGGTTCAAATCCGCTAATTTGCGGTCTAAATCTACTCTCCCTCCAAAGAGTAAAACACACAATCTTGGTTCGATCAATGAACAACATGAACATACAGCTTCACATACGTCATGTTTGGACTCTGCTCTTCTTCCTAGGAATGGGGCAGTTTGGCGTATTTGGGCAAGCCATTGGGGTCGAGGTCGTTGTGGATACGGCGTTTTACGGTCCTGACACGCCTACCCCCGAGGATACTTTCGATCCTGAGGGAATACTGGAAGGTTACGTGAGTTATCTGGTGTATGTCAATTTCACCAACCCAACAGATGTCCTAAGTGCAATTTTTTCTGACGTTGGCTTTTATCCACAGGGGGGGGCGCTTGGTTTGAATGCCCCTTGTGGATGTTGGAATCCTGTGACCAATTCGTTGGTCATGGATGCCACCAACAACAGTTTGCTTTGGCAATTTCCGGCCACTGCTCTTTACGAATACGATACGTTTTGGACCATCGGTAAATTGAGTGGAGATGCTGCCGGACAAAACCCGACGTGGGTTTCAACTCCTCTGGTTGATGGAACTGACATTTGCAGTTCTCAAATTGGGAATGGTTCCGCATTTGTCACTGGGACTCCTCAAAATGCCATTGCCGGAGAAGATTTAAAAATTGCAGTGGCTCGCGTCACCACGTGCGGTGACTGGTCTCTGAATTTGAACTTGCAAGTTTTCGTTGATGGAGACAATGGAAGTGAGCAGCTTTTCTTCCTAGATGTAGACGGCAATGGCGCCATTGCCGTGGAAGACCCATGTGAAGACTACGACGAAACTGAAGCTGAAGTCATCAATACAGTGACCGCTTGTGATGGATTCACCACGGACGTTGCCTTAGAATTTTTGGGTTTAGACGCGGCCTTGGAAGGGACGACTTATACGCTTGCGACGTCAACGGATGATTTCGTGGAGGACATCACAGTGCTTAGCCAAACGGCGGCGAGCCAATTTCCAGGATTGACGGCAGGGGATTACGAGGTTTACGTTGCCAACGATTACGGATGTTTTGACACCACAGCATTTGTGGTGGAATCTCCCGATCCAATTGCTGCTCAATTTGCAGTTGCGGACAACAACACTTGTTTTGGGGAAGCGGATGCCATGATTGTCTTGCCAGATTCAACGTTGTTCGGCGGCACCGGGGTCCTTGTGTTGACGGCAGAAACTCCACAAGGAGCCACAATCAATCCAGTGCTGGTCGAAGACACTTACATCTGGGACGGCTTAGTCTGCTCTGATGGAGATGGCGAGTTCATTTTCTCAGTGAGTGATTCCAATGGGTGCACCAGGAAAGACACCCTCTACGTCAATTGTCCTGAACCATTCGATGTGGTCTTTGACTCGGAGGATGTGGTTTGTTCCGGCGATGCAAATGGATTCATCGTGGTCGAGGCTTCGGGGGGATCTGGATCTTTGTTTTTGACAAGTGCGACTGAAACGGTTCCTGTGTCAGAAGGTTTGATGGATTTGGGACCGTCCACCTATCAAGTCTATGTTTTGGACTCGCTGAATTGTTCCTCAGATACAGCGGTCATTGAAATTGCAGAACCGGCTCCAATTGAAGTCAACATTGGCGACGTGACAAATCCATCGTGTGGTTTGGATTGTGATGGAGAAGTCGCCTTGTCTGCCATCGGTGGTTCTGGCGTCTTGGATGTAAGTTATTTCAACACCTCCACGGGTGAATTGTCCATCGATTCGGTTGGACTCTGCGCGGGAGATTATGTGGTTACTGCGACAGACACCTCTGGTTGTCAACTTTCCGAGTTGTTCGAAGTTGAAGCGCCCGCCCCACTCGGATTTCTGATTACGCCGACAAATGCCACGTGCACGGGAATGAGCGATGGGTCTGCAAACATATTTCCATTCGGAGGAACGGTCAGTGACCAAGAATACGATTGGGTTGTACTCGATACGGCGGGCAATGTGGCGAATCTCAACAACCTGAGCGAGATGACCTACACGGCGCTTGTCACTGATCAGATTGGATGTAGCCACGCCGAAACCTTCGACATTGGAATCGACTTCATCACAGATATGGAGCTCAATACGTTCACGTCTCCAGTAACCTGTTGGAATGCAGCTGATGGGACAGCGACAGTCAGTGTCAATGGTGGTGAAGCTCCATTCACGTTTGAGTGGAGTGACCCCTTTGGTCAGACTTCTTCGACAGCTGTTGGCTTGACAGAGGACACGTATACCGTTGTGGTGACGGACGCCCTTGGATGTCGTCGCGCCACCTCTCAATTCGTAGATGCCATTGAGGGTTGCTTGTTCATTGCTGATGCCTTGACTCCCAATGATGACGGCAAGAACGACGATTGGGTGGTTGGTGGATTGGAGGATTATCCCGAGTCCGTGGTCATGGTCTTCAACCGTTGGGGGCAAAAGCTTTTTGAAACGGAAGGTGGTCGAGAACGCTGGGATGGTCGATTCAACGGAGCGCGGCTTCCGGTGGCAGATTATTACTACACGATTGAATTGTTCCCTGAGGCTTTGCCTATTCGCGGAACGGTAACCATCAAGTATTGAGCAACATGAAACACGCATTGATCTTGTTGGTGGCCGTGGCAACTGCATCGTGGTCCGCAGTCGCACAACAACAACTTCGTCGGTCGCAATTCGTGACCAACACGTACCTCGCGAATCCTGCAGTCGCAGGAACTGAACCAGGGACGGTGTTGTCATCCACATATCGCAACCAATGGGCAGGTTTCAGCGGCGGACCTTCCACCATGTTGCTGAGCGGTCACCGGGCCTTGCCCAACGGCATTGGGGCTGGACTTATTTTGTACAACGATGACATGGGAGGAGCCGTTTCGCAGTCGGGGATTGAATTGACGGGGGCATACAGCATTCTTCTCAACAACCAAGATGCCGTTTCCTTTGGTTTGAGCATGAAGGGAAATCAGTTTGTCTTTGACGGCACGAATCTCGAAGTGTATCAATCTGGTGATGAAAGCCTTCCGGGAACCTTGGAGTCCTCTTTTGGAGTGGATTTCAATGCTGGGATGATGGTCTATGGCAAAGACTACTATTTTGGAATGGCCGTCTTCAACTTGATTCAAGACAAGTTGAGCTTGGCTGGTGTAGATGATGAAAATCGACTTGTACGCCATTATCATTTTATGGGCTCTTACCTCTACAATGTCAGTCGTTTGGTGGCCATTCAGTCCAGTGCGCTGATGCGGATGACTGAGGTTACCTCGGCGCAATTGGACCTCAATGCGCGCGCCATTTTTAATGGGACATCGTGGTTGGGACTGGGCTTCCGTCCTCAGGACGCCATTGTGTTGAGTACTGGATTGAATTACGGCGCATTCACCTTTGCATACAACTATGACATCACCGTGGGAGAAAATATGCTCAGCACACATTCACATGAATTGTCTTTTGGATACTTCATGCCTGCGCGCTCTGCTTTCCGAAGCAGACCGAGCAGTGGAAGGCGCGTCCGTTCTAGTGACCGCATCTTGAAGTAACGATGGCGGTGATGTATCTTGGCACAG
>DCBH01000121.1:23410-24552 GCA_002313415.1 Flavobacteriales bacterium UBA1112
ACAACCACCTACGTCTCTGCACAATTTGTCCGTCTCGAAGTGGACTACATCGACAACATGGGCAAGGTTCCAGGTGATACGTACCGCGTCTATGCCGTGATGGAAAATGAAGGTGACATTCTGGATGCGGTTTACGGCGAAGCCTCTGCACCATTGAAAGTTTCTTCCACCAAGCCATTCTTCCAACATCCCAAAGGCGGAGCCTTATCAGCAGACATCCAGCGTTACGACACAACCCTTGATGAGACCTTGTTGTATGACTCTTGGGTCACCATTGGTGCTGAAGACAACTACATGAATGCTGTTTCCGGATTCATTATGGAAGACGCACTGGCCTTATTCGATCAAGGCAATGAATTGGTGACCAACGATGGTGCTTGGTTTGTCACACCTGACAAGCGTCAGGCCGCTGCGGGTCCATCCAAGCGTATTCTGTTGATGCAATTGACAACTTCAGGTGATGTCGAGGGGCTCATCAATTTGCACGGCCGCACGAAAACGGTCATGGACAGCGAAGGCAATCCATTGGGTGCGCCTGAGGCCATCAAGAATGAGGGATTGACTTTTGTCTGTCAACGTCCACGCTAAGAGCCTAACGCTCAACAGATATTCATTCAAGGAGGTGGCGCCATACCTCTCTAGGGCCAATGGCTAAGAATCCATTTAGTCAACCGAGTTTGAGATAGGAAACTTGAGGGCGATGCTGTCTCTCGGTACAAAATCAAGTGCCACACTGTTGATGCAGTAGCGCAATCCGGTGGGAGGAGGGCCGTCCTCAAATACGTGGCCGAGGTGACCATCACACTTGTTGCATACCACTTCTGTTCGACGCATTCCGTAGCTGAAGTCGATGCGTTTTTCGACTCCGTCGGTGATTGAGGGTTCGTAAAAGCTTGGCCATCCACTGCTGCTTTTGAATTTGGCGCCTGAATCGAAAAGCCTTGCTCCACAACCCATGCATACGTAGACACCGTCTTCGTTGTGGAGCCAAAATTCACCGGAGAATCGCGGTTCTGTGCCTTGCTCGCGCAAGACGCGATAGGCGTCCGGGCTCAATACACCACACCAACTTGATGCTTTGAGGTTGTCTGTGTTGTCCTGAGAGGTTGGAGGGGAATCGTTTTGGGCTTGACAGCCAGAGA
>DCBH01000092.1:0-1243 GCA_002313415.1 Flavobacteriales bacterium UBA1112
TGTTGGCGGTCTGGACGAGACTCGAACTCGCGACCCCCTGCGTGACAGGCAGGTATTCTAACCAACTGAACTACCAGACCTCCTCTTCCAGGCCGAAGCCCTTCCGATTTCCGACCGCTTTTGGCCGGGGCGCAAAGATAGCAAGGTCGAAGCTATTCCTCAAAGAAATAACCATTTCAATCAAAAAAGTTTCGCCCGTTTGGTGAGGTAACCTGACAATACAGGCAAAACACCCTGAGCGACATCGACATCCACCCAATCGATGCCATGGGCGCCGCAGCGATCGCGCAGCGTCTTCGTCAATTTGGCCATTCGTTGAACATAGACTTCTCTCACCTCAGTGGGATGCAATTTCAATTCTTCTTTGGTTTCCAAATCCACAAAGCGCGTAGGGCGGTCTGAGAAGTCAAAGTCCACTTCCGTTGAAGCATCGAGCAATTGAAACACGACCACTTCATGCTTGTTGTGTCGCAAATGCTGCAGTGCACTGACAAGAGCTTCGGGATCTTCAGATCGATCCAACATGTCGCTAAAGACGATGACAAGAGACCTGCGCGGCGTGGCCTCTGCGATTTGGTGCAACGCATCGATCGCGCCAGTGGGTCGAACATCTGAGGGCGCTTCCAACAAACTCTCCAGTGTGTCGTAGAGCATGCGATGGTGAGCCCTTGAAGAGCGTGCCGGCGTTTGGCTGTCCAACGTTTCTGAGAACAAACTGAGCCCAACCGCATCGCGTTGGCGTCTGAAGAGCTCAATCAGAGCTGCAGACGCAAGCACCGCGAACTTGAGTTTGCTCATTCGATCGTCATTCAAACTCACGCCATCGGGATAGGCCATCGACCGAGAAACATCAAGAACGAGCTGACAACGCAAGTTGGTTTCTTCTTCATAGCGCTTGACAAACATCTTGTCTGTTCGGGCGTATAGTTTCCAATCCAAGTGCTTGGTCGATTCACCGGGGTTGTGGAGGCGATGCTCTGCAAACTCCACGCTGAAGCCATGAAAAGGACTTTTGTGCATCCCCGTAATAAAGCCTTCCACCGCCTGCTTGGCAAGGAATTCAAGACGACCGAGGCGCTGCTGAAGTTCAGGGGTGGGTTGGATGGGCATGGAACAAGAATCCAAGACGAAAAAAATGTCCCTACCAAGATAGGCAGGGACGATTTCTGAATCGAGAATTGTCACTCGACGGTCTGCGATGCAAAGCCCCGAAGAGTGCAGCTGCGGTTTACAACAAGGCGTC
>DCBH01000092.1:1575-7825 GCA_002313415.1 Flavobacteriales bacterium UBA1112
CAAGGCGTCGAGCTTCTCAACGAGGACATTCTTGGGTACAGCACCCACACTTTTGTCTACCACCTCGCCGTCTTTCAAAAAGATGATGGTTGGGATGTTGCGAATGCCAAAGCGTTGACTCACATCGCTGTTGTGATCTACGTTGACTTTCCCCACGACCGCTTTGCCGTCGTAGTCACCAGCCAATTCCTCAACCACAGGGCCAACCATGCGGCAAGGGCCACACCATTCAGCCCAAAAATCAATAAGTACAGGCTTGTCGCTCTTGATTGCGAGCTCCTCGAAGTTTGAGTCTGTGAATTCTACTGCCATGATTTAAAAAATTCGGTTTCTCAGAAGTAAGCAAAGGTATCCGTGTGTTGTTCACGACCAAAGGTCGAAACGTCTTCACGCGATGTCATTTTTCAACCTTTTGGCTCGAAATGCGTGGACAAAGAACTCCCCATGCATTGAACAAATTTCAACTTACTTCTTCAAATCAAGCCTGTACTGAGCCTGACCTGGAATGCACAATTGCTCAAGATCACTCACAAACTCATCGTGGAGTTGAACCTTCGAAGTGCGACTCGGCATGTCGAGCTTGGCCTCATCATCATAAATCTCCAAGGTGACACCCACATTGCCAGGATGTTTCTCAACACTTGAACTGAATCGATTGACCCAACCGTCATCCAAAGCACTGAGTTGAATTTGGATGTGCAAACGGCTGATGCGCTTTTCTCTCGCCTCAGACAAAAGCTCAATCGATTGAATCTTGGCTTCCAAATCCTCGCGACCGTACCCTTGCTCCTTCACTTGAGCAGTCACCATGACCATCCATCCCTCCACCATAAATTCCTTGAACTTCACATAGTCTTCCCCAAAGCACCGAAACTCGTACACGCCCTTAAAGTCTTCGATGGAAAAGAAACCCCAAGGCCTACCCGCTTTGCTGATGCGGTGCTCACAGGCCAAAATCAACCCACCAAACGTGAGTTTTTTGCCTTTTTCCTGAGCCAAGTTGTCCAAACGAGTGAGGCCACCCTTCGCACACAGATGTTCGAGCTCGAAGCGAAACTTGTCCAGAGGGTGTCCCGAGATGTAAACGCCAACGATGTCCCGTTCCTTGTTCAGCAAATCCATAGATGGCCATTCTTCGCACTCTGGAACGGGTGGCTCGGGAATGTCCATGGCGCCATCGTCCCCGCCAAAAAGAGATGCTTGAGCGGAATTCGCAGTCTCTTGGTTGGCTGCACCAAAACGAACCGCCAACTCAATCAGAGTTCTTTCTTTGTGATCAAGTGCAAAAAATTGGGCTCGGTGCAGGCCAAAACTGTCAAATGCTCCGCCCACGGCCAGTGCTTCGAAGACTCGCTTGTTGCAATCCTTCAAATTGACACGGCATGCGAAATCAAACAACGACGTATATGTTGAACCTTCTCTCCCCTCGACGATGGCAATGACAGCACCTTCCCCTACTCCTCGCATGGCCCCAAGGCCAAATCGAATGGCTCCATCCTTGTTTACCGTGAATTTGAATGCCGACTCATTGACGTCTGGCCCAAGGACGGGAACGCCCTGCCGCCTCGACTCTTCCATCAGATTGGTGACCTCCTTGATGTCGTTCATGTTGTTGGACAGCTGCGCCGCCATGAACTCAGCTGGATAGTTGGCTTTGAGGTATGCGGTTTGGTAGGCCACCCATGCGTAGCAAGTAGAATGCGATTTGTTAAATGCGTAGGATGCAAAGGCCTCCCAGTCGGTCCAAATTTTCGCCAGCTTGACCGGGTCGTGACCATTGGCTATGCCTCGCTCCATGAAGTCCGGCTTCATCTTGTCGATGATGGCCTTCTTCTTCTTGCCCATGGCCTTTCGCAAGCTGTCGGCTTCTCCTTTGGAAAATCCTGCCAATTTCTGGGACAAGAGCATGACTTGCTCCTGATACACCGTGATGCCGTAGGTTTCCTCGAGGTGCTCCTTACAAGCCTCCAAATCGTAGGTGATGACCTGCTTCCCGTGCTTTCTTGCAACGAAGTCCGGAATGTATTCCATCGGACCAGGACGATATAGGGCATTCATCGCAATCAAGTCCCCAAAGACTGTTGGCTTCAAAGACTTCAAGTGCTTTTGCATGCCTGCAGATTCGTACTGGAATATGCCGACCGTATCTCCTCGTTGAAATAGCTCATAGGTCTTGGCATCGTCCAACGGAAACAAATCGGGATCGAGATCTTCGCCGTGTCTCAGTTTGACATTCTTCACAGCGTCTTTGATGACCGTGAGTGTCTTGAGGCCCAAAAAGTCCATCTTCAGCAGCCCCGCGTCCTCTGCGACCGCGTTGTCAAATTGCGTACAGGCCATGGCACTGTCCTTGGCGGTTGCGACGGGAACGAAGTTGGTGATGTCATCTGGCGTGATGATGACCCCACAGGCATGGATGCCAGTGTTCCGAACGCTGCCCTCCAAGACGCGCGCTGTTTGCAATGTGCGCCCTTCTAAGTTTTTCTGCGCACTGATTTTTTTGAGTTCTTTGACCATGGCGAGCCCCTCACTCCTCACTTTTTCCTTGAGCGCCTTGTCATTCAGGGAAAACATTTTTTTCAGTGAGATGTCTGGAACGAGTTTGGCCAATCGATCTGCATCGCCCAGAGGCAACTCCATGACGCGTGCTGTGTCTCGGATGGACGATTTGGCTGCCATGGTGCCGTAAGTGATGATTTGAGCCACTTGATTGGCACCATACTTTTCAATCACGTAGTCGATGACCTTGCCGCGACCCTCGTCATCGAAGTCGATGTCAATGTCAGGCAGGCTGATTCGATCTGGATTCAAAAACCTCTCAAACAGCAAGTCGTATTTGATTGGGTCTACATTGGTGATGCCCACGCAATACGCCACTGCCGAGCCTGCAGCCGAACCACGACCCGGCCCCACACTTACGCCCATCTCTCGGGCAGCCGTTGTGAAATCCTGTACGATGAGGAAATAACCCGGATAACCAGTGCGCTCAATCGTCTGCAGCTCAAATTCCAAGCGCTCGCGAACTTCTTCTGTGATTTCGCTGTAGCGTTTCTCTGCACCCTGAAAAGTGATGTGCCTCAAGTAAGCATTCTCCCCGCGTTTGCCTCCGTCTTTTGCATCTTCGGCATGAACAAATTCACTGGGGATGTCGAAGGCAGGCAACAGCACATCGCGTTCAAGGGCATACGTCTCAACCTCATCCACCAGCATGGCAATGTTGGTGATGGCTTCAGGGACATCCGCGAACAGCCTCTTCATTTCTTCTGGCGACTTCAAATAAAAGCTGTCGTTGGGAAACCCAAAACGGAATTCTCTTCCACGCTTACCCACATAGCGTTTGGGTTCGCTGACGTTGCGTGCATCCTTCACACACAACAAAATGTCATGGGCCTCACTTTGGTCTTGGCGCGTGTAATAGCTGTTGTTGCTCGCCACCAACTTGACGCCGTGCTTTGAGGCCAAACTCATCAAGGTCTCGTTCACTACGACCTCTTCTTCCAAACCGTGGCGATTCAACTCCACATAGAAATCGTCGCCCATGAGACTCTTCCAGAACAGCAAAGCCTCTTCCGCCTGGGTCTCACCCACATTTAAAATCAATGAAGGCACCTCACCAAACAAACCTCCGGTGAGGACAATCAAATCATTTTTGTACTCCTCGACAAGCGATCTGTCAATGCGGGGTACGTAATAAAATCCATCGGTGTATGCTTTGGATGCCAGCTTGGCCAAATTGTGATAGCCCTTTTTGTTTTTGGCCAAAAAGACCGTGGGGTATCCGTTGTCCTTGACACTTTTGTCGTGCATGTCGCGACACACATTCAACTCCGCTCCAACAATCGGTTTGATGCCCTCCTTGGAACACGCGCGCACAAATTGAAAGGCTGCCATCATGTTTCCGTGGTCTGTCACTGCAAGTGCTGGCATGCCCATTTCCTTCGCTGCAGCAACCAATTCGTTCACGGGGCTGACGGCTTGCAAGACACTGAACTGGGAGTGCACATGCAAATGACTGAAGGGAACCTCCGCGAGCGCATCCGATGAAGGCACCTCGACCTCGGGTTTGGACATGTCACTTGCCCCCTGCTTTTCTTTGGGCGTCTCGAAGTTGGCCACTTCAAGTTGAGGCGCCTCATAATGGACGGCTTTGGGATCTGTGATGTCGGGCCGCTCAATGACTCCTAAGCGCACCATTTCGAAAAAACATCGCGCAGTAGCTGCTACATCATAAGCAGCATCATGGGCATCACCAAAGCCCTCATCAAACAGCTTTTGGTGCAGTTCTGTCAAGGTCGGCCACTTGAATTTGCCGCCGCGACCGCCAGGAATCGCACAGAAATCAGTACCCTCTTCTTTCGAGTCGATGATGGACATTCCCATCAGAGGTTCCGCGGGTTGGCCAAGTCGCAGCAACTCTGCTCCAACAACGTTGACATCAAAGCCCACATTGTGTCCCATAACATACTTTGCTTGGGCAGCATCCGACATGAAATCGGCCAGCACTTTTTCTAACGGCACACCATCGGCGAGGGCTCGGTCAGTAGTGATGCCATGAATCTTTGTGGAGTTGAATGGAATGGTAAATCCTTCTGGTGCCACAATGAAGTTTCCGCGTGAAAGCAATCTGCCCTGCTTGTCATGCAATTGCCAAGCCAACTGAACCAGTCGTGGCCAATTGTCTGCGTCCGATATCGGTGCATTCCAGTCCCTCGGCAGTCCCGTCGTTTCCGTGTCGTAAATCAGAATCATCGAGCCATCTAAATTCGAGAAATCTTGGGTGTTCGAACATCTGAAGGGTGCCCTTGTTTTCCACAATGCATCCCCATGTGTCGTACTTTCGCACTTGGACTGCCTGAATAAAGGACTGCCAACATGACTACTCTTTCTTCTCCCAACACCCCAAAGGATTCCAACCCTGACTTCGATGTTCTCGGCGATCAACACGTTGGAACTTCAATCGACACTCCCCTTCGGGACGATGCATTCGACCTGAGCGATGATGCCAAAATCGAGGCCATCGAGGGTAAGTTCCGTGACATTATGGAGATCATGGGACTCGATTTGACTGACGACAGTCTGTCTGGCACCCCACATCGCGTTGCGAAGATGTATGTCAAGGAAATTTTTGCGGGCTTGAACCCTGAAAACCATCCCAACGTCAAAACCTTTGACAACATCTATGGTTACGACCATATGTTGGTGGAACGCAACATCAACTTGAATTCTACATGCGAGCACCACTTCCTTCCTATTGTAGGCGTGGCACATGTGGCTTACATCCCGGAAGGTCGTGTTGTGGGCTTGAGCAAACTCAATCGCATTGTGGATTACTACGCGAAAAGGCCCCAGGTGCAAGAACGTCTTTCACGGCAAGTACTCACCGCCTTGCAAAACACGTTGGGAACGCCAAACGTCGCGGTGGTGATGGATGCCAAGCATTTGTGCGTATCGAGCCGCGGCATTCAGGACGAAGGAAGTTCGACTGTGACGGCCAGTTACGGGGGGCTGTTTGAGTCTTCCCCTGAGGTGCGTGCGGAGTTCCTTCAGCACATCGACGGCTAACTTTCCCCAGAATTCATGTGCATTGCCGCAGAGATTGACTATCTTTGCGCTCCAATTTTGGATTTAACAACAGGGTTTCGGACCCTTTTAAAACGTTTCAACCATGGCTGTACGCCTTCGACTCCAACGTCACGGTAAAAAAGGAAAAGCTTTTTACCATCTTGTAGCTGCTGATGTCCGCGCCAAGCGCGATGGGCGATTCATTGAGAAACTCGGCACATACAATCCCAACACCAACCCAGCCACCATTGATGTGGTCCACGATCGGGCTTTGCACTGGCTGCAAGAAGGAGCACAACCGTCAGATACAGTTCGAGCCATTTTGAAGCACACGGGGGCCATTTACCACAACCACCTTTTGAAGGGGGTTCAGAAGGGAGCCTTGACCGAGAAAGAGGCTCAAAAACGCTTTGATGCGTGGTACAACGACAAGCAAGCCAAGATTCAAGCCAAGCGCGACGGATTAGACGCTGCCGCTGAAAAAGAAATCAAAGATCGTCTTGCAGCGGAGCGCAAGCAAAGCGAAGAGCGAGCTGCCGCCCTTGCTGCCGCTGCATCTGAACTCGCTGCGGAAGTAGAAGCGGCAGCGGCTTCAGCGTCAGCTGAGGACGCACCTGCTGCCGAGGAAGCGCCTGCTGCTGAAGAAGCACCTGCTGCCGAGGAAGCGCCTGCTGCTGAAGAAGCACCT
>DCBH01000134.1 GCA_002313415.1 Flavobacteriales bacterium UBA1112
TGCTCGTGAGTGATGCGGAAATCAATCGCATGAATCCTGACAATCGTGAAATGGCCCACCAACGGAATCGTCGAACAGTTTTTAAAATTGTTCGTTTCGATTACAAGCCGAGCGAGTAAATCGTGAGCGACGCGCGTTATGCTGCACGTGGTGTTTCCGCGGGAAAGGAAGAGGTTCATGCTGCCATTCAAGGCATTGACAAAGGTCTCTTTCCCCAGGCATTTTGCAAAATCGTTCCCGATTACCTGACGGGCAGCGAGGCACATTGTGTGGTGATGCACGCCGATGGCGCTGGGACAAAATCCTCCCTTGCCTACATGTATTGGAAGGAGACCGGGGATGTTGGCGTGTGGCGGGGAATTGCGCAAGACGCGCTCATTATGAATGTGGACGACTTGTTGTGTGTCGGATGCACTGGCCCCATTTTGGTGTCGAGTACAATTGGCAGAAACAAACATCTTGTGCCTGGCGAAGTGATCAAAGAAATCATTCAAGGAACGGAGTCCCTTTTGGCCGATTTGAGATCTCAGGGATTGGACATTCGTTCGACAGGTGGAGAGACTGCTGACGTTGGGGATTTGGTGCGTACCATCATTGTGGATTCGACGGTGGTTGCTCGCATGCGGCGCGATGAGGTGGTGGACAACGGGCAAATTGGAGTGGGAAATGTGGTGGTTGGTTTGGCGAGTTTCGGTCAAGCTTCGTACGAGTCCCAATACAATGGAGGCATGGGGAGCAATGGTTTGACATCAGCAAGACATGACGTGTTTCACAAGTCCCTGGCGGCGATGTATCCCGAAAGTTTTGATCCGGGCACAAATCCAGAGTATGTGTATTCTGGTACACATGGATTGACCGATTCAGTGGAGGGTTCCATTTTGGATGCAGGCCAGATGGTGCTTTCCCCCACGAGGACTTATGCTCCAGTGGTTCAAGCATTCTTGAAGGCTCACAGATCCAGCATCTCTGGTATGGTTCATTGTTCAGGCGGAGCCCAAACCAAAGTGCTGCATTTCTTGTCCTCTGGGTTGCATGTGGTTAAGGACAACTTGTTCGATGTGCCAGTCTTGTTCAGCACCATCCAAAGTGAATCTGGAACCGCATGGGAAGAAATGTACAAGGTGTTTAACATGGGACATCGTTTCGAGGTGTATACCGACGAGACCACTGCACAGGACATCATTCAAATCAGTGAGTCCTTTGGCATCGATGCTCAGATTGTTGGTCGGGTCGAAGCCACGGATGGAAGTGCCAAGGTTTCGATTTGTGGTCCCCACGGAACGTTTGTTTACACCTAAGCCATGTCTTTCGATCGCGAAGCCATCGGCGCTTGGGTGACCAAGCTTCAAAGCATCGCAGATCGCTTTGCTGAGGTCGAGAAACTCGTGTCAGATCCTGAGGTGGTCCAAGACCAGGAAGCTTTTGCCTCCTTGATGACTGAGTATCGTAAGTTGAAGCCGATGGCTGAGAAATCGAGACAGCTCGCGATGAGTTTGGCCGACTGGGATGAAGCCAACTTGTGGGCGAATTCGGAGGATGAGGATATGCGAGAGCTTGGAAAATCAGAGCTGCCCGGTTTGACCTCTGATCTTGAGCAAGGCGTGGAGGCTGCCAAATGGATGTTGCTTCCACGGGATTCGGCCGATGATCGCGATGCAATTTTGGAGGTTCGAGCCGGGACAGGAGGGAACGAAGCTGCACTTTTTGCCGGAGATCTTGTTCGGATGTACCTGAAACATGCAGAGGAACGCGGTTGGAAATACAGTTGGGTAGGAATGAGTGAAGGGACCATGGGCGGATTCAAGGAGGCAGTGATTAGGTTGGAGGGAGAAGGCGTCTTTGGATGGCTCAAATTTGAGAGAGGCGTCCATCGAGTTCAGCGGGTCCCAACGACGGAATCTCAGGGGCGTGTCCATACAAGTGCAGCGACCGTGGCTGTTTTGCCTGTGGCGAGGGAGGTTGACATTGATCTCAATTTGAATGAGGTGAGGAAGGACACCTTCCGTGCGAGTGGTGCAGGAGGCCAGCATGTGAATAAGACTGAAAGTGCCGTCAGGTTGACGCACTTGCCCACGGGTACCGTGGTCGAATGTCAAGACGGACGATCTCAGCACCAGAATTACGAACGCGCGCTCGAAGTGTTGCGAAGTCGTCTTTACGATTCCGTTCGCGCATCAGTTGAAGCGGAGCGGGCAGCTGAACGAAAGTCTCAGGTCAGTACAGGAGACCGAAGTGCCAAGATTCGCACTTACAATTTCCCTCAAGGCCGAGTAACAGATCACAGAATTGGTTTGACGGTGCACACCTTAACGGCAATTTTGGGCGGGGATCTGAAGGCGGTCATTGAAGCATTGCACGTCGCCGACCGAGCTGAGCGGTTGAAAAATCTTTGACAACCCCCATGTCTGAGAGGGTTTAACGCGGGATTTTCGAGGTTCCTTTCCCGAACTTTACGTCATGTCTTTCTCTCGACATTCCCGACGGCAACCATCCAACTTGTTGCAAACGACGGAGGGTTTGTTCACTGCCATTCAGACCAAGGGCTCCTATCTATGTGTGGGTCTCGATCCTGATCCAGAATTGATTCCAGCAGCTTTCGGTGAAGGGGTAGAGGGCATGGAAGCGTTTTGCAAGGACATCGTTTCAGCGACGCATCATGTCGCAGTCGCTTACAAGCCCAATTTGGCATTTTTTGAACAGTACGGCGCAGAAGGATGGGCGGCACTTGAACGCGTGGTCGACAGCATTTCTAGTGATGTTTTGGTCATTGCAGATGCCAAGCGAGGTGACATTGGAAATACGGCAACGCGCTACGCAAGAGCCATGTTTGTAGGGCTTGGAGCAGACGCTGTGACCGTGGCACCCTACATGGGACGCGACAGCGTAGAGCCCTTCACAGCGTTTCAAGATCGGTGGACCATTTTGCTGGCTTTGACATCCAATCAAAGCGCAGAGGATTTTGAGTTTCACGGAACCAATCCCCTGTTCAAAGAAGTGCTGATGCAAAGTCAAACATTTTCTGGTTCTGAAAGGCTGATGTATGTCGTTGGAGCCACCCGACCTTCCATGTTAAGGGACATCCGAGAGATGGTCCCGAATGCATTCTTGCTGGTCCCTGGCGTCGGAGCACAGGGTGGGAACGTATCGAATGTCGCGAAATATGGCATGAATCGTCATTGTGGCTTGTTGGTCAACAGTTCACGGGGCATTTTATATGCTGCCGGCCCTCAAGCGAGTCGTGAAGAGGCCCTTCTTGCGGCCAAGAAGGCGGCCGAAGAGTTGGCAGCACAAATGCTTGAGACGTTAGAGATCGGAGGGATTCGCTGAGACGCGCGCAAAATTCACGTCGTCCTATGCAAAACGCATGATTCATGAAAAGTGATGCTCCCATGGCGCGTCGTAGATTAGAAGCGATGATGATGTTTTCTTTTCGTGTCTTTCCCAGAATCTATCTCGCGGTCGCATTCGTGATTGGTGTGGTCATTTTTGGGAGTGTTGGGTACATGGTTGTGGAAGGATACTCGTGGGTAGAGGCGCTGTTCATGACCATCATCACTGTGTCGACTGTTGGTTTTGGAGAGGTGCGACCGCTCAGTGAGCAGGGGATGGTGTTCACCACAATATTGATCATGGGAAGCCTAGGTACGTTCGCGTACTCGATTTCCGCCTTGACGACGTACTTTGTCAATGGCGAATACCGAAACACATTTAAAGAAGCTCGTTTGAAAAAAGAAGTTGAAAAATTGACTGGACATGTCATTGTGTGTGGTCTTGGTCGCGTTGGGGAAATGGCGGTTCAAGAATTGGTGGATCACAACACACCCGTGGTGATTGTGGAAGCGGACGCGGAAGAGGCTGAGCGTCTCGAGGAGAAGGGATTTCTGGTGATTCCTGGCGATGCCACGCGAGATGAAAATTTGGCTGATGCCGGCATCACACGGGCCAAGTCTGTCATCACTACACTCCCTGACGATGCTCAAAATCTGTACGTCGTACTCGCAGCACGGGAAATGGCCCCCGACATTCACATCATCAGTCGTGCATCCATGTCCAACTCGGTAAGCAAGCTACGTGTGGCTGGCGCAAACAATGTCATCATGCCTGACAAGGTCGGTGGAGCTCATATGGCATCGCTTGTCGTCATGCCAGATGTTCTGGAATTTTTGGATCACGTTCGCATTCAAGGTGCGGATGAAATCAATTTGGAAGAAATCCCAGTAAATGTCCTGCCACAAGGTCTGAAGACGGCAACCCTCGGTGAACTCGATGCGAGAAATCGCGTGGGAATCAATGTGGTGGGAGTCAAAAAATCAGATGGGGATTTCATCATTAATCCGGGTGCAGATACCCCTCTAGATGACGCATGCAAGCTTTTTGTCTTAGGCACTGTCGAGCAAATTCGTACGCTGAATCGCGTCCTGGGCATTCAGCTTCCTCAAGTTTGATAAAATCGCAAGTATGATTCCACGTTTCACATTCCTCATGCTTTCCTGTTTGCCCTGGTTGGCTCATGCTCAAAACAGTGTAGACGATCGCATCAACGCGGTGATGGAGCCTGTCACGAACGCCATTATGAGTGTCATTTTCTTCACCGTTCCCATAGGGGGAGGTCGTGAAGTACCCTTTGTTTTGATTTGGTTGTTGACGGGCGCTTTAATCTTCACGGTCTACAATCGATTCGTCAACATCACGGCATTTAGGCATGCGTTGGATGTCGTTCGCGGCAAATTTGACGACCCCAATCACAAGGGAGAAGTCAGTCACTTCCAAGCTCTGACAGCAGCATTGTCGGGAACTGTGGGCGTTGGGAATATTGCGGGTGTTGCTGTGGCGGTATCACTTGGTGGTCCTGGAGCTACTTTTTGGATGATTGTGGCCGGCATGTTGGGCATGAGTTCCAAGTTTGTTGAATGCACCCTTGGGACAAAGTATCGCAGGGTCAACCAGGACGGGAGCATTTCAGGCGGTCCGATGTACTACCTCCGAGATGGCTTGGCAAGGCAAAATAGGGACGGCTTGGGTGCCGTGTTGGCTGTTCTATTTGCCATTGCGTGCATTGGAGGTTCGTTTGGTGGTGGCAACATGGTACAAATCAATCAAGCCACGAGCCAACTAATCGCAGTGACTGGTGGAGAGGCCTCTGTGTTTTACGGAAACAGTTGGATTTTTGGTGTCATGATGGCCGTGGTTGTGGCAGCCATCATTCTTGGTGGAATCAAGAGCATTGCAAAAGTCACGGACAAGGTGGTGCCCTTCATGGTTGGCATCTACATCCTTGGTGCGCTGGCTGTCATCTTCGGAAATCTTGCCGAAGTGCCAACTGCATTTGGTAAAATTGTGAGTGGCGCATTCAACAGCAATGCGATGTACGGAGGGATTGTAGGGGTTTTAATCCAAGGCTTCAAACGTGCTGCTTTTTCGAACGAGGCTGGCATTGGTTCTGCCTCCATTGCTCACAGTGCAGCCAAGACCGATGAGCCCGTAAGTGAGGGAATTGTTGCATTGCTAGAGCCGTTCATTGATACTGTGGTCATTTGTACAATGACAGCTCTTGTAATTGTCATTTCTGATTATGGAGCTTATGATCAAGCGGGTGTTTTGGCCAGTGCGCAGGCAGGTGAACTGCAAGCAATCAACTTGACATCCTCGGCGTTTAGCCAAACGCTGTCGTGGTTTCCTGTAGTCTTGTCTGTTGCGGTGATTTTGTTCGCGTTAAGTACGATGATTAGCTGGAGCTATTACGGACTGAAGGCTTGGACATTCCTCTTCGGCGAGACGCGTGCCATGGATATTACTTACAAGGCTTTGTTTTGTGTCTTTGTGATTGTGGGCTCGGCCATCAGTGCCCAAAGTGTTTTTGATTTTGGAGATGCCATGATTTTTGCCATGTGCTTCCCGAACGTTTTGGGTTTGTACTTCCTCGCTCGCGAAGTAAAAGAGGATTTGAAAGATTACATGAGGAGAGTGAAAAGTGGAGAAATCAAGAAATACGACTGATTCTAGGTCAGTTTTCTTTGATGGCAAATACGCCCAGCTTCGCCATTGGAGTTGGGCGGGCCTGTTGGTTGGCGGAGCTGTCATAAGCCATGCTTGGCGAATGCACGCATGGGAACAACGTCTCTTGAATGTGCCTCGAGCCACAGTTCCTGAATTGCTTTGCTGGCTTGATCAAGCCGAGGCGATGACGTCGCCCAAACTCAAATCCAAGTTGCTCATTCGTCCGAGGCCAGCCCCAATTGCAAGTGACAATCACCCAAGAGGTAAGGCACAAACTCAGAGTCGGGAAAGACGTCAGATTAATGTCAATTTCTCAAACGCCGAGGAATGGGACATTGTGCCTGGCATCGGTCCGGTCCTTTCTCGTCGCATTGTCAAGTTTAGAGATGCTTTGGGAGGATTTGTCTCAATAGACCAGTTGTACAAAGTCTATGGTTTGGATTCTTCGGTCATCAAGAACATCGAACCTGATTTGATTTTGACCCCCAACTCACATCAAACCATCTGTTTGGATTCAGTCTCATTTCAGAGGCTGATTCGACACCCCTTGTTCAATGCGGAGCAATCGCGTCGTGTTCTTCGGGCTTGGGGTAGGGGGACGAATTTGGATGATTTCTGGTTTCGAATGTCTGCGTCAGATGAGGAACGTCAATTGTGGTCGCCCTACCTCCGTACATGCCCAAGAAGTGCAGGGTAAAACGTATCGGAGTTGGTGCGTTGAGGGCACTTTATCGACCTTTATCTCCTACGTCAATAGAAACACATGCAATTATCACTGACCTCAGACCAGCGTTTGATGCGAGACAGCATTCGTGATTTCGCACAAAGGGAAATTTTGCCGCATCGTTTGCAGTGGGACGAAAAGCAGCATTTTCCTCGTGAGCTATTCAGCGCAATGGGTGAATTGGGACTGATGGGTGTCCTGGTTCCAGAGCAATATGGCGGCGCGGGTCTCGGGTATTACGAGTATAAAATGGCGATTGAAGAGCTTGCCAAGGTATGTGGTTCAATTGGCTTGTCCATGGCTGCTCACAACAGCCTTTGTACAGGGCATATTCTGCAATTTGGCAATGAGGAACAAAAACAGCGTTGGTTGCCCAAACTCGCCTCAGGAGAGTGGATAGGAGCATGGGGTTTAACTGAAGCGAATACAGGTAGCGATGCCATGAGAATGCGGTGTGTCGCTGAAAGAAATGGAGACGAATGGATTCTTAACGGCACCAAAAATTGGATTACCCATGGCCTCAGTGGAGATGTGACCGTGGTGCTCGCAAGAACGGGGGAATTGTTGGACAGCAGGGGAATTACAGCTTTTGTCGTTGAGCGAGGAACACCTGGCTTTTCCGGTGGGAAAAAAGAAAACAAATTGGGCATGCGCTCCAGTGAAACGGCGGAAATTATATTTGACCAATGCAGGGTGCCCGCCAGCCATGTACTGGGAGAAGTTGGACAGGGATTTATACAGGCAATGAAGGTTCTGGATGGCGGTCGAATCAGCATTGCCTCTTTGGCCTTGGGCATGGCTAAAGGAGCAATGGAGACAGCTGTCCAATACGCCAAAGAGCGGGAACAGTTTGGTCAGCCCATTGCCAAATTTCAAGCAATCGCGTTCAAGTTGGCAGACATGGCGACGGCCATTGAAGCCTCGGATTTGCTGACCTTACAGGCTTGTGAGCTCAAATCTCAGGGTATGCCAGTGACCAAAGAGAGTGCCATGGCAAAGTATGAGGCCAGTGAAGTGTGTGTGCGCGTCGCGACTGAAGCGATTCAAATTTTGGGTGGATATGGTTACACCAAAGACTTTCCCGCGGAGAAATTTTATCGCGACAGCAAGCTGTGTACAATTGGGGAGGGAACGAGTGAGATACAGAAATTGGTGATCAGCAGAGAATTGCTCAGCAGCTGAGGTTGTATTGTTTAAAAATTTCCTATTTTTGTCGCCCATTCGGAATACAGTCATTCGGAAACAAGCCAATAGTTTAGCATGTTAAGCATTCAAGTCAAAGAGGGAGACAACATCGAACGTGCCCTCAAGCAATTCAAGAAAAAGTTTGACCAAACGAAGACGATGAAGCAGCTTCGGACCCGCAGAGAATTCGTAAAACCGAGTGTCATCAATCGAAATACGAGAAAGAAGGCAGTTTATAAGAATGGTCTGAATTTGAAGTCTGAATGACATAATTCATAGACATAATATTTTGTTATGTCGATAAAAAGAGTGATATTGCCGGCGCTTTATCGCCTTTTTTTTTGCCGAAACTTTGACCCAAGCGCCGCAGCATATCACCAAGTTCCTGGATTATCTCCAGAAGGAAAGGCGTGGTTCTGACCACACGATTAGATGTTATAAGTCAGATTTGAATCAAATGCAGCGCTTCATGGATGAAGCCTATGAGGTGAGCGATTTGACAATCGTTGAGACAGATTGGATTCGATCTTGGGTCGTGGCTTTGGTGAAGGCTGGCAAATCGCCGAGAACCATACACAGGAAGGTCAGCGTTTACCGCACCTTCGTGAAATACGCTCGTCGCCAGGGACACATGGCATCCAATCCCACGGAATCAATTGTTCTTCCCAAATTGGAAAAGCGCATGCCTGAGGTCGTTCCTGAACATGCGATGAATAAGCTTTTCTCAGAGGAGGTTTTTGCCTTTGATTGGCAAGGTCGGAGAGACCGAAGCATGATTGCACTGCTCTACGAGACGGGAATCAGAATGAGTGAGTTGATCGGGTTGAAAGTTGGGGACATCAATGGTGCGAGAAAAGAACTTCGGGTTTATGGAAAGGGCAGGAAAGAGAGGGTTTTGCCGCTGCTGCCCGCGACGCTTGAGAGCATCATGCAACACGTGATGGATCGCCCTGTAGGCGGAGATGACTTGTTTGTTACAGATGCCGGAAGCTCTCTGTATCCGTCGTTTGTTTATCGCAGGGTGAATTATTACCTTGGTGAGGTGAGTTCTCTGCAGCAATGCAGTCCTCACGTTCTTCGGCATACGTTTGCAACCCACTTGTTGAACAGGGGAGCCGAATTGGCAGCCGTGAAAGATCTCTTAGGTCATGCCAGTTTGTCATCTACACAAGTGTATACCCAGCACACGACAGCAAGGCTGAAGGAGTTTCACAACGCTTCTCCGCTGAACAAGAGGTCAACGGGGGAGTAAACCCGTTGCTCGATGCAAGTACAGATTCATTCCATTCATTTCGACGCCGATCAATCGTTGTTGGAATTCATCAGGGTCAAGTTGGATAAGCTTTTGACCTACAACAATGAAATCCAAAATTGTGAGGTCTTTTTACGCATAGAAAAGGGCGACAATCGCGAGAATAAAGTCGTTGAAGTCAAGGCCCATATTCCTGGCAAGGACCTATTCGCCAAAAAGAGGTCGGTCAGTTTCGAAGCAGCCATGGACGAGGTGCATGAAGCCTTGAGGCGACAGGCGATGAAGGTGCATCCCTGAGCACGCTAAATCCCTAAAAATTTTCCTGCTGGAGCATGTGTTATCACGTGGATTTCTTTCGTACATTTGCCGTCCTGAAATCCGGGAGGGTTCTTGTTGCCCTGTTCTTTGAAATGTCGCCGGTGTAGCTCAGAGGCCAGAGCAGCTGATTTGTAATCAGCTGGCCGGGGGTTCGAATCCCTCCACCGGCTCAATGTACCAATCACGCATGATTGGGTGAATGCCTCAGGGGGGTACGCCGGAGTTGGAGAGCCGGGGCAGACTGTAAATCTGTTGTCTATGACTGAATAGGTTCGATTCCTATTACCCCCACCATCTACACTCAGTTGTGCAAGCGGAAGTAGCTCAGTTGGTAGAGCATCAGCCTTCCAAGCTGAATGTCGCGAGTTCGAATCTCGTCTTCCGCTCTGTTCAGCCGATGTAGCTCAGGGGTAGAGCGCTTCCTTGGTAAGGAAGAGGTCACGGGTTCAATTCCCGTCATTGGCTCCGAAAAAAAGAAATTAAAGAAAATCATTAACTAAATAAATCTTTCCAGACCATGGCAAAGGAAACTTTCGACCGGTCGAAACCCCACGTCAACATCGGCACAATCGGCCACGTTGACCACGGGAAGACGACCCTCACGGCTGCAATCACCAAAGTGATGGCAGACGCTGGTTTTAGCGAGGCTCGCTCGTTTGACCAAATCGACAATGCTCCAGAAGAAAAGGAGCGTGGAATTACCATCAACTCCTCTCACGTGGAGTACCAAACGGACAAGCGTCACTACGCTCACGTTGACTGTCCAGGTCACGCTGACTATGTCAAGAACATGGTGACGGGTGCCGCTCAAATGGATGGAGCCATCCTCGTTGTCGCTGCAACGGACGGCCCCATGCCTCAAACGCGCGAGCACATTTTGCTTGGTCGCCAAGTAGGTGTACCTCGCATCGTGGTATTCATGAACAAAGTCGATATGGTCGACGATCCAGAGTTGCTAGAGCTCGTTGAAATGGAAATTCGTGAATTGCTCTCATTCTATGAGTACGATGGTGACAATGGTCCCGTGGTCCAGGGCTCTGCTTTGGGTGCTTTGAATGGCGAACCCAAGTGGGTCGAGACGGTCATGAATCTCATGCAAGAAGTTGATACGTGGATTGAAATTCCACCACGTGAGAACGAAAAGCCGTTCTTGATGTCCATTGAGGACGTCTTCACGATCACTGGTCGTGGAACTGTAGCTACAGGTCGCATCGAAACTGGGGTCATCAACACAGCAGACGAGGTAGACATCATTGGAATGGCTGAGGAAAAGCTCAAGACCACGATTACTGGTGTGGAGATGTTCCGCAAGATTCTCGACCGGGGCGAGGCTGGTGACAATGTGGGTCTTCTGTTGCGCGGCATCGACAAGAAAGACATCCGTCGAGGCATGGTAATCGCTGCTCCAAATAGCATTACTCCGCATACTCATTTTAAAGGTGAGGTCTACATCCTCAAAAAAGAAGAGGGTGGCCGTCATACGCCTTTCCACAACAAGTATCGTCCTCAGTTCTACTTCCGTACTACGGATGTTACTGGCGAAATCACTTTGGAAGCCGGTCGTGAGATGGTCATGCCTGGTGACAACGTGACAATTGAGGTAAGTCTCATTGCACCAATTGCCATGGACAAAGGCCTACGTTTTGCCATCCGTGAAGGTGGTCGTACTGTAGGTGCTGGCCAGGTGACTGAAATCCTTGCTTAAGCGGGGTTTCAGTGCAGTCTGAACTCAAAAGAAGAAGGACTCTCTAGAGAGTACCTTCTTCTTACCTCTACGGGCGTAGCTCAATTGGTAGAGTAGTGGTCTCCAAAACCATTGGTTGCAGGTTCGAGTCCTGCCGCCCGTGCAAAAACTGACAACAATGTCTTCGTTAACTCAATATGTGCAAGCCTCCTTTCAAGAATTGCAGACCAAAGTGACTTGGCCTACTTGGCGTGAGTTGCAGGAGTCTTCGGTTCTTGTCTTCGTGGCAAGTTTGTTGATCGCTTTCATCGTTTCTGCGATGGATTGGGTCTTTGGAGTGAATGCTGCAGATTCCATGTGGTCTGGCGCAGTTGGTTTGTTATACCAACTCCTGTAATCGGTCTTAAGAGCCCCAATACGATGAGTGAAATCGATAAAAAATGGTATGTCGTCCGCGCTGTCAGCGGCCAGGAAAAGCGGGTGCAAGAAACCGTTGAAACGGAAATTGCGGCAGCCGGATTGCAAGACTACGTGGGTCAAGTTTTGATTCCTCTTGAGAAAGTATTCACCATTCGAAATGGCAAGAAGGTTTCCAAGGAGCGGAACTTGTTTCCAGGTTACGTCTACATCGAAGCTGCCCTCGTGGGAGAAGTTCCTCACATCATTCGCAACATCACCAACGTCATTGGTTTTCTTGGCGCTGAAAAACGAGGTGCCCCGATGCCTTTGCGACAAAACGAGGTGAATCGAATTTTGGGTGTGGTGGACGACATGGCTGACAGTGAAGAAGAAATCAACATACCGTACGTCGTGGGTGAACTTGTAAAAGTCACAGACGGGCCATTTAATGGATTCCACGGCAACATTGAAGATGTAAACGAAGAAAAGAAAAAACTGAAGGTTATGGTCAAAATCTTCGGGCGCAAGACGCCTGTGGAACTTGGCTATCTCCAAGTAGAGAAAGAAAGCTAATAACTGGAACAGACACAGCCAAAACCTTCCCGCATTGTCCCTAAATGCTTCCCATTGCGCGGGTGGAGGACTGTTCAAATAAAAATGATCAATGGCTAAAGAAGTAGCTGGACTTATCAAGCTGCAAATTCGCGGTGGAGCGGCCAATCCGTCACCTCCCGTGGGACCCGCTTTGGGTGCCAAGGGTGTGAATATCATGGAGTTCTGTAAGCAATTCAATGCGAGAAC
>DCBH01000089.1:0-11893 GCA_002313415.1 Flavobacteriales bacterium UBA1112
CGCCATGTTTTCTTGGAGTCTTGGGACGCCATGCCCCTAAAGATAAAGGAGGTCGCTGACTTCCTGAGATTATTTTGAGAAGGTCGGCGCGACCACAAGCTCCTTGGAGCCTCGCGTATGAATGTAAAATCCCTCGCCGGACTTGACGCCGAGTTTTCCGGCCATGACCATATTGACGAGCAGGGGACAAGGTGCGTATTTGTCTTGTCCCAATCCGTCATGCAACACCCTGAGGATGCTTAAACACACATCCAAACCGATGAAGTCGGCGAGTTGAAGCGGCCCCATGGGATGTGCCATACCGAGCTTCATCACAGTGTCAATCTCTTCGACGCCGGCCACACCCTCGTGCAGGGTTAAAATGGCCTCATTGATCATCGGCATCAGGATGCGATTGGCGACAAACCCTGGGTAGTCGTTGACTTCCACGGGGACTTTGCCGAGTTGGGCACTGAGATTCATGACTTCAACACATGTTTGGTCAGAGGTGGCATAGCCGCGAATCACCTCAACGAGCTTCATCACGGGAACCGGGTTCATGAAGTGCATGCCAATGACCTTCTCCGGACGTTGTGTTGCAGCAGCGATGCGTGTGATTGAAATCGAACTTGTGTTGGTGGCCAGAATGCAGTCTGCAGGCGCTTTTGAATCGAGGTCGGAGAAAATTTTCAGTTTGAGATCGACATTTTCCGTGGCGGCTTCTACGACCAAACTCGCTTGCGCGACAGCGGCACTCAAATCAGTGGTTGTGGTCAAACGTCCCAATGCCGACTCTTTGTCGGCAGCAGACATTTTTTCTTTGGAAACCATGCGATCCATGTTCTTTCCAATGGTGGCCAATGCTCGGTCGAGAGCATCGGAAGAACGGTCCATCATGACCACGTCGTGGCCCGCTTGCGCAAATACGTGGGCAATGCCATTGCCCATGGTCCCTGCTCCAATGACTGTTACATTCATGATGTGGCTACTTATTTCTTGGTGGGCGTCTTCACCGCCGACTTTTTGGCCGCCGACTTTTTCGCCGTGGGCTTTTTGGCTGCTGGTTTTTGAGCTCCTGCATTCTTCGCAGCTTTCTTCTCTTTTTTCGCTCCAGCCTTTGGTTCGGCTTTGGTTGAATCTTCCTTATCCGATTCTGGAGCTTCCAGCGGGAATGCACCTTTGCTTACCAACAGATTGTACCACTGAACGAGTTTTTTCAAATCGCTTTGGTACACACGATCGTGGTCAAGTTCTGGTACAATGCCGTCTACGAAGTCACGGATGTTTTGAGCTGTGTCTTTGTGAGAGGGTCCTGAAGCGCCCTCCTGCTCTTTGTGCATTCGGTTGAGGATGTCCAAAAGAGGCAGATCCTCGTTCTGAGTGTACATGGTGATGTCTGCAAGATTGCTGACTCGTGCTGTGCCGGGTACGCTCGAGCGCTTTCCGTCCAACATGCTTTCCACCACGATGCTGGCGCTGCCGGAGGCCAGTACTTGATATAGGCCAGGCTTGCCGGCCACTGCGAGAATGTCTGTGATCTTCATTGAGTTGCGAAAGTACGCAATGACTGCCCTCAAAGGCCGGGACAGATCGGAAGTTCAGCAAGAGGAGACGCGTGCCCTTCAGTGTCGAGACCAAACGCCGCGTGCTTCAGCCCGTTTGTGACCAAAAGAACAGGGACATTCAACACCAAATTGTATCGAGCTGCCTGGGTCACTGCATCTTGACTGAGCTTGACATTGGGCGCTTTGCATTCCACCAAGATGCGCGCCGTCCCATCGGGCGTGAAGGCGACAATGTCGGCGCGACGAGGCATGCCATTGAGTTTCAGTTGGTGTTCCACGGACATGCAGCCCAGTGGGTAGCCCAATCCATCATTCAAGTGATGAATGACGTGCTGTCGAACCCATTCCTCTGGTTCCAGAGCCACCCACTTTCTGCGGGCCAAACAGAGCACCTCAGAACCGCCTCGATCGAGCTGACGCATCTGCAAAGACGCAGCAGGCCATTGCAACTGGGGCATGCGGGATTTCATGCCGCGAATCTACTTCTTGAGACAGTACCTTCGCAGGTATGCCTCATCGCCAAATTGTTCGGAACATCAATTCGGGTAAGCTCGATTCGATCTACGTGCTGCATGGTGAGGAACCCTTTTTCATCTCGGAAATTGTTCAATCGTTGCTCGACACGGTGGTTGAGGAAGGATTCAAAGATTTCAATGAAACGGTGCTTTACGGAAGAGACACGAATGTTGATGATGTGCTGGCTGCGGCTCGCCGTTTTCCCATGATGGCCGATCGTCAGTTGGTTCTTGTCAAGGAGGCTCAGGACATGCGCATGTGGAAGCGCAAAGAGGACATGGCAAAACTGGCGGCTTATGCGGAAGATCCAGTACCCACGACAGTCTTGGTGTTTGCGCATCCACACAAAAAAATAGACAGTCGTTTGAAGGCAGTGAAGACCATGTCTCGCCAAGGAACGCTGTTTCTGAGCGACAAAATTCGCGACCACAAATTGCCTCAGTGGATTGTAGGCTATGCTGACAGCAGAGGTCTCAAAGTTGACGGCCGCGTTTCTCAATTGCTCGCCGAGAGTTTGGGCACCAACCTTCAAAAGGTGGCCAATGAGCTTTCGAAACTCCATATTTTGCTGCCTGAGGGCACACAAGTGACCGCAGAGCACGTGGAACAGCACATTGGCATCAGCAAAGATTACAACGTCTTTGAGTTGCAACGGGCATTGGGCAACAAAGACATTGAAAGGGCCAACCGCATCGTGCAGTATTTCGAGGCCAACCCCAAGAATGCACCTCTTGCCATGGTTGTTCCTGTATTGCACGCCTACTTTGCCCGAGTACTTGTGTATCAAACGTTGCAAGACCGGTCAGAAGCAGCTGCTGCCAAAGCGATGCGTTGCAGTCCTTACGCTGTCCGCGATTATGCGAGGGCTGCAGGGACGTTTAGCCCCGCGAAAGTGGAGCGCATTTTTGGCTATCTACGCGACGCAGACAAAAAGGCCAAAGGACGTTCCAATGCCACCACATCGGACGGTATGCTCCTCAGAGAGGCGGTGTTCAAAATTTTGCATTGACCTTTGCCCTCATGAACGATTTGTTGTTGCGAGCCCTCCGGGGTGAAGAGGTTGAACGTCCACCGGTGTGGATGATGCGCCAAGCAGGGCGAACTTTGCCTGAATATCGAGCTGTTCGTGCCGAAGCGGGAGGGTTCAAGGATTTGCTCATGAACCCAAATCGTGCGGCAGAGGTCACGATACAACCGATTGAAGCATATGGGGTGGATGCAGCGATTTTATTCAGTGACATTTTGGTGGTGCCAGAGGCCATGGGCTTGCCCTACAACCTCGTGGAAAAAGTTGGGCCGCGATTTCCGGAAACCATTCGGTCACTTGCGGACCTCAATCGTCTCCATGAAGTGGATCCTGGGCGAGATTTGAAATATGTGATTGACGCCATTGAAGTGACGTTGAAGGAGCTTCAAGGCAGGGTACCTCTCATTGGCTTTGCGGGAGCGCCATGGACGTTGTTTTGTTACATGGTGGAGGGCAAAGGGAGCAAAGACTGGACTTTGGCGCGGCGCATGTTGTGGGAAGAGCCGGCTCTGTCCGATGCACTCTTGACAGCAATTACAAAGGCCACCAAAGCTTACTTGCACGCCCAAATTGAGGCTGGTGTCCACGTCGTTCAACTCTTTGACAGTTGGGCAGGTTCTCTCAGTCGGGAGCTCTATGTCCAGCGCATCTTGCCGCACATGCAAGACTTGGTGGAAGGATTGAGGGGCCGCGTTCCTTTGACGGTATTTGCAAAGGGAGGGAGTCACTTCCTGAAGGACCTTGCCACGTTGCCGTGTACCGCCCTTGGGCTCGATTGGCAGACCAACCGGCAATGGGCTCGACGGCTTGCAGATGAGGCTCCCGGCGGTCCAAAACTCCTTCAAGGCAACCTCGACCCCAGCACCTTGTACGCAAATCCTGGCATCATTCGTGCAGAGACCCATCGTATGATTGATGAATTGGGCATCCAACGCACCATCGCTAACTTGGGCCACGGTTTGTATCCCGACATCCCCGCCGATCACGGAAGAGCCTTTGTTCAGGCGGTGAAGGAGTACACCCCTGCAACTGAACGAGAAACAACCACATCTGTATGATTTTTAAAATAAATTCGTCGAGCTTGACACGCACAGGCATGGCCACACTGGCATTGACTTGTTGCGGGATTCAAGCCCAAAACCTTGTCCCCAACGCGAGCTTTGAACAGGTTGCTGAGGATACCAGGGAAAAAGACATCAAGACATTTGGCTTGGTGAATGCTGTGACCAACGACTGGAGTGGTGCAACAGACGTCTCGCCTGACCTTTTCATGGTGCGCGAAAAGGAAAGTAAAGTCACTGCACCTTGCAATGATTATGGTTATCAGGACCCTGAGGACGGTGACTTTTATGCGGGATTCCGAGCCTACAGCAAAAGTCCCAAACTCAAGCGCTCTTACCTGCAGGTTCAACTCACCGAGAAGCTCCAAGAAAATCAGATGTACTGCGTATCCTTTGACCTGAGTCTCGCCGATTTGAGCCGATACGCGGTGCCAGACATTGGAGCCGTGTTGAGTGATCGCAAAATGGACCGGGGAGGTTCGGCACCGATTTTGCAAAAACCAGACGTGCGTCACAAAAGCAACAAGACCATGGTGTTTATGGATGGTTGGGAAACCGTTTGTGGCACGTTCACAGGCACGGGCGAAGAGGAGTACCTGACCATTGGCTGCTTCGGTGGTGATGCCAGCATTGACGAAGAAAAAATCAAACGCCCCATGGGCAACGATTGCTTCGCGGGCAAAGCCCAACAGCCACAAGCATATTACTACGTAGAAAACGTCAAGGTCGAGGCCATCACCGCGTTGAGTCAATGCAAGTGTGGAAAGGCCGATGAGCGAGACATGGATTTGGTGTACGGTTCATCAAGCAATTTGCCTGACGATGCCACCGCAAAGCAACGCGTGGAGGATGAGGGGATCTATTATGCCTTCCTCAAGCGGATGCCCACAACGGCAGGAAAGAACACCATCGCCAAGGTTGTCACCATTCTCAATGACAATCCCAGCATGAATTTGGAGATTGTAGGGCATTGTGATGACGATGAATTCCTCGAAGGAAAAATCAACGTACGCTACAAGGGAATCGGCAAAAAACGTGCAGGTCAGGTCAAGCGACTTCTTGAAGCTGCCGGGATCGCGCCTGAAAGATTGACAGTCAGTGGCCGCGAGAATACAGATCCGGCAAGCACCCGCGACAGCGAAATCGCGCGTGCCCAAAATCGCAGAGTCTCGTTCCTTGTGAAGTAAGGGCTTTCCCAAATAAGCAACACAAAGGGCATCCAATTGGATGCCCTTTTTTATTTCGCTGTCTGGTGGGATTTTCTTGTCATGAGGCCATTTTCAAATGGCCACGGTGCGATTTGGGAATCCATTGAAGAAGGGTGAAGGCAATCAAGAACAGGAACACCAGAGCCAAAATGCTGTTGCGCATTGACCCTGTGAGGCCTTCGATGTATCCCCATCCAAACATGCCAATGACCAATCCACTCTTTTCGAGGACCTCATAAAAACTGAAGTACGACGCATTGTCGTCCGTCTTGGGAATGAGCTTGCTGTAGGTGGAGCGGTTCAGGCTTTGAGTGCCCCCCATCATGAATCCAATGACTCCCGCAGCCACATAAAACCCTTCCTTGCTAGAGGCGAAAAAGTAAGCGTAGACGCATACTGCACACCATGCCAAGATGCACCCTCCAAGCGCTTTCACATTTCCAATCTTACCACTGCACCAAGCAACAAAAAAAGCGCCGGGAATGGCCACAACTTGAACAAGAAGGGTGGCGACGATGAGCTCTGCTGAGGTCAGAGCCACTTCTTTGATTCCAAAACTTGTGGCCATCAACATGATGGTTTGAATGGCCATACTCATGACGAAAAATGAGCTGAGGTAGCGAGTCAGGTGCAATTCCCCTCGAAGGTCCTTGGCCACAACGCGCAACTCCCGGAATCCCTGTGTGAGAAGGTTTCCTTCGGGTCGGGCGTTGTGAGGGTTGGAGGGAAGCTTGCGGAAGGCGGGTTGAGCCCAACTTACCCACCAAACACCGACAAGGACAAAAGCCCATTTTGTCAAGTGATTACCCACGCCCATGATGAATGCCAAGCAAATGAGAAGCAAGGTCACCGACCCGATGTAGCCCATGACGTAACCTCGAGCTCCGAGCTTGTCGTGTTCTTCAGGGGGGGCGATTTCTGGCAAATAAGCATTGTAGAATCCGAGGCTTCCCCAGAATCCGAGGTTGGCCAAAAACAAAGATCCCATGCTCCATTCGAGACGATCAGGGTTGAAGAAAAACATGCTGGCACATCCCGCTGCGCCTGCGTAGCAAAAGATCTTCATGAACGTCAGCTTTTTGCCAGCGTAATCCGCCATACCGCTGAGCAACGGACTTAAAAAGATGATGACCAAGAAGCTCGTGGCCAAGACGTAGCTGTAAAGTTGTGTGTTGAGAAATTCAAAACCCCAAAAAGACACCACATCACTGACCAAAGTGCCATCTTCTTCACGAACGGTGGTCATGGCGTTGTAAAAGATGGGGAAGATGGTGGTGGTGATGACGAGTGAATACACACTGTTGGCCCAATCGTACATCGCCCATGCATTTTGGACTTTCTTGTTGTACGTGGGTGCATCATGAACAGTCATGGCCGGCAAGATAGGTTTCAGGTTGAAAGGTCCCGTACCTTTCCCCTCGATGCAACATGCTGATTCCCCAGATGGGAAATACGACGTGGTGGTTGTGGGCGGTGGAATCGTCGGTGCGGCTACCTTCTACAAACTTCAAAAGCGCTTCCCTGAAAAGCGGATGCTCTTGATTGACAAGATGCCTCATCTTGCCGAACATCAAACCGGCAACAACTCTGGGGTCATCCATTCGGGTTTGTACTACAAGCCCGGGTCATTGAAGGCCACAAACTGTGTGCGCGGGCGTCGGGAACTCGTTCAATTTTGCAAAGATCACAAGGTGCCGCACGACGTATGTGGCAAAGTGGTCGTGGCTGCCGACGAGACTGAACTCCCCATGCTCGAAAAGATTCATGGCCTCGGTCGTCAAAATGAAATTGAGAATCTCGAGCGCATCGACGCCGACCAACTTCAGGAGATAGAGCCTCATTGTCGTGGAGTTGCGGCGTTGTGGGTGGGGTGCACGGGCATCGTTGATTTTCGTGACGCCACCCAAAAGATGGCTGATGTGGCACTTGCCATACAGCCTCAAAGCGAAATTCGTCTCGGTGAGGAAGTGGTGGATCTTGGTCCAGAAGGGAAGGGCTCAATCATTCGTACGCTCGTTGCGGGAGAGGCCAAAACATATCACGCCGACAAGGTCGTGGTTTGTGCAGGACTCCAAGCGGACCGGCTGGCCCGCAAGGACGGTGTCGCGTTGAAGGAGCGCGTGGTTGGATTCCGAGGCGATTATTACGAGTTGGAAGATCACGCCAAGCACAAGGTCAGCAATCTGATTTATCCGGTACCCAATCCCGATTTTCCTTTTCTCGGTGTGCACTTCACCCGGATGACCAATGGAGAGATTGAGTGCGGTCCCAATGCCGTTTTCACGTTCAAGCGCGAGGGCTACGGCAAAACTGACTTTGACTTGCGCGATACATTTGAGGCATTGGGGTACGCGGGAACATGGAAGTTGTTCTTCAACAACATGGCGTTTGGCATCAATGAGTACCGCCGTGCCTTTTCCAAGCGATTGTTCTTGAAGACACTTCAGCGTCTTGTCCCCTCATTGACCATGGACGACATACGGCCTGGCCGATCGGGAGTAAGAGCTTTGATGCTCAGTCAGGACGGCGACACACGCGACGATTTCCGGATCGAGACCACGGACAGGTCGATTCACGTGTTGAATGCTCCGTCACCCGCTGCCACAGCTTCACTGGCAATAGGAGATTACGTGGCCGACCGCTTTCAGGAGCGGTTCGAGGTTTGACAGGATGGAGGAATGCCCAACGTGACATTCTCGTTTCAACTTGCCGCATAAAAAAAGCCGCCCCGTGGGGGCGGCCTTCTCGTCTAACCAAAACCATTTCATGTCCGCGATTGTCTCGCTTTCATGTTGAAAAACCATGTTCTGGTCCTCCTACGCATCTCATGCGGAAAAGGTTACGTAAGGTTCTTTAGAATGACGAAAGCAGGGAAGCGTTTGGGGACAAAAAAACCGCTCACGGACTGTGAGCGGTTGATGTAGTCGGGGCGGCAGGATTCGAACCTGCGCTCTCCTGGTCCCAAACCAGGCGCCTTAACCGGGCTGGGCCACGCCCCGCCTCGTGATTGAGGACCGCAAAGATAGTACGCTTTTTCCTTCCACCATCCCCAGTGCCTAGATTTATTGAGCCTCAGAAGGGATGCGGTGTTGCTTCATTGCTTGACCACGCGAAGCTCACGTCTAGATCGACCATCGCGAAAGCGAATCACGTAGAGCCCCGAGGGCCAATCGGATACATCAAGGGTGGTGTTGCCACGCTCCTGCGCTGTGAACAGTCGTTGTCCAAGCGCCGTCCAAACTTCGAGGGTCCCCGCACCTTCGATTCCTGTGAGATTGAGGGTTTGGCTCGTAGGATTGGGATAAGCTTCAAGGTTCAAAGCTTCAAGTTGTGCTTCCAAGGATGATGCCTCCGCATCGACAGCTCGGAAGGACAGACGCAGCTCCGAAAATTCAGATTCACCGTCGTATTCAAAAATGTTGTAATCAGTGAAGGGATTGCCTGGTATTTCGAATGTGGTCAGCGTGAAAGATCCAGATTCTGAATTCCAATTGCCCACCATGCCGTCGCCATATTCGTCTGTCAAAATCAGTTCATAACATCCCTCTGCTGGCAGGTCAACATCGATTTCGTAACTCTCATTGGAATTGTAGGTCCCAGCGGGAGCACCCGCAACTTGATTGCCTTCGTTGTCGACAATTTGCCAACCCGTCTCGTCTCCCCATTCGTCCGTGGTGATGCTGACAACGCAGGTCAGATATGCTTCAGGCAATTCTGTGGGCTGTACTGTGAAGGTGTTGTTGCTGGTGTCTTCATCGTCTTCTTCGATCAGGAGTTCGAAGTTATTTAAGCTGGATGTATCATAATTGCCCAGGACCACTCCTGTTGTCTCGTAGCTGGCCAATGTTCCGCTCCATGGCTGAGAAAGCAGAACGGCGCCATCGGAAACCATGGAAAGGGTGAGGGTGAATTGCCCCGATGCACCTAGGTTTTGGATTTCTGCAACGATGGGGTCATTTGCATCACCACAACCGTCGTATGCTCCGAGAAATCCGGTCAGAGCAACATCGTTTTCAGTTTCGGGAACGAGATTGAATTTGTAGTTCGATGCGACATACAAATCTGACGCGGGGTCTGCGGTTGTTCCCTGCATGAAGTAGACCACATCGTCAATGATGAAGGATGCCGGTGCCCACCGTGACCACCCTGGATGAGATGGCCACTCTGACCATGCATCCGTGGCTGGATTGTAGGCCCAAAATTCACCATCCTCCATGGAGCTGTGGTCTTCGCCATCTCCGCTGAGGACATACCCCAATCCATTGTGTGAAAATTGGGTTCCAGCGACGCGACCTTCGGCAGGGAGCTCAGCGACCTCTGTCCATGATTCGGAACTGGGGTCATACGCATACCATGTGTTGAAGATGTTGCTTCCGCTGTGTCCAAATCCGGTGTAGACAATACCGTCGATGCCAAACTGGTAGGGGTGATGGCGAGGTGACGCGGGGAGACTGGGCTTTTGGCTCCATGAATTTGTAGCCATGTCGTAGTCCCACCAGTCACCAAGGTCACCGGAAAGCCCTGATCCAAGCCCCATGTAAATGTGGCCGTCCATGGCAACAAATGCAGGATGATATCGAGGCTCGCAAGGGCAAGACGCCATTTCCGTCCACGTTTCTGAAATTGGATTGAACTTCCACAAGTCATTCAAAGCGCCGTCGTTTCCAAGGCCAAAACCCATCCACGCTTCTCCATTCCAAGTATCTCCAATGGTATACCCCCGGGCCTCACCTGGAAAATCTTGCATGGTCGACCAGGAGTCGCTGGCAGGGTTGTACCTGAAGACGTTGTCGCTAAATCCATCAGGCGTTTGGCCTGCAACAAGAAAGCCTTCTCCTCCCAGAGCGAATCCAAAGCTGTGGTCACTTAAAAATCCATTGGGAACTGGTGCAAAAGGGGTCCACGATTGCGCTGAAGCAGTCAGGAAACAAAAGGCACACATTGCGAAAAAGGGTAGGCGAATCATGGCGCGAAAATAGAGCGTGTTGAGCAAGGAACAACTTCAAAAGAGCAGCGAATGTTGCAACTGTCGCCCCCTTTTTTTCAGGATTGCATCTCCTCTTGAGACATCAACTGAGTTTCCAATGTTTGCCATTTTTTGGCGTATTCCCCGAGCATTCCTTGAATGCAAAAAGCCAGCGCAAGAGCGCTGGCTTTCGACTTGTGCGGAGAGACCGAGATTCGAACTCGGGGACCAATAAATCGGTCACAGCTTAGCAGGCTGCTGCATTACCACTCTGCCACCTCTCCAAAAAATTCCGCGGCGACGGTTGCAATTAAAAGCTCGCGGGAGGGCAAAAATAGTGAAATCCTTACATGCGCAACGGCCCATGCTGAAGTAGTTTGTATCTTGCACACTCGAGTAGCGTGATACATTGACTCGTACTAAAGAAACTCAACAACCATGAAGAAGATATTTTTCCTCGGAGCCTTCGCATTTTTTGCGTTTGCTGCTTCAGCACAGTCCACGGAAGCTCCTGCTGACAAAAAGGCCAAGACTGAGCAAACCTGCTCGAAAGACGCCAACAAATCCACCGCAGACAAGTCCAAATCTTCCAGCTGTTGTTCCAAAGGTGCATCTGCATCGACTGACAGCAAGTCTGCCATGACCGACAACTCAAAGTCTGCGGGATGCTGCTCGAAGGGCGCCTCTGCAACTGCCAACACCAAGGGTGCTTCTTGCAGCAAGTCATCTTCTGCCTCTTCCGGGTGTTGTTCCAAGGGTGCGGCTGCTGACGCTGGCGACAAGAAGTCCAAAAGAGACAGAAAGCGCGGAGGCACCAAAACTGCGCGACTGACGTCCAGCGGCCAGTAATTGACGTTTTAGGCATGTACCAAATGAATCAGGGGCTGCTGCAGCCCCTTTTTCTTTGCAGCTTACATTCGGGTCGATGAGGGCTAACCTCAATCTCTCGTTCAATCAAACATTCATCCCATGTCCCATCGCATTTTCACGACTCGATTTTCTGCATTTTGCCTTCTCATGGCATTGCTTGCTCTGGCTGATGTGCAAGTGCAGGCCCAAAGCGAATTCACGTATTTCACAGTGGTTGAGTCCATCGTGCCTGGTGGCGTCGGTCGCTCCAGAATCATATCAGCCACTGAAGAACGAAATCACGAGGATTACATCTCGATTAATGGAAAAGATGGACGCAACAAGTCGAAGCGAGGTGACATTCGAATGGAAACCTTTGAAGAAATCAAGTTGCTCAACTTCTACAGCATTGCCGGACTCCGCTTTCAGAACATTGCAGCCAATGATGCCATCATTAGCAGCAAAGTCAATGCAATGATGGCAGAGGGTTGGGAATTGATCAGCATCAATTCTGGAGTTGAATCTGATGCGGGAGAGGACGACGGCAATGGCATTTTCATCACTCGCTTCTACTTCAAACGCGAGAAGTAACCACGGAGCACTTAATCTGCCCCAGCTTATCTGGCAGATTCTTAGGATTCTATCTTCATCTTTGCCTCGCTGAGCAACGGCTCAGGATTTGGTCCCATAGCTCAACAGGATAGAGCATCTGCCTTCTAAGC
>DCBH01000089.1:12199-15525 GCA_002313415.1 Flavobacteriales bacterium UBA1112
GATAGAGCATCTGCCTTCTAAGCAGACGGTTCGGGGTTCGAGTCCCTGTGGGATCGCTTTTGTGCGCGTATGAATGGTATTTGATGGATTACGCGTATTATCGAATCTTCAAACAATGTGAGCTCAAGGGTGATGAGAGCCACATTCAGAACAATGACTTCTGACACATTTCATTCTCTTCCTTGAACATGGGCAGAAAAAGCAATTTTCTAGCGTTGGCGCTGTTGATTCCAGCGATTTGGTTTTTGGGCACGTCGTATGAAGCGGCGACGGATGAGACCGCAATGTCAGCATTGGATAAAGGAGACACCGCATGGATGGTGGTGGCGAGTGCATTTGTCCTGCTCATGACGCCTGGGCTGGCCTTCTTTTACGGTGGGCTGGTCAACAAAAAGCACGTCATTTCTACCATGCTTCAAAGTTTTGTTGCTCTCGGGGTCATCAGCGTGTTGTGGGTCTTGGTGGGATTCAGTTTGTGCTTCGGCGACAGCTTGTGGGGAATTGTCGGAGATCCCCGAACTTTTTTGGCATTCCGGGAAGTGGGACTCAGTCCCAATGCCGATTTCGCAAGTACCATTCCCTTTCTGTTATTCGCTCTTTTCCAGCTCAAATTCGCCATCATCACACCAGCCCTCATCACGGGCAGCATGGCAGGGCGGGTTCGTTTTAGAGCCTACATCTTGTTCATGGTGCTTTTCGCACTGATTGTGTATCCTCCTTTGTGCCACATGACATGGCATCCAGATGGTCTGTTGCGTCAGTGGGGTGTCTTAGACTTTGCCGGGGGGACAGTGGTGCACATGTCAGCAGGGTGCGCAGCTCTGGCAGGAGCCCTGTTCTTGGGTCGCCGGATGAACAACCAGTTGACTCCAGCCAACATCCCCTTTGTCATTTTGGGTACGGGATTGCTCTGGTTTGGATGGTTCGGGTTCAATGCGGGCTCGGCATTTTCAGCAGGGGCAGATGCGGTCCTCGCCTTTGCAAACACCAATTTGGCCTCGGCTACTGCGATGATCACTTGGATTTTTTTTGACCGTTACCGTGACCGCAAAATGTCTGCGGTCGGAGCATGCATTGGTGCGGTTGTGGGTTTGGTTGCCATCACCCCAGCCGCTGGTTTTGTCAGCCTTGGGGACAGCGTCTTGATTGGCTTTGTGGCCTCACTGGTCAGCAACTTGGCCATTGACAGATTTCACAAGTCAGGTCGAATTGACGACACGTTGGATGTTTTTGCAAGCCATGGCATCGGCGGAATGGTGGGCATGCTGTTGACTGGAGCTTTGGCTGCAGATGTGGGCTTGACATCTGGAGAAGTTGAAACCTTTGGCAAACATGTCGCTGCACTTGTCTTTGTCGCCATAGGTGCATTTGGTTTGAGTTACAGTTTGTTTGCCATCGTCAACAGTTTGATTCCCATGCGGGTAACTTCCAAACAAGAAGAACGAGGTCTGGACGACAGTCAACATGGAGAGCAGGTGAAGTGACGCTCACTTGCATTTTCTTTCCCGTAAATCACGAGCAATTTTCAGGACGAAGGTGTGGAGTAGAGCTTCGAAGACGTTGCCACATGTGACAGGCGATTTCAAGGACGCTGACCAGGAGCGCGAAAGCGCACAACATCCTCAGACCGTTTGTTCAGGTGTTTGGTTCCCGTACCCTTGACCCGCTTGCGCCACATTTCAAAGCTCTTTCGCTTTAGGGACCTGCGCATGAGTGCGCGCACGTCGTTTTCCTTGAGGCCAAATTGCCACTCGATGGCTTCGAAAGGGGTTCGGTCTTCCCAGGCCATCTGAATGACCCGATCCAAGTCTTCCTCAGGCCAGTTTTTCCAAGGGAGATTGGCGCGGTCAACTTGAACGGTTGGTTTGGCAAAGGAGGATTTATCCACGCCCATGGTGAAATGACACCTGCAAGCGCTCAATGTTCAACACTTCGTGCCATCTTCGTTGCATGAATCATCTTACCTGTCTCTCCGCTGGCGTGATGTTGCTGTTGGCATCCTGTGCGGCTGAATCCGCTGAAAAAACGGAAACAAGCACAGCCGACTATCATGTGACGGGCAACTGTGCCATGACATTCAGCCCTGAAGAGTTGGCCCTGCGCGAGGCCAAATATGCCGAGCCTGGTGTGACCATGGTGGAATTGAGCAATGGATACAGCGTGTTTACCCAACAATTTGGGGAAAGCGAAGATGTCAAAGTGCTCGTGTTGCACGGAGGACCGGCGTGCACTCACGAGTACATGCTTAATGTGGCGTATCAGGTGCCAGGTCATGAGCGTTTGGTAGAGGCGGGAGATGCCGAGGTGCACATGTATGACCAGCTGGGAAGTTTTTTCAGTGACCAGCCTACCGAGGACCTTTGGAACATCGAGCGCTGGGTGGAAGAAGTGGAGGAGGTTCGACTTGCTTTAGGCATGGACTCCACCAATTTTTACTTGCTCGGCAACAGCTGGGGTGGAATTTTGGCGATGGAGTATGCTTTGATTCATCAAGAACATCTTCGAGGTCTGATCGTGTGCAACATGCAGTCCTCAGTTCCTGAGTATGCGGCTTACAACGTGTCCACGCTTCGGCCTCAAATGCGTTCTTCTTTGGTGGATTCTTTGGAGGCATTCGAAGCGGCAGAGGATTACCAAAACCCAACCTACCTCGAGTTGATTGACAAGGAGTTTTATCGCAAGCACGTGTGCCGAATGGAAACGTGGCCCGATGAGGTGGTCGCCTCCTTTGGCAGGCTCAACTACAAGCTCTACGATTTGATGCAAGGGCCGAGTGAATTTAAGGTGGGAGGCCGAATCATCGATTGGGACATCACCCCGCGACTGGGCGACATCTCCGTACCTACGTTGATGGTGGGAGCGACCCACGACACCATGGATCCTGCTGCCATGGCACGGCAAGCCGATCTCGTGCAACGGGGGCGAGCGCACATTTGCGAGAACGGTTCGCACCTTGCGCTGTGGGACGATGAGAACGCTTTTTTTGACGGGGTAACGCGTTTTATGCGTGACGTCGAACAGGGGCAATTCGCACCTTGAGCGCGTATCTTAGAGAGATGAAAAGCTTCAAAACAGGGCTAACGGGTTTTGCGCTGGTGTTTCTCACATTGCCAGGGTTCTCGCAAATCACGCTGGACAACGACTTTCTGGACTGGGCCGAAATCCCACATTTGGGTGTCATGTCGGACAACACTTTTGTGTTGAGTGGGTCGGCCACCTCCAATGCCGATTGGGTGTTTTGGAAGGTGGATTTGAGTACAGAGTTGGCCTTGGACGAAACAATCATCCCACATGGCCTTCAGCTTTGGGTCGACACCGATGGCAAT
>DCBH01000089.1:15919-16773 GCA_002313415.1 Flavobacteriales bacterium UBA1112
GAAGTCATCCGTTACAATGCGGGCGGTGTGTCCACGGAGTTGAGCTTCAACAACATTGGTCTTCATGGGGCACCGACGTACAGCGGGAGCATGTTTGAATTGGCGTTGGACCGAGACATGTCAGGTGTAGGCAACACTTTACTTACTTGGCAGTGGGTCGACACCGAGCACGATGAAATGTATCCTGAAGACCCCGCTGAGCTGACGTTGAACAACGCGGATTTTGCGTACGATGCGGTGCCGTTAGAACGGGGAGCTGGGACGCAGCTCAGGGCGGTGTGGTGGAATGTCAATCGTCGCATGGATGAAAATGCAGCCGCAGCCGCCATGGGCAGAATGGTCAGTGCATTGCAGCCTGATGTGATTGGTTTCAGTGAGGTCGATGACGTTTCTGCGTCCTATGTCAAGAATCTTCTTGAGTCGTGGTTGCCGGGAACGTCTTGGAATGTTGTGAAAGACGATTACGATTTGATGGTCGCCAGCACGTGGCCGTTGGGAGAGTCCTTTCCCGACATCTATCGCAGTTTTCCCGTCATCATTGAAACGCAAGAAGTTTTTGGTGTTCCAACCTTGTTTACGTCGTCGCATTTGAAGTGCTGTGGGGGAATGACCAATGAGCAAAAACGTCAAAGTGAGGCAGACGAATACATGGCTTTTCAACGCGATGCAATGACGGCAGGCGGCGTGGTTGACGTGCCAGAAGGGACCCCCATTTTGTTTGGAGGAGACCTCAACATGGTGGGGCTTGAGGCCCCAATCTACACCCTTGAAACGGGAGACATTTTCGATGAGAATGAACATGGACCAGATTTCGCACCCGATTGGGACGGCACAGGCCTGATGCAGGTTGCTGG
>DCBH01000067.1 GCA_002313415.1 Flavobacteriales bacterium UBA1112
TCTAAAACCCATAGGCCACGACCCTCGATGGCCCATCGAATTGGCAGGGTTCCGTGTTTTTTTTCCACATCCCAAATCCAATGATATCCCGATACTGCGCTGTGACTGTCTTGCATGGTTTGGAGAAGCAAATTGGTCAATTGAACGCGATCGATGTGAGAGGCGTTGGGCCATTGCTCTCTCGTGAGCTTGAGACGTTTCATCCACGCCTCTTCGCCACAGCGAATGAAGGGGGCAGGATGCATGGCTCGTACCCAAGAATTGAGTGAGTCAAGGTCTTCTTGTGCAGCCGAATTGCCGTTGCCGATGAGGCTCATAAAGGCAAAAAATGTCAGTATCCGAAGACAGCGATTCAGCACGGGTCAGAGAGAGTCGGGACCTTGGTCCAGTTTTTTAACCATGGTCAAAATGGTGGCCACTGCCACGATTTCGCCCTCTTGGTCATCTACTTCGACGCGGTATCGCACGATTCCTTTGGCCACGTCTTCAGGCTCCCGTCGCTCTTGTGCAGTTTTTTCAACCACAGTCAGCTTGACCCCGATTGTGGTTCCAGGATAAACCGGTTTGGTGAATCGACAATCATCGATGCCGTAATTGAGTAGAACTGGACCTTTTCTCGGCTCTACGAACAAGCCTGCAGCTTTGCTTAAAATGTAATAACCGTGAGCAACACGACCTTCGAATATGGTTCCTTCCAGACTCGTTTCATCGACGTGGGCGTAGAAATGGTCCCCTGAGACGTTTGCAAAGTTGACGATGTCTGCTTCAGTCACTGTGTGTCTAGCGGTTGTCACGGTATCGCCGATTTGCAACTCTTCAAAGTGCTTTCGGAAAACGTGGGGTTCACTTTCGGAACGGGCAGCTCCGGGCTGATGTTGTTCAGTGATGGCACTCAAGGTGGAAGGATGACCTTGAATCGCTGTCCGTTGCATGTAATGCTTTACGCCACGCAATCCCCCCATCTCTTCGCCACCGCCAGCTCGGCCAGGTCCTCCATGCACGAGCAATGGCATTGGAGAACCGTGACCTGTACTTTCCTGTGCACATTCTCGATCTAAAACTAAGATTCGACCATGCATTGGTGCTGCCTGGCGTACAAAAGTGGCTGCGGCCTTGCGATCGAATGTGGTCAGACTGCAACACAGTGACCCCTTGCCCTTGGCAGCCAAGGCCACGGCTTCTTCCAAATCTGTGTAGGGCATCAGTGTACTTACGGGCCCAAAGGCTTCCACATCGTGAACCGCCTGGGCTTCATGGGGATGGTTGTGACGGAGAAGCATTGGGGGAAGAAATGCACCCTCATCTGTCCGGGCTCCAATCAGTTCAGCGGTTTTAGATTCACCAAAAACGCATTCAGCTTCTTTTTCAATCTGTGCCACTTGCTCGAGGACGTCTTGACACTGGGCTTTTCCGACGAGTGCACCCATGCGAACTCCATCCACTTGGGGGTTGCCAATTGTGGTCTTTGCCAATTGATTGACCAGAGCGTCTTGCACAGCATCAATGCAGCTGTCGGGTACGAAAATACGCCTTACTGCAGTGCATTTTTGACCGCATTTGACCGTCATTTCTTTGCGGACTTCTTTGACGAACAAATCAAACTCGGGCGTGCCTGGTCTTGCGTCTGGGCCGAGGATTGCAGAATTCAATGAGTCTGCTTCCATGTTGAAAGGCACAGCGTGGTTGGCAATGCGAGGGTTGGCCTTCAACTTTCTGCCAGTGGTCGCTGATCCAGTAAAGGTGACGACGTCTCGTTCGTCGACATAATCCAAAATGTTGCGAGCAGATCCACAAACCAACTGGAGAGCCCCAGGGGGGAGGATGCCACTTTCGTGAATGGCCGCAACCACGCGCTCAGTCAGAAAGGACGTCACAGTTGCGGGTTTGACAATTGCTGGCACTCCGGCTAGCCAGTTCACCGCGACTTTTTCCAGCATTCCCCAAACGGGAAAATTGTAGGCGTTGATGTGGACTGCAACGCCTTGTTTGGGCACCAAAATGTGATGCCCACCAAATGTTCCTTCCTTGCTTAATGGAATAAAATCTCCGTCGGTGGCAAAAGGGGTGTCGGGCAACTGTCGGCGCAAACTGGCATTGGCGAACAAATTGCCGATGCCCCCTTCAATGTCGATCCATGAATCTGCACGAGTTGCTCCTGTGGCCCAACTGACCTGATAAAATTCCTCCTTCAAACTGTGGAGATGAAGTGCCAAACGTTTGAGCATTCGGCCTCTTTGTTGAAAAGACATTGATCGCAGGGCTGGTCCTCCCACGTCACGCGCGAAATCATATGCTGACTCCAAGTCAAGACCTGAGGAATCGGCATGGGCAATGATTTGCCCATCAATGGCGTGATGGAGAGGAGTGCCTTTGCTGTCGCCGTACACCCAGGAGTTTGAAATGAGATTGCCTAGCTTTTTCATGTCAAGAATCGTTGACTCGCGAAGTTAGCAGGCGAAGGGCGGATTGATTTGTCGGCAACATAAAATCGGATTCGTGACGTTGTTATCGAGATAAATCGAGGTCAAGCTGCTCTTGTCTTGATTTTCGATGAATAAGTCCTTAATATCGATGAAAATGCATTTTTCCTATCCAGTCGCTTGGGAAATTGGGATGTGTTTCTCTATCTTTAGACCCGATGTTTTGATTTTATCAAGCTCTACCTCTGATCCGAAAGCAAACAAACCTATTCTTATGAAGAACCTATTCGCAATGACTGCCGCCCTGATGATGGGCTTTGGTGCGACCGCCAGCAATGTTGAGCTGGTCGTAGAAGCTGTTGACAACAACGGCACTGTTCCTGGCAACACGTACCGTGTGTACGCTGTTTTGCCTTCTGCTCAACACTCGCTTCACGCTGTGTTTGCAGCTGAAGACCACGTGCTGAACATCGCTACCACCGGTTCATTCTTTCAGCACCAGTACGGCAGCTATTCTTCTCTCGACATCAACGAAGGCATCGTGGCCATGGAGCCAGGCTTGGCTTATGACAGTTGGGTAACTGTGGGTGCGAAAAACAGCAATGACAACAATTTGTGGACCATTGGCATCGATTACAACAATTTCCTTTCAGGACAGGAGTTGACGGTGACAGATGGAGCTTGGTTTGTTGTCCCAACGGACATTCAAGCTGCGGCAGACGCGGGCAACAAAGTGTTGTTGATGCAATTGACTACGGACGGCACTGCTTCAGGTGTTTTGAATCTTCAAGGTCGTGACGGTCAAGGTGGAACGTGGCGCTTGCACGATTTGACTTTCAACTCTAAGGACGCCAAAGTATTCGGTTGTACAGATGTCACAGCTGCCAACTACAATGCAGACGCAACTTACAACGATGGTTCGTGCGAAGGCATGGCGTCAGAAGGTTTGACAGGCATTTCAGCTGATACGAAGTGGAGCATCTTCCCAAATCCTGTGTTCGAAAGCACATTCAGTGTCAAGTTTGACCAAGACATTGTTTTGGGTGAAGAGAACATCGTGGTTGAGGCCTCTGACCTCAGCGGAAAGGTGGTCTTCTCTCAAGAATTTACTCAGGGCGATGTCATTGGCGGCAATCGCATCTTGGTAAAGCACAACCTCGCTGCTGGCACTTACAATCTTGCTGCCATGCATGTGGACTTTTCTTCTGCACAGACATTTGTTGTCACGCGCTGAGATCCGCAGATTTGAACTTTGAAAAGGGAGCTTACGAGCTCCCTTTTTTTTTGCTCAAAATGTTGTTGAAGTCAAGCCACCAATATCTTTGAAGCATGAAACGATTCACGACATCGCTTACTCTGTTTTTAACTCTTTTGTTGTCACTTGCCTCGTGGGCCCAAGGTGACCCAGCAGTCGCAAGCGGACCCATGATTGGACATGTCAGCATGAGATCCGTTCAACTTTGGATTCAGACGAAAGACGTGGAGAATGTATTTGTGAAATACAAAGCCAAGAATTCCTCCCAATGGTCAGAAACCTCCCCGCAATCAACGTCACGTGAAAGCGCTTTCACAGCGCATGTAGCTCTTGAGAATTTGGAGCCGGGCACAGATTATGACGTGATTTTTGTGGTGGGAGGCGAGGACATGTCGGAGGCATTGGACGTTCGAACACAATTGCTGTGGGATTATCGCATGGATCCGCCGCCTTTCTCATTTGTGACGGGCAGTTGTGCCTACATCAATGAGCCGCAATATGATCGTCCTGGAAAACCTTATGGAGGGGGTTATGAGATTTTTGAAAGCATGGCTGCCGATGAGCCTGACATGATGCTATGGCTTGG
>DCBH01000011.1:0-342 GCA_002313415.1 Flavobacteriales bacterium UBA1112
GGCCGCGATGAAGCAAGCCACTCCGCATCATTCAGACCACCGTGCCCCAGGAAGGGTCGGTTGGTAAGGCGCAAAGCCTTTCGGGATGCATGACAAATGTAAATGACCTTCCATTGTTCTGCAACCCTGCACCACCAAATCATTGTGAATAAGTATGTTGAGGCCACCTCTGTGAAAGATGAATTGAGGCGAGGTTTGTGACATGGACTTTTCTCATTCCGTCAAGCCCACGTTGCTCGCCCTCGCTGTGATTGGAACGCTCCTTCTGGTGGCGTTTGAAGCCGCGGCGTGAGTTGATTGGCGTGCCGAACGCACAACCCAATTTCACCAGCGAAGTAGGAA
>DCBH01000011.1:747-3239 GCA_002313415.1 Flavobacteriales bacterium UBA1112
GCTTTCCTCGCAGTTTCTCCGGTTTTTAGTTGGGCTCAAACTGCCAGCATCACAGGTTCGGTGATTGACGCCGAGGCGCGATACCCCTTGTTGGGTGCCACTGTACAAGTGTTGACCGTCCCTGATTTGGTGACCATCGCTGACCTCGATGGCCGATTTAAACTCGATGCAGTTCCCTTGGGACGTCATGCCTTGCAGGTGTCATTCATAGGCTATGAATCCCGTGTGCTTGAGGGCATCGTCGTGACCAGTGGCCGACCGGTGGTACTCAGTGTGGAGTTGCAAGAGAGCGTTGTGGCGATGCAGGCCGCTGAAGTGACGGCCACGCAGGACGGCGAGGTCATGAATGAAATGGCCACCGTAAGTGCGCGGGCCTTCACCGTCGAAGAAACGGATCGCTATGCTGGATCTCGAGGTGACCCTGCCCGCATGGCAAGCAACTTTGCCGGTGTCCAAGGGGCCGACGACAGCAGAAATGACATTGTGGTACGTGGCAACAGCCCCACCGGTGTCCTCTGGCGCGTCGAAGGCGTCGACCTTCCAAACCCCAACCACTTTTCTGTACCGGGTACAGGCGGTGGACCTGTGGCGATTGTCAACAACAAGACCCTTGCCAATTCAGACTTCTTCACAGCTGCATTCCCTGCAGAGTTCGGGAACAGCACTGCCGCAGTTTTCGATTTGCGTTTGCGCAACGGAAACCAAGATCAATGGCATGGCAGCGGCCAGCTCGGCTTTCTCGGAACGGAGGTGTTGGCGGAGGGACCGCTGAATCGGGAAAAGCGTTCGAGCTTCCTCATCAATTATCGCTACTCGACGGCAGTCATTTTTTCCGCACTGGGCATTGACATAGGTACGAGTGCCGTTCCCAAATATCAAGATGGGTCATTCAAGCTTCACGTTCCCACTCGTGGGGGTGGGGCGTTCTCACTTTGGGGCCTCGGAGGAAGCAGCAGCATAGACATCCTGATCTCAGACCAACTGCGTCCTGAGCGCAACATTTACGGCGACAACGATCGCGACCAATATTTCCGCACTGGGATGGGCATTTTGGGAGCGACCTACACCAAGCCCATCAACGAGCAAACCTACCTGAAAACAACGCTGGCAGTCAGTCGCGATTGGCAGGACAGCCGCCACGAGTTTGTGACGCGAGACTTGTCTTTTTCTGGGGGAGACACCACGTTCACCAACGTCAGCACTGAGCCCCTGATGGGCTATCTCTTTGACAAAAAACGCGTATCTCTCGCCGCACACGCCAACCGCAAGTTGGCCGTCCAACGCGGAACGGCAACGTTGCGCTTTGGAATCAACGCGGATGCGATGATTTGGGCATTCAACGACAGCATCAAGCCCTTCGTTTGGGAGCCAGATTCCAACATGGAGGACAGCACACTGACCTTGGGACCTGTGGGGCGTCGTTGGGATGCTTCCATGACCTCGCTGCTGATTCAGCCATTTGCCCAAGTCAAATGGCGCCCATCAGAACCTTGGACTGTAACAGCTGGTTTGCACGCCATGGCGGACACGCGAAGCGGGGCCACCTCGCTTCTTGAGCCCCGCTTGGGTGCGCAGTATGTGACGGCAGGAGGGACGGTGTGGTCTGCAGGGACCGGCCTGCACAGCCAAATGCAAACGCCCTACCTCTACGCCTCGTCACCCGCGCCGTATCCCTCCAACGGTGATCCGCTGGCCACGCCCAACGCCAACATGGATTTCACCAAGAGCTTGCACACGGTGGTGGGCATGTCTCGCCGGCTCGGCGATCTCTGGACCATGAAGGCGGAAGCTTACTACCAATACCTGTACGACATTCCAGTGGCAGATACGACGACTGCGTGGGGCGCGGCCAACATGAGCTATTCGCTCATCAACGCGGGCGGAGGGTTCGACCGTCTCTTCCCGGACTCTCTGGTCAACGGAGGGCAGGGCCGAAACTACGGCGTCGAACTCACCCTCGCCCGGGCGTTTCGCGACGGGTGGTTTGTCCTCTTCACGGGAAGTCTTTTTGATGCGAAATACACGGGTGCAGATGGCATATACCGCAATGCGGACTTCAATGGGCGTTATGCGTGGAATGCATTGGCAAGCAAAGAGTGGAAGCTTGGAACGTCTTTCAGCCTCGTCACCGGAGCGAAGTGCACCATGGTGGGAGGCCGATGGTATGGCGGTGTGGATGCGGAACAATCTGATCAGTTTCGAGAACTCGTTTGGGATGATGCCACACGGAACACGAGGCAATTTGACGATTACTTCCGCTTCGACCTCAAAACCAACCTCACTTGGAACCGGCCTTCGACCACCCATGAACTTGGCATTGACTGGGTGAATGTACTTGGCACCGAGAACGTCCTGAAGCTGACCTATGCCCCTGACGACGCATCAGACACCTCAGTGCGTGAGGAATACCAGCTTGGATTCCTGCCCATCTTCTTTTACCGCGTAGACTTTTGATCAGGCTTGTTGCCATTTCAGTTTGACTTGACATGGCT
>DCBH01000011.1:3571-5238 GCA_002313415.1 Flavobacteriales bacterium UBA1112
CTTGACATGGCTACTTGACATGGCGAGTTGATGAATTTTGAATCGATTTTCGAGGGCTTGACAACGACGTAAGACTGCCGTTTGAAGTCAACGGAGTTGACGACATCGAACATTGAATCCAGTGTGTGGTTAGTACAACATGCAGGAGCAAACGAACACTTTCACAGACATGATTTCTTCGAAAACAATCTTAAGCATTGCCCTTTGCTTCGCGGCATCTTTGTCGTCTTTGGCGCAGTGCGAGGCGGATCACGTTGTATATGCCAGCAATTACGCTTACGAACCAGAGGTGCTTCAAATTGGTCAAGGTGAAAGCGTGGCTTTCGTCAACAACCAAGGATTTCACGACGTCAATGGAGACATCAACACCCTGACGGGCTCGTCCTACAACAACCCTGAGTCTTTTTACCTGAGCCCAATTGTGGGCAATTCCTCGGGCGCTTGCATTGGCGTGGTGACCTTCAATCAAGTCGGTGAGTACAATTACGATTGCAGCATTGGCAGTCACGCTCAACTCGGCATGGTGGCATCAATACAGGTGCAGGCGAGTGAAACAGCCGGATGTACTTACGACTTTGCATGCAACTACAACCCGGCAGCTGACGTAGACGATGGCTCTTGCGAAGTGACCTCATGTGCGTTGCTGGGCGATTTGAACGACGATGGGGCAGTGACCACGTCAGACTTGATTGCCTTCTTGGCCGTCTTTGGTCAAACCCTGTAATCCCGGCCTTCAACTTGTGTTGACCGCATTTGCGGGGTTGAGTCATCACCCCGAACTCTGTCTATCTTGGGAGCAAAATTCAAGAACATGCGCTCCAACTTTGAACTGGCTTCCCTTGCATGGGACGCATTGAGGCCACAATGGCTTCTTGCCATCGGCATTTGCGTGCTTCACAGCATCATTGGTTCCGTGGTTGGGTCTGTGGGGTTTGGTCTTGGAACTTTGGCGTTGAGCGGTGCTCTTTCGTTTGGTTTCAATCGCACCATGGTTCTGATTTATCGGGGGCATGTCCCACGTGTGGAAACCTATTTCGATGGATTCAAGCATTTCTTGCCGACGCTCTTCGCCTTCTTGCTGGTTAGCGTCATTGCCTTCGTTGGATTCATTTTGCTTGTGATTCCAGGAATCATCGCAATCGTGGGGCTGTCCCAAACCTTTTACATTCTCCAAGATGACCCGGGAATGGGTGCAGAGGCCGCACTGCAGGAGAGCTGGAGGCTGACTTGGAAAAATGGCCACATGTGGAAGGTCTTCGGCATGGGCGTGCTCAGCTTGTTGATCGTGCTCGGAGGAGTCCTTGCTTTCGGCGTGGGCTTGTTGGTCGCAGTCCCGCTCGTCAGCGTCATGGCTTCAGGTCTCTATGAAGAGCTGCGCCTCGATGGTGAGGTCGTCGGTGGTCACGAATTTGTCTAAGTCAGTCCGATTTCCAACCCCTTTTTCGCAAGCTTGAATCTCAGTTGCAGGTCTTGCCAAAGACGTCCAACAGACCTAAGAAATCCGAAGCATTCAAAGCGCCATCGCCATTCAAGTCGAAGTATCGTGGATTCAGGTTGCCAAGCCCATTGCCCTCGCCAAGAGTGACAGGTGCTGGCCGGCATACTTGGTCTTCCTCATCCCAAAACGTACCTGCACCACATGGAGCCATTGGCACTTCAGTGGAAGC
>DCBH01000129.1 GCA_002313415.1 Flavobacteriales bacterium UBA1112
GACCCGTTGACCTTGACAACTTCTGATTTGCAACCTCTTATGAAGAAGCATACATTCCTCCTCCTCGCGGCCTTGTTGGCCTTTGGAACATCCTTTGCAGGCAACCCTGACCGTGCTGGCTCCGCTGGAGCTAGTCAGCTTTTAATCAATCCATGGGCCGCGTCAAACGGATTGGCTGGAAGCAACATGGCCTCGGTCAAAGGCCTAGAGAGTACTTTCCTCAATGTTGCTGGATTGGCATTCGTGGAACGAAACGAGCTCGCATTTGCGAACAGCATGTATCTCGGTGGCACAGGCATTGCACTAAACTCGCTTGGTTTTGCAACCAAGGTGGGCGGCTCTGGTGTTCTCGGATTAAGCGTCACGAGCATGAGTCTCGGAGATATCCCCATCACAACTGAAGATCTGCCTGAAGGCGGCATTGGGTCTTTCTCTCCAGCATTCAGCAACATTGGAGTTACGTACTCAAAATCATTCTCAAACTCCATCTACGGTGGACTGACCATGCGTATTGTAAGCGAGAGCATCAGCAATGTTCGAGCGAGCGGCGTTTGCTTCGATGCAGGTATCCGCTATGTCACAGGTGAAAATGATGGTTTGAGATTTGGAATTGCACTCCGTAATGTGGGCGCACCCATGCGCTATGCTGGGGACGGGTTGACGGTGACGGCGACGCCTCAAGGCGCAGATGAAGCACTTACGGTGTTCCAACGATCAGAGAAATATGAACTTCCTTCTTTGGTCAACATTGGCGTAGCTGTCGATGTCGTCTCCAATGACAACACCGTTGTTACCGCAACTGGACAGTTTGTGTCCAACAGTTTCACCAAAGACCAGTTCGGTGGTGGATTGGAAGCGAATCTCGGTGAGCGCCTTGTCTTGAGAGGTGGCTACCTGTGGGAGCAAGGATTAATCACAGGAGGTCAAGATGTGACTACTGCCTATACAGGTCCTGCAGGTGGAATTGGTTTGAATGTGCCCGCCGGAGAGGGAGCCACGTTGAAACTCGATTACAGCTATCGGACAACCAATCCATTCAATGGAACGCACACTCTGGGTGTAAAGATTAGCCTGTAAGGCACTCTACATTTTCTTTCCTACTTTGCATGAACGAGAGGGCAGTGATGTCCTCTCGTTTAGGTTCTATCGCCGTGACGTCAAAGCCGCGTTTGAACCTTGACCTTAATTGAATCCATTGCCATGTCCAACGTTTCCTATTACACCGAAGAGGGCCTGAAAAATCTCAAAGACGAGCTGCACCACATGAAAACTGTGGAACGGCCCAAAATTTCTCAGCAAATTGCGGAAGCTCGTGACAAAGGAGATTTAAGTGAAAATGCAGAATATGATGCCGCAAAAGAGGCCCAAGGCATGCTTGAGGCCAAAATCAATAAAATGGAAAACCTGGTCGCCAATGCTCGAATCATTGACGACTCTGACATCGACAACAGCAAAGTCTTCATTTTAAGCAAAGTGCGCATCAAGAATCAGAACAACGGCTCGGAGGTAACCTATACCCTTGTGGCTGAAAACGAGGCGAACCTCGCTGAAAAAAAGATTTCCATCGACAGTCCCATTGGCAAGGGGCTTCTCGGTAAAGCTGTTGGAGACGTTGCAGAAGTGTCTGTCCCTGCAGGTGTCATTCCATTTGAGATCCTGGAAATCTCACGCTGATGGCCTCCGTATTTAGCAAAATTGTGGCGGGTGACATCCCCTGTCATCGCGTTGCAGAGGACCAAACTTTCCTGGCTTTTTTGGACATCATGCCTTTGGCCAAGGGGCACACACTGGTCGTACCTAAAGTTGAAGTCGATCGGATATGGGACCTTGACTCAGACTTGCTCGGCGCTCTTCACGTATTTAGCCAGAAGGTGGCCTTGGCCATGGAAGACGTCATGCCCTGTGAACGAGTCGGCCAAGCTGTGATTGGCCTTGAAGTGCCACACGCACACATTCATTTGATTCCTCTGAATGCCGTTTCTGACATCAATTTTGAGCGACCAAAAATCCAATGTTCTCAGAAAGAATTGGCTGGCATAGCCTCATCTATCCGCGAAGCGTACAATGCGCGCTATCAGGATTAGGGCAAATCAAGCAGAGCTGTCCACACACTTAATATCCCTGAGTCTTCACGTGTCCAAATGGGACGAACGTGGCCATCCACTGCAGCAATGTTGTTGTAATCCCCAAAAAATACATTTCCCTCGGGCATAAATGGAGTCTCTGAAACTGTGCGATTGATCCAGTGATCTCCACCGTCGTTGCTTGATGCAACCACGACGTGAGTGGATGGATCTTCGCGTGTTTCGTTGTGACGACGATCGTAAAAAACCACGTGGACATCTCCTCGATGGGGATCCACCGTCATCCAAGTGAAAAACTGGTCTCGATCTGCGCCATCGGTATTTACTCGTCGGGTCGTGGACCACGTTTCTCCTGCGTCGTCTGAATAAGTCAGCCATACGTCGGTATCTCCGTTTCGGATATCCGTCCAATTGATGTAAATCCGGCCTCGATTGGGTCCGTGACTTGAATCAACGCACGTCACGGGCATTCCATTGACGCGCCCGAAGCCTTGAATGGATTGATCCCATCCACCCACAATGTCAGCCACAATGCGGTCTTTACCCCAGGTCTGACCTCCATCTGTGCTTTTGTCGAAGTAGATCCAAGAACCGAGAGCCCAAGCCACAAAAATCTCACCATTCACACCCACAGCTGGGACGGCACCTTCGGCTGTATCATCGCTGTCGATGCAATCGCCAGCCTTGTCACTGACGCGCACAGGGGCTGACCACTTTTTGCCCTTGGCGTTCGCAAAACTGCACAAGATGACGGTGCTGTCACCGGGCTCTTCACTGCCATAGGTGTCAAATTGGGTCCAACATGCGTGAATTTGGGAGCCGTTGTTGTTCACCACAGCCCATTCCTTGTCTTGATCTTTAGGTGGAGCGTGTCCCATTCCACCACCCTTGGACCAAGATTTTCCCCCATTGGTGGAACGTTGACATACAATGCGATCCAGAAGGGCGTCACTGCGCCAGCCTGCACCATCTGGGTCACTGAGATGGAGGAAGTAAAAGTCTCCAGTCGGACTGGCCACTACACAAGGATCTCCAAAAACACCAAGTGGAGAGCTCAATTTGTCGTTTTTCCAAGTCTCACCACCATCTGTGGATCGGTATACATTGTCCAAAATACTTCCAGCCACCATCACATCAGGATTGTTTGGATTGATCGCAATGCTGGGCTCACATGGCTGATAACCTTGGCCATCCCAAACGTCCAAACGGACGTTCTTCGCTTGACCAAAGGCAACATTGGCGCAAGAAATAAAAACGACAAGAGTCAACGAAACTCGCAAGTTCATCCGTTCCATGTGCCGTAAAGTTGAGCATATTCCTTTGCGAAATAGGTCAAAATCACATCAGCCCCTGCCCTGTGAATGCTCAAGAGCATCTCAGGCATGGCCTTGTCGTAATCAATCCATCCCTTCTCCGCTGCGGCTTTGAGCATGGCGTATTCCCCACTGACATTGTAAGCGGCAATTGGACGATCGCTCAATTCTTTCAGAGCCAAAATGACGTCGAGGTAGCACAAGGCAGGTTTCACCATCAAAATATCCGCTCCTTCAGCCATGTCGAGCTCGGCCTCACGGAGCGCTTCCATGCGGTTGGCTGGATCCATTTGATATGTTTTTTTATCACCATGTTTTGGTGCGCTTTCTAAGGCATCGCGAAATGGACCGTAATAGGCGCTTGCATACTTCGCTGTGTAACTCAAAATTGATGTGTCACTGTACCCAGCGGCATCAAGCGCATCTCGAATTACCCCGACGCGGCCATCCATCATGTCGGAAGGACCAATGCTGTCAAATCCAGCCTCGGCTTGAAGCACAGCCATCTCTGCCAAAATGGGCAACGTGACATCATTGACGATGTGACCTTCTCGAACCACTCCGTCGTGCCCATCAGAACTGTAAGGGTCCATCGCCACATCGCTCATCAACCAGGCTTCTGGAAAGCGTTTCTTGATTGCGCGAGCCACTCTGCAATAAAAGTTGTCGCGCGACAAGCCATAGGTGGCCTTGGTGTCTTTAAGGTCATCGTTCACCGCAGGAAAAAGAACGAAAGAGGACACCCCCAATTCCATGGCAGATTCAATTTCCCACAACGCGTGATCCTCCGTCACTCGGTCGATGCCGGGCATAGATTCAATAGGCTCCCTGCGACTTTCTCCATCTAGTACGAACAAGGGATAGATGAGGTGGCTTGGAGTGAGATGGGTTTCACGCACCAATCCGCGCACTGCAGCCGATTGCCGATTCCTGCGAGGTCGTTGCGGCAAATCGTAAGACATGATTATGGCTTCAGCGTATTTAACTCTGCAACCAACCCTTCTAACTCAGCTCGAATCGCTTTTTGCAGGGCCAAATGCTCCGCATCAGACAATTCATCCATGGATTCGTGGTGATGATGGTGTTCTCCGTTTGCGTGATCGTGATTGCACGTTTGACCGGGCAAAAGGACTTGGTTGGACATCCAAGCGTGATATCGCGCGTCTAGTTCATCGATTTGCATCAAAGCGCTTTCAAAGGACACGGCAAGGCCCTCGGGGTTCCCATCGAGTTGTGCTTGCAAGTCCTCTCGAATCATATTCAAGCGTTCGTGGAATTTGCGCCCCACCTCTGTCGTTTCTGCATTCAAGGAGCGCGCCTCCTGCATTGTGGCGCTGTCTTCATGAGATTCACAGCCAGCAAAGACCAAAAACACAAGGGCCGTTGAAGCCAGGACACTCAAAATCTGTGTACTAAAATTCTTCATGAGGGGAATTTACGAAGACGGCTCGGAGGAATCGGTGCTTGGCCTGCGGGGTTCGGGAACAGGGTCGTGCCCTAGCGTTCCCCAAGGATGACATCGCAAAATGCGACGGAAGGCAAGATGCATTCCTTTCCAGGCTCCCCACTTTTCGATCGCCTCCATGGCGTACTGGCTGCAAGTCGGATTATGACGACAATTGGACCCCATCCATGGGCTCAGAAAAATCTGGTACGCCCTCACCGTGACAATCAACACTCGCCTCACCATGGCAAACGCTCAAGTCCCATGACAAGCGACAAAAACATTGCTCCCCCACAAACAAACAACTGCTGCTCACGCTCTGTCACCTTGGAAGCCCGAAGCATACTCGCCAGGGCCAATAGCCCAGCAACGATCACAAGCTGACCGATTTCCACACCTAGATTAAAGCGAAACAACCCCCCTATGACACCGGCGGCTTCATCGCGAGAAATCCGAAAAAAAGAACTGAAGCCAAGCCCATGAATAAGTCCAAAGCACACTGCAAGCGCATAGCCTTGCCTCTGCTTTTGAGCTGATTCTTCTCCCACTTTCAAGCTCCATAAAGCTGTAATGAAAATGGTCACAGGAATCAGGAATTCAACCCAATCTCCCGGAATCCGAAACAGATCCAAAGAGGCCACGGCCAATGTCAAACTGTGCCCCACAGTGAAGGCTGTTGCAAGCAGAGCCGCCTTCCCAGAATGACGCAAATCGTAACGAGCCACCAAGGCCAAGAGGTAAAGCATGTGATCATAGCCCTGCCAGTCCGTGATGTGTGAAATCCCTAAGGCGATGTCGTTCATGACGATGGGCGCTCATAACGCTTGATGACGTACGCATGGTCGTGCTTTTCATCTGCGTCATGCGACTGCAATTGCTCTTCCGACCAATTGGACCAGGCATTCTCAGGATAATATGCATCTCCTTCCGGCGAAGCGTCAACATGGGTAATGTATTGGGTATCCACCATGTTTCCCACCAAAGCGTGACGGTAGATTTGGCCGCCACCGATAATGAAGCACTCGGTCTCACCCATGGCATGTGCTTTGTCGAGCGCGTCGCGTAAATCATGAACCACAATTGCCCCCTCTGCTCTGTAATCGCGATTGCGGGTAATTACAATGTTGGTTCTTCCTTTAAGGGGACGATATTTCTCAGGAATGCTCTCATAGTTTTTGCGTCCGGTGATGACGACGTGTCCAGCCGTGGTTTCCATAAAAAAGCGCATGTCTGTCGGCAAAGACCAAACCAAGCCGTTGTCCTTCCCAATGACGCCGTTTGATGCCACTGCTGCAATGGTACTGATACGCATGACAATCAAACGCTTACTGCCGCTCTGATGTGCGGGTGCGGATCGTAATTGACGAGTTCAAAGTCCTCGAACTTAAAATCAAACAAGTCTTTAACATCTGTATTGAGTATCATTTGAGGCAAGGGCCGTGGCTCTCGATTCAACTGCTCAGTCGCCTGTTCCACGTGATTCAGGTAGAGATGCACGTCACCGAACGTATGAACGAATTCACCTGGCTCCAACCCAACGACTTGAGCAACCATCATTGTCAACAATGCGTAGGACGCAATGTTGAATGGGACCCCCAAAAACGTGTCAGCACTGCGCTGATAGAGTTGACAGTTAAGCTTCCCTTCAGACACATGGAATTGAAAAAGACAATGGCAGGGCGGCAAAGCCATCTCATCGATGAAGCTCGGATTCCATGCGCTGATCACGTGGCGGCGACTGAATGGGTTGGTTCGCAATTGCTCAATGAGTTTGACAATTTGGTCAGTCGACGTGCCGTCAGGATTGGGCCACGACCGCCATTGGTACCCATAGACGGGACCAAGGTTGCCATGCTCGTCTGCCCAATCATCCCAAATTCTTACCCCATTTTCTTTGAGGTAATTGATATTGGTATCGCCTTTCAAGAACCACAACAGTTCGTGGATGATGCTGCGGAGGTGCAACTTCTTGGTGGTCAATACAGGGAAACCCTCACTCAAATCAAACCGCATTTGGTAACCAAAACACCCCAAGGTGCCCGTTCCAGTGCGGTCTTCCCTTTTTACACCATTGTCCATGAGGTGCTTCAATAGGTCCAAATACGCTTGCATGTTTCGAAAATACAGGCGGCAGAGCATGGAAAATGCACATGGTGAATACGCGGTGAACAATTGCCTTCATTTCAGTTTGGGCGTGTCCAAAGATTCGTCCTTTTGCTGCCCCACAAACCCACTTGTTCAACTCTTTGTTCGCACCGCCAAAGTGACTCATCCGCCTTTGTACGTCGCAACCAAAATGACTTCAGCCAACTGTCCTGAAGATTGGCCAAACCTCCCTCCAATGTGAAGCCCTCTTCATGGCACGAGGCCGCCGGGCGTCTTGAGTGGCGTGAGAGTTGAATGTCCTCTCGAGATGTCATTTATTGGAACCAGGAGAGCCGCAGTTCCAGATTTTTAGCGTCTGCCAATGCTTCGGCTTGAGGTCCAAAGGCAGGGAAAGTCCACCGATAGATCAGATTCAAGAAGAGAGAATGGAGAATCAAGGCCGCATGCAATGGCAACACGTACCAAGGCCAAGCCAAATCACGAAAAACAAAAGGATTGTCAGCTTTGGGAGGCTCCGTCATGTACATGTAATTGGCCAAGACTTCCCCTGGAAAACAAGTGTTCAGCACCTGATTCAACCCGGCCATCACTGTGCTGATCCCTGCTGCAATGAGGTAGGCATACATCCAACCCCACTTTTGAAATCGGAAGTGAAAGCTTTGTGTCATGATGATTGGTACAACTATCAAAGCCGCATGATTGACGTAAAAGTGGATCAGGAGTGGCAAATCGTCTCCCACGGTCAGCTGGGGTGTGAGAATCGCGTGAAATCCCCCTATGGTTCCCAGAAAAGAAGTAAAAAGATAAAGCGCACGATTGCGGCAGAAGCAATTGATTGCCATCAGCCAGATGTTGATTCCACAAAAGTGTAAAGGCAGGCTCCGATGCACTGACCAATGAAAATCTGGATTGACAACCATGTAACATTGGTAGGCAACTTGGAGCAGAATCAAGGTCCAACCCATTTGTGTTAAAGCACGATTTTTGGTGCTGTCTCTCAGGCTTTTAAATCGGCGAATCAGGGCCCAACCGCAGACAAAACTTCCCAACAAAAGCACCCAATACCTGGGCTCATTCATGTGAATGACGACATCGTACTGATTCATTTCATCGAGGTATCATAGCGAAAATTCAGCATCAGCTCACGACCCTCAACAAAGTCACGCCTTTGGAAGTCCCTCGTGTATGATCGTTTGGGTCGGAAAAGCAAAATCCAATTGAGCGGCATTGAAACGACGCAAAATCTCCAAGTTGATTTCATTGGGAACATGAGCCCAATGCTCTCCTCTTCGGATGTAATAAATCGCACTGACGTTGAGACTGAAATCCCCAAAGCCGCTAAACCACACGGTATACTCATCCTCCGTTCTACCCGCCTTAGATACAATGTCAGTCAAAATTTGCAAAGCCTCCTCAATTTGCTCAGGCGTGGTGTCGTAAGTCAACCCGAGAACAACCTTCATTTTACGCGAGGGTTCAGCTGTGACATTCTCCACCACTTGGTCAGTGAACTGGTGATTTGGGATGGTGACAAGACGGTTTTCCAACGTGATGATGCGAGTCGACCGGATGCCAATTTCCTGAACCATGCCGTCAATGCCATTGACTTTGATGCGGTCCCCTACTCCGAATGGCTTGTCGATGAACACAGTAATGCCTCCAAAAATGTTAGCCACAAAATCCTTGGCTGCCATGGCCATGGCCAAACCTCCAATTCCAACCCCTGCAAGCAAAGCTCCCACGTCATAACCCGCATTGGTCAATCCGGAAATGATGCCCAAAATCCATACAAGTGAACGGAGGGTTTTCTGGAGAATGGGGCCAAACTGAGCCACCATGCTTCCATCTGTTCGCTCATCTAAGTGGACAATGACGTTGCTCACAACTGAATCCAACAACCTCGCCACGAGCCAAGTAACGTCGATGGCGATGAGAATTTGGAACACGTGTTCCATGAATAAATCCGCATTGTCTCCAAAATGCAAGTGCGAGTAACCCAACCAGAAGCCTAAAATGACAATGCCAAAAGCCACAGGTTCTTCTACCTGATTCACGAGGATGTCATCCCATTTGGTTGCTGTTTTGGCCGCAAGGCGTTTAAAAATGCCTTTGAACATGGCATACACCAAGCGAGCCACAACGATGCTCCCCAAGAAAAAGCCCAAAGCTTGGACCCATTCCATCAAGGGATTTCCCAAAAACACGCTGTCGGTCAATACTTCCATAGGTCAAACTTCGTACAAATCCCGTTTGCCTCCTTCATTCGACCGGTATCTTTGCGCCATGAATGAGTCGACCTCCTCATCTCTCCCGCCCGTTGGACCAAACCTGCGCCTCGGCGTTTTGGGTGGTGGGCAACTCGGCCGTATGATGATTCAAGAGGCCATGAACTGGGACATGCGCGTTGAAGTCATGGACCCGAGTGAAGAATCCGCTTGTCGCAATTTGACGCCTCGATTTGTTCTGGGCGACCTGACTGACGCAGAACAAGTTTTGGCCTTTGGCCGCGACTTGAACGTCATCACTGTGGAGATTGAGCATGTGAGCGTCGACGGCCTCAAGGCCTTGGTCGAACAGGGCGTGGAAGTGGTTCCCCGGCCTGAACATTTGGGCTTGATTCAAGATAAGGGACTCCAAAAACAAGCGTACGAGCGATGGGGCATCCCGAGTTCACCTTACCGCCTCATCGAAAGCATTGATGAAGTCAATGCCATGGGCTTTCCCATTGTACAAAAGCTCCGGAAAGGCGGTTACGACGGAAAGGGAGTACAAGTGTTGAAGTCCAAAGAAGATGCTGCAGAATTCGGATTCGATGCACCATGCGTGTTGGAACGTGCAATTGACATCGACAAAGAACTAAGTGTGATTGTTGCGCGCAATGCACGCGGAGAAACTGCCGTTTACCCAGTGGTCGAATCTGTATTCAACGCAGAAGTCAATTTGGTGGATCATTTGATGGCCCCTGCGGCCATTTCATCTCAACTGGAAACACAGGCGCGTGAACTGGCTTTGGATGTTGTCACATCGATGGACTTTCGAGGACTTTTGGCGGTGGAAATGTTCCTCGATCGAGAGGGCTCCTTGTGGGTGAATGAGGTCGCTCCGCGAACCCACAACAGCGGACACCACACCATCGAAGGCAACGTGTGCTCTCAATTCGAGCAGCATTTACGAGCAGTACTCAATTTGCCGCTTGGAGACACCTCACCTCTGCATCCAGCCTCGGCCATGCTCAATCTCATTGGTGCACCCGATGCTCATGGTACACCTGTGTATGAGGGATTGAAAGACGTATTGGCTCTGCCCAACGTCCACGTTCACCTCTACGGCAAATCGACCGTGAAACCCCATCGCAAAATGGGACATGTCACCGTCACTGGTCCCGATGTGACCTCCGTTCAACGCGACGTGTTGAAACTTCGAAATCGCATGCGCGTAAGTGGAAGTAAATCCTCCTGAATTTTGAGGGCACATGGGTGGGTCTAATCCTCTTCACATTGCCGTCTTGGCCGGTGGCTATTCAGGCGAAGCTGATGTCAGCCGCCGCAGTGCAGCTATGGTGATGGAACATGTGGACCGAACGAGATTTGTCCCCTACCTCGTTCACATCGACCCTGACAATTGGTGGGTTGAACACCCTGACACTTCGGAACGCACACCGGTAGACAAGGAGACTTTGGCCTACAAACACACGGAAGACACCACTGTACAAGCAGATTTGGCCTTTGTGATGGTGCATGGCACTCCAGGTGAAGACGGTCAACTGCAAGCCCATCTCGATTTGTGTGGCATTCCGCACACCACCGCAAGCGCACGAGTTATGGCAACCACATTCCACAAAGGGTGGACCACTGCACTTTTACGCGATGCAGGCATCTCAGTGGCTCAGTCAGTGGAGTGTCTCCCCTCGGATAGATGGGACGAAACCCGACAGAAAGAAGTTCTTGAAACCCTGGGGTTACCTTGCTTTGTCAAGCCCAATGAATCCGGTTCAAGCCTCGGTATCACCCGTGTTACGCAGCGAGAACAACTTTGGCCTGCCGTACTCGAGGCCAGGAAGACTGGGACGAGTACTGTCTTGATTGAGGCCCGTTTGAAAGGACGAGAATTTACCTGCGGAATCATTCCTGATGGTCTCGGTGGCATTCAAGCATTGCCAATCACGGAAATTGTATCAGACAACGATTTTTTTGACTACGCTGCAAAATACGATGGACAAAGTCATGAAATCACGCCCGCACAGCTGGATCCTCGTGACACCAATGCCTTGCAAGACCAAGCCGTCATGGTGTATCAAACGCTGCACTTGAAAGGCATGGCTCGCGTCGATATGATGATGGAACAAGGCGGGGAACCTCACGTGATTGAAATCAATGCCGTTCCAGGATTCAGCGCAGAAAGCATCATCCCCCAACAGGCAAACGTTGCGGGGATAAACAAGGCCAACTTGATTTCACGTCTGATTGACGAGGCGCTGCGCAGACAAGCAAAGTGATTCCCTTTTTTTTCAGCGCAAGAATCAAACAAAAAAAGGGCCCCTCTCACGAGCGGCCCTTCCACTTTTGAATGAAAACAAGTAAACTGTT
>DCBH01000074.1:0-5164 GCA_002313415.1 Flavobacteriales bacterium UBA1112
TTGGACCTCAAAACGCTCGAATACAGGCCCAAACAAAAGGTGCAATTTGCCACACTGACTGCTGCCAAAAACGCAGATGATCTGAAAGAGCGCACCAAAATTTTATTCAATGGCCAAGACCAGGCAGGTGAATTTTACAGGCGAATCTTCGCGGACATTTTTGCTTACGTCAGCCATCGCGTCCCTGAAATCAGTGACGACCCCTACCGCCTTGATGACGCATTGCGGGCAGGGTTTGGTTGGGAGCTAGGAGCTTTTGAAAGCTGGGATGCCATCGGACTGCAAGCTGGTCTACACGCCTGCGAAGAACGCGGACTCGACGTCGCACAATGGGTGCATGATCTTGTCGCCTCGGGCGCAACATCCTTTTATGACGTCGTCGATGGCAAGCGCACGAGTTGGAATTTGGCTTCTCACAAACACGTTGTTGTTCCTGGCCAAGATAGACGAATAGCCCTGTCATTACTGAGTCCGGACAAAACAGTGTGGTCCAACAGTGGAAGTACCATCCAAGACTTGGGTGATGGAATCCTCAACGTCGCGTTTCACACCAAAATGAATGCCATTGGAGGTGAAATTCTCGAAGGCCTGAATAGAGTCATCGACCTCGCGGAAGGTGATTCCAAGTGGCGCGGCGTTGTCATCAGCAATGAAGGAGGCAACTTCTCAGCGGGGGCCAATGTCGGCATGATTTTCATGATGGCTGTAGAGCAAGAATGGGATGAATTGGACTACGCCATTCGGGTGTTCCAAAACACCACGATGCGGCTTCGATACAGCGGTATTCCTGTCATTGCTGCACCCCATCAATTGACACTTGGAGGCGGATGTGAGATATGCTTACATGCCGATAAAGTGATTGCACATGCCGAAACGTACATCGGACTTGTGGAGTTTGGCGTCGGGGTCATTCCCGGTGGCGGTGGCACCAAGGAATTTGTCCTGCGGCTCAACGATGACCTAAGCGAAGGAGACGTCCGCATCAACGCAATGCGCGAGCGCTTCTTAACCATCGGCCAAGCCAAGGTCGCAACGTCGGCCTACGAGGCATTCGAATTGGGCTACTTGCGACAAGGCATGGATGAAGTGGTCATCAATCGTCGCGATCAATTGGCACGCGCCAAGGCGGCGGCCGTGGCCATGGCCGACCAGGGCTACACCCAACCGGTCAAGCGCAAGGACATCACCGTAATGGGTCAAGAGGGTATGGGCATTGTCTATGCGGGTGCGAGTTCAATGGCATCAGGGAATTACATCTCAGAGCACGACCAATTGATCAGCGAAAAACTCGGATACGTGATGTGTGGTGGCGACCTCAGCGCAAGGACCAACGTCAGTGAACAATACTTGCTTGACCTCGAACGTCAAGCCTTTCTCGAACTCTGCACCAAGCGCAAGACCCTTGAACGCATGCAGAGTTTGATTCAAAAGGGCAAAATCCTCAGGAACTGATGGACGCATTCATCATTGGCGGCTATCGTTCCGCTGTTGCCAAAGCACCAAGGGGTGGTTTCCGCAATCTTCGGGCTGATGACCTCGGCGAACAAGTCATCCGACGTGTGTTGTCCGACTTTCCGCAATTGGACAAAGAGCGGATTGATGATGTCATTGTTGGCAATGCCACACCTGAAGCGGAGCAAGGTTTAAACCTCGGAAGGATGGTCTCTCTGATGGGACTCGACACCGAAAAAGTTCCCGGCATGACCATCAACCGCTACTGTGCGAGCGGACTGGAAACCATTGCAATCGCCTCGGCCAAAATTCATTCCGGCATCGCTGATTGCATCTTGGCCGGTGGGATCGAAACCATGACGCCTATTCCCTTCGGTGGCTGGCGCATTGTTCCCAACGCACGCGTGGCCAAGAACAATCCAGAATGGTACTGGAACATGGGACTGACCGCTGAAGCTGTGGCCAACGAATTCAACATCTCTCGTGCCGAACAAGATGCTTTCGCAGCAGAAAGTCACGCTCGCGCTGCCGCCGCCATTGACAGCGGAGCATTCGAATCGGGAATTGCCCCAATAACAGTGCATGAGGTCTACTTGGACGAGCAGGAGAGGCGCCAGGAACGTCAGATCATCATCGACACCGATGAAGGGGTGCGCCGAGACACCAACCCTGAGGCCTTGGCAAGGCTGCGTCCCGTTTTTGCAGAGGGAGGCTCAGTGACTGCTGGCAACAGCTCCCAAACTTCCGACGGCGCTGCCTTTGTCATGGTGGTCAGCGAGCGTATGCTCAAAGAACTCGAGGTGGAACCCATCGCAAGACTGAAGTCGTATCACGTCAGCGGTCTTGAGCCACGTATCATGGGCATTGGCCCAATCCACGCTGTCCCTGAGGCCTTGAAAAGAGCCGGTCTGACCAAATCTGACATCGCGCGCTACGAGCTCAATGAAGCCTTTGCAAGCCAAAGCGTTGCAGTGTTGCGCGAACTCGACCTTGATCCAGCATCAGTCAATGTGCATGGCGGTGCAATTGCCCTCGGTCACCCTCTCGGATGCACAGGGGCCAAACTCACAGTCCAGCTTTTGAACGAATTGAAAAATCAACGCAGCAAGCACGGCATTGTCACGATGTGCGTGGGTACCGGACAAGGTGCCGCTGGCGTTTTTGAAATGCTTTAAATCTCCACAACATGACAACTGCCAATCCCGCTGCAACCAAGGCCATTACTGGAGGAGAATTCCTCATCCGTGATGTGCGTTCCGATGACATCTTCACTCCAGAAGAATGGACGGAAGAGCATCGAATGATGCTTCAAACTGGGCTAGATTTTGTGGCGCAACGCATCATCCCCAACCTAGACCGCATAGAGGCCCTAGAAGAAGGGTTGACACCAAAATTGCTTGAGGAGGTCGGTGAGCTCGGGCTCCTAGGAAGCTCTGTGCCTTCGGAATTGGGGGGCATGGGCCTGGACTTCAAAAGCACCATGCTGATCACGGAAAGCATAGGTGGTGCACACAGCTTTGCAGTGAGCTTTGCCGCACATACGGGAATTGGCACCCTTCCAATCCTTTATTACGGCACCGACGAGCAGAAAAAAAAGTACATCCCCGACCTTGCCACAGGAACCCGAAAGGGATGTTACTGCTTGACTGAACCGGGAAGCGGATCGGACGCAAACAGCGGAAAAACATCTGCCACGTTGAATGACGCAGGGACGCACTACGTCCTCAATGGACAAAAAATGTGGATCACCAACGGAGGCTTTGCTGACATTTTCATTGTTTTTGCCAAAATTGAAGACGACGAGAATTTGAGCGCCTTCATCCTGGAAAGGGAATATGAAGGCATCTCGATGAATCCGGAGGAGAAAAAAATGGGAATCAAGGGGTCAAGTACCCGTCAGATGTTTCTCAACGATGTTCAAGTACCCGTCGAAAATCTGCTTTACGAGCGCGGCAAGGGCTTCAAAATTGCGGTAAACATCTTGAACATCGGTCGAATCAAGCTCGGCGGGGTGGTCATCGGAGCTTGCAAAGACGCCATCGCTGGAAGTGTCAAGTACGCAAATACACGCGAGCAATTTGGCCGCCCGATAAGCAAGTATGGGGCCATCCGTCACAAACTCGGAGAAATGGCCATCCAAACCTACGCCATGGAAACTGCCGTGTACCGGGCCACTCAAAACATTGAAGACGCCATTGCAGAGCTTGCCACCAGCGGCATGGATAAAGGAGAAGCCACCCTGAAAGGCATCGCCGCATTTGCGCCTGAATGTGCGATGATGAAAATTTTGAGCTCCGAAGTCACGGACTACGTGGTGGACGAAGCGGTGCAAGTCCACGGCGGCATGGGCTACAGCGCCGAAACTCCAGTCGAACTCGCTTACCGCAATGCTCGCATCAACCGCATCTTCGAAGGCACCAATGAAATCAATCGCATGCTCACCGTTGACATGATTTTGAAGAAAGCCATGAAAGGAGAGCTCGATTTGATGACTCCCGCCATGGCTGTAAAGGAAGAATTGACGGGGATTCCAGAGTTTAAGCCGGCACCAACTGACATTTTCGAGAAGCATTTGTCGTACGTCAAAAACTTCAAAAAAGCCACGCTCATGGTGGCTGGATCAGCTGCCCAGAAACTCATGATGTCCTTGGCCAAAGAGCAGGAGATTCTCATGGGAATTGCCGATATGGCCGTTTGGACCTACGCGGCAGAAAGTGTCGTTTTGAGAGCACAAAAGATTGCTGTCAACCAAAGTCCCGAGGCTGCCGCCATTCCAACAGACATGATGCAGACTTATCTCTGCTGGGCTGCCGATCGCATTCACATGGTGGGCAAGGAAGCCCTGATGGGATTTGCGGAGGGAGATGAACTCAAAATGATGCTTATGGGAATGAAGCGATTCACGAAAGTGGAACCCTTTAACACCAAAGAGGCGCGGCGACGGGTTGCCCAAGTGATGATTGACAAAAACAATTACGCGTTCTGACTTCTCACCCCTCTCGGTGAACAACTGCCGGGGCAGTCTGACATGAGGCGAAGCTCCCACGCGGTAATTTTGAAACATGGCAAAAAAGAAAATCATCACGGCGAAGTCCCAGAAATTTTTGGAGGCTTACTTGAACAATGCGTCGCCCACGGGCTTCGAATCTGAGGGTCAAAAGCTGTGGCTCGACTACATCAAGCCGTACATCGACACCCAGTTCGTCGATACATATGGAACCGTTGTAGGTGTCATCAATCCAGAGGCTCCTTACAAAGTGGTCATTGAAGCGCACGCCGATGAAATCAGTTGGTTTGTGCACTACATCACCAGTGATGGCTTCATCTATTTGCGTCGCAATGGCGGAAGTGACCACCAAATCGCACCATCCAAGCGCGTGAACATTCACACCAAAAATGGCACAGTTCCCGGCTTGTTTGGGTGGCCTGCGATTCACACGCGGTCGGCAGGCAAGGAGGAAGCGCCCACGTTAAAGAACATCTTTTTGGACGTCGGCGCGAAGGACAAAAAAGAGGTTGAGAAAATGGGCATCCACGTTGGATGCGTGGTGACCTACCCCGATGAATTCATGGTTCTCAACAAGAACTGGTACGTCGGGCGAGCCCTCGACAACCGCGCTGGTGGATTTATGATTGCAGAGGTTGCACGGATGCTTCATGAAAACAAGGTGAAGCTGCCATTTGGATTGTACATCACCAACTCAGTCCAAGA
>DCBH01000074.1:5577-11954 GCA_002313415.1 Flavobacteriales bacterium UBA1112
ACACATACGCCCATGCTCAACAAAATCGAACAAGGCGATACGGCTGCGGGCAAAGGGCCGAGTGTGACTTACGGACCAGCCGTGCAGAACAACTTGCTTCAGCGCATTATTGATACTGCAGACAAGAACAAGATTCCGTTCCAACGCCAAGCGGCAAGCCGATTTACAGGCACAGATACTGACGCCTTTGCCTACTCCAACCAAGGTGTGCCCAGCGCGCTGATTTCTCTTCCTCTGAGATACATGCACACCACTGTGGAAATGGTGCACAAAAATGACGTCGAGAACTGCATCCGACTGATTTATGAAACGCTGCAAAACATCAAGGCGGGAGAAGACTTCAAATACCTCTGAATTCATTCGAATTTGGATTGAACAAAGGGGTCTTCTGGCCTCTTTGTTGTGTTCATGAACTCTGTTTTTCATCCATCCGATTCACGTGGCCATGCAAATCATGGATGGCTCAACACCTACCACAGCTTCAGCTTCGCAAGCTGGCACAATCCAGAACGCATGCACTTTGGTGCCTTGCGGGTATTGAATGACGATGCCGTTGGGAGGAATGCTGGATTTGGCACGCATCCACACGAGAACATGGAGATTGTGAGCATCCCGTTGTCGGGCAGTTTGGAACATCGCGACAGCATGGGGAATGCCACGGTCATTCGCGAAGGTGACATCCAAATCATGAGCGCAGGCAACGGAATCATGCACAGCGAGAAAAATCACAGCTCAGCAGAAGAAGTGCATTTCCTTCAAATTTGGGTGTTCCCCAACGAGAGGAACCTTTCGCCCTCTTACGGTCAAATCACCACAAGCCGAGAAGAGCAAATGAACAAACTCCAATGTGTCGTCTCACCCGATGGCCGAGAAGGGGTACAAATTCACCAAAGAGCTTGGATTTGCATGGGCCATTTGTCATCGGGCTGGAGAGACAATTACGCCATGCACGATGAAGGGCAAGGCTTGTACGTCATGGTTCTTGACGGTGAGGCCGTCGTTGGTGGTCAGACTCTCCTGCGTCGAGACGCCATCGGAATTTGGGACACCCAAAACGTTCAAATCGAATCCAGACAAAATGCACACATTCTTGCAATCGAGGTACCGATGCAGTGGTGATTAACACTTCCGTCACACTCGACTGACTTGGAATGACTTAGATGTCGAGCAGCTGTCGAAACATGTACACGTCCAACGGCTTTTCCATCAACGCGACAACACTCGGATCTGATTCTGCCTGCCGGAGCTCACTGCGATCAATGCTTGCACTGAGCATGTAAATCCGACACATGGATTGAATCGATTCGGGCAGTTCTCTGAATTTCTGAAGCCAAGCAAAACCATCGATGCCAGGCATGCGAATGTCAAGCAAAATCCATCGTGTTGCGGTCCATGTTGGACCCTCTCGAATCACATGGGCAAGGGCTTGTTCAGGATCTGTGTACGCAACAATGTCTGACGTCAGTCGCGCCAACTTCAGCAACTTGGTGTTGACCTTGTTGTCAATGTCGCTGTCGTCAATGAGAAGGACCTGCATGGCCTCCAAATTACAACAACCAACGGCACCTGTCTTGTTGAAGCATCGCGGTCAGACTAGAAATCTGACTCGGGATCTTCAATCCAACGTATGGCACGCTCCAAAGCACTGACCCAGGATTCTCGCGATGAATCTTTCAGTCCCGCCTCTGAATGACAAGAATCACGCACCTCAGCCAGTGCATTTCGAAGGGCCAACAAATTTCGCGAATAAGACTCGTTCATTTTGGACGACCGCGACCGTGCACGGGCCAGCTCAGCAGCCTCCTCCACCAGGCGCTTCAACTCAGCTTCATTCCAAGGCTTTGAAATGTACTTGTAGATGCGGCCTTTGTTAATGGCGTCGATGACAGCATCGATGTCGGCATGACCTGTCAAAAGCATGCGCACAGGGTCGGGATGATTGGCCATGATCATCTCGAAAAACTCAACCCCGCTGATGTCTGGCATTTTTTGATCTGAAATCACCACCTCAATCGGGAATTCCTCCAACATGCGAACAGCCTCGCTCGGCACAGTAGTCACATGCACATGAAAATCGCGACGAAATGCGGCTCGAAAGGCCGTTAAATTGTGCTCCTCATCGTCGAGGTAAAGGACGTGAATCATAATGGGAAAGTGATGAGAAATGTTGAACCTTGATTTGGTGCAGATTGGACTTCAAGCGACGCGTGATGGTCATCCAAAATGCCCTTCACGATGCTCAACCCCAATCCAGTTCCTTCTCCGACCTCCTTGGTCGTAAAGAATGGGTCAAAAATTTGAGATTGTACGGAATCGCTCATTCCTATGCCGTTGTCTTCGATGGCCACTTGAATTGAACTTTGGTCGTTTTGTTGCAAAACGCGAGTTCGAATGCGTACCACGCGCTCCTCAGGCGGCAAGTCTGTCTTTCCCGTAGCTTGGGCTGCATTGGTGATGAGGTTCATGAAGACCTGATTCAATTTGCCGGGCTGGCAGGACAACGTTGGCACATTGGATGCCAAGTCGACTGCAAGCTCAACCTCGTCTTTGAGTGAGGAGCGTAAAATGACCAACGTCGACCCCAACAGGTCGTTCAAATTGGCCTCGACGAAGGCATCGCCATCCATGCGGCTGAATATCCGCAGGCCTTTGACTATTTCTGACGTTCGAGATGTCCCATCATCGATGCCCGTCAAGAGTTCATCAATTTCTTTCATGGTGAAGGCCATGTCCAGCTGTTTCATGCGATCTTGAAGTGATCGCACCTGCTCATGCAGCTGGTCATCATCCGATTCTATAGATACAAGAGCGCGCAGGATTTCTGTGACGTCATCAAAATCACGGCGAAGGGATTGCGCACTGGAACTCACAAAATTGATGGGATTGTTCAATTCGTGGGCAATTCCCGCGGTAAGTTGACCTATGCTTGCCAATTTCTCAGATTGCACCAATTGGTCTTGGGCCATCTTAAGTTCCTCAAGTGTGGCACGAAGGCGGTCGTTGCGTTCTTCGAGTTCTTCAGTCCGTTGACGCACGTTTCGTTCGAGATCTTCATTTTGTTCTTTCGTGATTTTCTCGTTCAATTGACTGACCCGAAGTTGCTCTTCGCGCGCTTTGGCAGATTCTCGTTTGAATTGATTGATTCGGTCAGCCAAAGCCAGGGACAGAAGTACAACTTCAACAATGCTCCCAACTGGCATCGCAAAGTTGGTCACTCTTTGCGGCACAAAAGGGAATGGACTCCCTGAAAATTGGCTCGCCGCAAACATCACAACGGTCATCAAAAAAAAGGAAAAGGCAATGAGCAGGTACAACGCCGATCGCTGACCTTGCTTCCAAACATGGATGGAGGCAGGAACCACAAGCACCGCTGCCATCGCCACAAAATTGATGGTTTGAAAAGCCCAATTCAATTTCCCAATGAACAAGAACAGCAATGCAACGCTGTAAAAAGACATCAGGAGAAGGAAAACCCGATAGTATCGCGGACCCTTTCGCGCCAAATCCAAGAATCGATTCACAAATAAAATCGTTGTCACTCCTGAGAAAATACCGACCAGATGTACCGAACGAATTCCAAGCCATGATGTTCCGTCCCATCCCGGCAATACCCCTTGATATCCGGCCAAGAACAATTGGGAAAGTGCCACGCCAATGAGAAACAAAACGTAGAGCAAGTAAGACCGATCCTCCACCGTGAAATACAACACCAAATTGTACAGGAGCATCACCAACATGATGCCTGCATAAAAACTAAAAAATACGTCCCGTCTGAAGCTCCACTCTCTGAGTTTTTCTAAGCTAGCGACCCGGAGAGGCAGGGAAATTTTCTTCCCTGACTTGACTCCCATGTAGATGACATCTTCATCGCAATGCTCTGCGCCACCCAACGGAAATCTAGGATAATGTCCCTCAGCCAAGGGGTGTTGATTCACATCAGATCCTCCCCTCGATGTCAATCCATTTAAGTGCCAAGGACCATCTTTGATTTTCCCATCGCAAGTGGAAAGGAATGAAATGCTGTCGATTTGAGAAGTGGCCACTTCCAAATACTGAGTCCCAAACAAGGACATCAATCCCCTCAATTCAATCCAATGCCATTTGCCGTCGTTGCCAAAATCAAGCACCTTCTCTTCGACCGATCTTTTTGGAGCACTTTGAAGGCGATTTATCGATGGATTGTCATCCCAATCCCCTTCAAGTATGGCGGCAATGTCACCGACATAGCGGTCCGGTGATCCGGAAAATTGCGCCAGGGTCTCCTGGGAAAATGCAACCGACATCACCATGAAAATCACGGGTAAAATCATGCGCCCCCATTCCCCCCAACGCATCATCAAATGGTCAGGTTCAATCGAATGGTCAATCTTCCCTTGGGACCATGCACATGTGTTGTAACGTCCTCGGGACGCTCTCGTATGGAGCTCATCAACTGATGCACTTCCGGATCAACATCCCCATCGTAGTTTGGATGGATGTAATGTTCAATGGTTGCCCGTAAAGAGCTTTTGGGATAGATGAAATACCCCTGCTTGCCAAGGTCGCCGCGCAACTTCCAGCCGTGCTTGGCACGCCATCTTCGGGTCACTGGGGAGGTCAGTGCGATCAGATGTTTGGCATCCAAAAGTGGCATCGCCGCCATGGCGACTTGAATCAAAAATTCCGATCCCAGCCCCATGCCTGCCAATTCAATCGAATTCCAAAGGGCGTTCAGTTCGTATGCTTTTTCAGGAATGATCTTTTCCAAAAAAGTTCCTACCTCGCTGTCGACATGGCCCACAGCCTGATGCAAAGGAAAATCGTTGGCGACCATCCCCGGGTGCAACCGAGCACCAGCAAGCACGCGCTCGCCATCTGGGGTCAGCACGGCGATGATCCATACGTCGTCTCTTCGAAACCAGTCTGTTCGAAATGAAGATAAATTCTTGATGCCATAGGCCTCAAGCACACGTTTGTGTCCAGCAAGAAGTTTTTCGCACAGCTTTTGGTCATGAGACGCACGAGCCATGAGAACGATTGCCTCGTCCACCAGGGTCGCGCGGCGGATGCGCTCAACGGAAGGCCGTGTCGGTGAGCTGCTCATGCAAGTCCATGATAATCCGGGTGTCGGGAAGATTCTCGCCCAATGCAAGTCGTCGACAGGCTTCTGCCGCGTGGGCTCCTCCCGAGGCCACTCCGGTGTAGGTTTGAGGCCAACTGACAAGTTCACTCCCCACTTTGGGCAAACTTTCACGACCGCGATCCGAGGCATTGGCCACATCTACAAAAGCATCGAGCGCCTCCGGGGTCCAATCGGTCATTTGAGCAAATTCTGACATGGTCTCCTCATCAATGCGGCCGTGTACATAGCCTCTGCGATTGGAATCGTCGTAGCGCTCAATGTCCAGCATTCCGCGGTCGTTGGTCTCCATCACCAACGGACATCCGTATCTGCCTGCTTCCAAGCGAAGAAGCGCTTTGATGGATAGAGAATCACATGCATCGACAACGACGTCGCATCCATTCACAAAAGAGGTGATGTTGTCTTTGTGGATGCCTTCCTCGTAAATGTCAATTTCAAGATAGGGGTCGAACTCTGCAATGGCCCGCGCTGCCACAACCCATTTTGGCAATTCCAATTCATGAAGACCGCATCGAATGCGATTGAGGTTGGACAGTTCGACCACATCAAAATCTGCCATCTTCAGTCGACCGCATCCGCGTTCCATGGCAAGAGCAATGGCCGTGCTCTGTCCCACGCTCAATCCCACAATTCCTACAGTTTTTGACCGCAACGTAGAGGTCTCTTCTCGTGTGATTTTGTCCCGATTGCGATTGGTTCGAACCTCGATGAATGCGTCTTCAGGCAAGACATGGATCAACCGTCCCGACCAAGGGTAAAATGCCCAGATTCCGAAGCTCTCCCAGTCCTTTCCTGCCATGAGTGTCCCCAGCGTGGATGCTAGAAGGGACGGATCGTGTTTGGCCGAAGGGGTATTGCAAATCGCCCATTCTGCTACTTGTGAGTCGAGGGTGTCGTACTCTTCGAGGATGCTCCCTGATTCACGCAAAGAGCTCAATCGAATCCGATCCGATTCAACAGCAATGTTTAGCAATTCTGGCTTCCAAAGATGGGAAGTGGGCATATTGCAAATTCCCCATTCGAAGGCCGCATGTGACGGGGCAACGACAGAGTTGTGAACAAGGCAAGGGGGACGGCTGAGGCCACTTATCTCAACTGAAGATCACTTGCCGTAATACACTTTCAGATGCCCCTTGGCCAAGGCGTTGGCCCAATTCCTGAGCCCCACCATCGCCGCTTCTGTCTCCGCACTGATCTTCTCCTTTTTCATACGTAGGACCAACCAGCCGTACAATCCAATGGCCAATTGCTCTAC
>DCBH01000074.1:12334-31878 GCA_002313415.1 Flavobacteriales bacterium UBA1112
GCAGCCTCAAAAGCGGACTTGTAAGCTGCATCCACTTTGGATGCCAAAAGCAACTCATGCAGGTGAGCCAACTCCATCAATGTTTCTTGAACCAATGAAGAATGACCATGCTCCATGGCACTGTTGTTCCGCATCGAATGTGCCATGTTCAACAGCCATTTTCCCTCCTCTTCAGGATCTGTGCCCTCCATTTCTGCTTGTTGCTCTGACCACTTCTGGATAATTTGAGGTTGAAATTGCGCTGCGCGCACAAGATCTTCCATTTGAAGGCAGTACAAGACATAATCGACAATGTGCTCCTGCTTTTTTCGGTGCGAAATGGTCATTGGTCCGTGGAGTTTCCCTCTGCTTCCAAATGCGATTGAATGGGCGCGTGATGAGATTCATTGACTCGATTCAACACCTCAGAGGTGATGTCCCATGGCTCTGAACCGTAAAGCACACCTTCCCCACTGAGGCCCCAATTCAACACGTAATCGATGCCCTCCTCACGCGCGTGGTCCTCCAAATGACTTCGAAGCGCTTGGGCGATGACTGCTTGCATGTTCTGTTCTGCGACAAGCATGTCTTGCTCAGCAGCTCGTTGCAGTGCCCTCAATTCCTCCTCCAACTCCATGACGCGACGCTGAGCAATGCCCAATTCGTCCTCGGACGCTTGACCACTGTTGGCGTAAGAAAGCAATTCTTGCGCCTCTTCTTGAAGGGGAAGTGCATCCTCTTGCAACTGCTTTTCACGTGCATCCATTTGCATTTCAAAGTTGGCCTGCATGGTTTGCACAAGCGCCATGCCACGCTGCAAACTGTCACCATGGACAAAAGCCACAACAGGACCAACTCCAGCAGCTGAGCGCGCTGCAGCTGTTGACGTGTCACCAATCGAGGTCCATGTCAGCGCAATCAGCCAAGCGAATCCCACACCGACAACAGGCCAAAAAACAGAAGGAGTTACATGTTTCATGTCGAAGGCAAATGTTCGAGGTATTGGGTGCGCATGTCGACAAACCGCATCAAAACACCTTCCGACAACTCGAATCCAAACGCCTCAATCTCCTGCAAGGTGTAGTCTGATTCGGCATACTTAAAAGACTGCTCGTAGCGGTCGAGCTCATATCGCAGCCTGAACTGACCGTTGTAAGAATGCACGGTAATACGCATCAACGGATGCGGAATGTGGGCGATTTCACGCATGGTGTGAAGATACAAGGGCCAACGTATGGACTACCTTTGATGCGTCCCTGTCTCACCAAAGGTTTTAAACAACGGTCTTGCCCAGACTTCCCCTGTCGATGACACAACTCCTATTGCCATTCTTCCGCGCAAATGTGGTCGTGACTTTGGTCCTTGCGTCAACTTTGTCCGTTCAAGGACAAACAGGGAGACCTGGAGGAGGAAAAGGTAGACCGGGAGGTCCGCAGGGTCCCAAACCCAAAATAGGGCTAGCTTTGGGCAAGGTCATAGATGCCTCTTCGAGCGCAGCCCTCCCCTTCGCTTCAGTTGTACTCACCAGCCTACGGGACAGCTCTGTGGTGGAGGGTACTTTGACTGATGATGACGGATCCTTTGACCTTCGGGAGATTGAGGTGGGACGTTATGTTCTCGAGGTGCGTTTCCCGGGATACAAAACCTACCGCAGTGAACCGCATTCATTCCTTCCTCGCAAACCCGAAACACTCAAGTGGCAATTGGGTGACGTCTTCCTCGAGACAGACATCACAGCCATTGATGAGGCCGTGGTTGTGGAGCAAGCTTCAGTGATGGAGATGAAAGTCGATCGCAAAGTATTTTACGTGGGCAATGATCTGACCAACCGTGGCGGAAACACAACGGAATTGCTCGAGAACATTCCTTCTGTGGCTGTCGACATCGAGGGAAACATCACTTTGCGAGGTTCCTCAGGCGTACAAATTCTCATTGACGGACGACCCTCTGGACTGGCGGGAGGCGCACGAGAAGCATTTCTCGAATCCCTACCTGCCAGCGCAGTTGACCGTGTGGAACTCATCACCAATCCAAGTGCTCGATTCGATCCGGATGGAACCGCAGGCATTCTCAACATCGTTCTCAAGAAAAACAGGCTTGAGGGAGTGAGTGGGCAACTGCAGGCCACGTATGGAACAGGCGACAACCACGATGCAAACGCGAGCATCAACTACCGGAACAGCGCAATTTCTGTCAGCATCAATTTGGGATGGAATGATCGATACAGCTTTATGGCAGGAGAAACCGATCGGACCCAATTTTGGTCGGGTGATTCTACATCTGTCTCTTTTGTCAATCGTCCCGGGGATTCACACCGCGGAAGCTTGTCAAGGTCATTCAAATTTGACTGGCGTGCAAACGAATACTGGACCCTCTTTGCAGGAGTCAACGGCAATGTGGGAATCCGCGACGGGTGGGATTCTACATTCACAGCAGAACAGTGGACCGGTGGGGATTTCAACGGGCTCAATACGGCGGCGCTTCGGGTGGAGGAGAGCACACGTGACTCCAGAGGTGGCGACACCTTTTTTGGTTTCGAACGGACTTTCGGTTCGCGAGACCACAAGTGGACCGCGGATTTGCGAAGGTCGTACAACATGCAAGATGGACACACCGATTTTGTGGATGTCAGTCTTGTCAATGGAACAACCACGCCTGACGTTCAAACATTCAATGCCCAAGATGTGCGAAACGAAAGGTGGCTCGCGCAAACTGACTACGAACAGCCTTGGGGTAAAAATGGCAAACTCGAAGTCGGTCTCAAAAGCACGTTGAACAACGACAATTCCTCGTTTGACTACACAGAGGCCGACAGCCTCCTGCTCACCGATGGCATCTACATTCCTGTAGGTCTAGATACTGTGGACTACTCATTTGTGTACGACGAGCAAATTCATGCTGCCTACCTCACAGCAGGACAGACCATCGGCTTTGTCGGTTTTCAAGCAGGTCTGCGCGCTGAGCAAGCATACACATCAGCCAGATTGGAAGGAGAAGGCAACCTACAATCTGAACCGTTCAAGAACGATTACTTCAGCCTCTACCCCTCGGCAAATGTCTTCATAGAAACAGATGGTGAAAACACGTGGAGCGCGAGTTACAGCAGACGTGTCAACCGTCCTCGCGGTCGACAATTGAATCCATACTTGGACATGTCCGATCCGCGTAACATTCGAAGTGGCAATCCATTTTTACTCCCAGAATACACCAACAGCTACGAAGTCGCACACCAATGGCGACGTGGCAAGACAAGCATCACATCATCCCTGTTTTTCAAAGACACTCGAGATGTGATTCGTCGATTCACCGCTGCAGATACCGCCACAGGGATTTTGTTGTCCAACTTTCAAAACCTCGGGCGGCAACACAACGAAGGGTTGGAAGTGGCATTGATGATGCCTCTTGGGAAAACCGGCCGATTGAATTGGACAGCCAGTGCCTACCGCGTCGTCAACGATGGAACTCGCCTTGAATCTCCTTTCAGTTCTTCAGGATTTAGCTGGTCGAGCCGCTTCTTTGCCTCTTGGACTTTGGGTAAGGATTGGAAATTGCAAGCCAACAGTTTCATTCGAGGTGCGGCGGTCAACCCGCAAGGGCGTTTCAACGGATTTGCAACTCTGAATCTGGCAGCAAGCCGGGATTTGGCCGGAGACCATTGGCAAATCACAGTGCAAGCCAAAGACGTTTTCAACACACGGCGATGGTCTTACTCTACGCGCACCATCGATTTTCAACAAGAGGTATGGCGGCAGCGAGAGAGCCGAAACGTCTATGTCACTCTGCAGTACAAATTTGGGAAAATGGACGAGCGCAATCGCAGGGGCTCAGGAAGCCCCCGAGGTGGAGACGGTGACGACTTCATGATGGAGTGACGGTTTAGATGTCGTCTGGGCCGCCTTAGACTCTTCTTTCCACGCGCGCTTCAGCGCAACTTGTTTGGGGGTACTGGTTTTGCCAACCCATCGCGCCAAGGTGTGGATGACGGGGTTTTGCATCTTGACACTTAGGACGAGACGCTTCGGCTCAGCGCCGAGCGATGCCTTGATGTCAAGGGCAGTCCGACCAAGGTTGACTGTGGCACACCCCTCCTCAATGCCCCAACGTATGAATTCCACCAGCATTCGCTGATACAATGCATGAGACTTGTTGTGTTTTCCGTCGAATCCAACGAAAAAAGCTTCGACTTCATTCCCATCGCACATGCCGCAATGGAAGCCGATGACCTCCTCATCCAATTTGGCAACCCACACTTGAAATGAATCACCCATTTCTTCTTTGAGGGCAATCAAATCCTCGGGATGCAAGCACCCCATACGAAACGCCGCGCGGCCGAAGACTTTCAAATACAACGCATGAAGGTCATCCGCCATGGAGTGAATCTCTTCAAGACTCAACACCGAAAAGGTCAGCAACTCAGACAATTTCAAGATGCGTTTGACTTTGGTTCGCGATTTGGTTCGCATGTCAGCCAAATAATCCTCCCAGCTGTCTCGGCCCACAAGTGACACCCTCATCACAGGGTCGAACTCCAAATCCACCCAATCCGATCCCCAACGTGATTTACCCGAAAGCTTATGGCCACTGGCCCAAGCATGATTTGAGGGCTCATCTTTGACGACCGATGTGGGCGGAACGGACTCCGCATCACCAAGTGCAGGAAGTGCAAGCAAGGATTGGAGACAAGCGCCCTCATCGACTTGGGCAGAAAAACGGTAACCATGGGGACCACTTGCCAAGGGCGTTCCAATGACGCGAACACCAAATCGGAAACCACCCTTTCGATACAGCCAGCGTTTGGCCCAATTGAATCCCACTGAGCCTTCCAAAAAATCATCCACGCCCTGACTGATCGCCTCGCTGTCTTCCATCACGGCAACGCCATGTATTTTCTCATCTGAATCAGCCCACATTGCAGCCAACATCTTTCGTGCAGGACTTTTTAACCCAGCCCTAACCGCAACTGATGAGAGATGAATGCTGGAGTCTTCAAAACCCTCGAGAAACTCGCCCCAGGCTTTCCATTGCTTCTCGGTAAATCCAGAAATCCGTTCAGTGGTGCTTAATGTCAGGCGAATCATGCTGTTGGCTTAACCTCCTCGGGCAATCAATGTTCAAGCCGATGCAATCACATCCACGATTCGCGACGGTGCATCCACGTGCATAGGGCAAGGAGCATCACCCAAAGTAAGGACCCCGCACGACTCAATCCTTGGGCTGTTCCCCAGCCTTCTGGCTTGAAGGCCATTTGAACTTCGTGGCTTCCGGCAGGAACTTTCAGTGCGGTCAGCAAAGAATTGACACGCACCAATGAAACGGGTGATCCATCCACTGTGGCAGTCCAACCAGAAGGATAGTACACCTCACTAAGCACGAGGAGACCGCCCTTTTCTGAAGACACCTCATAAGTTGAACCGTCGGGATGATATTGTTTCAAAGCCACCTCCGTCTTGCCTGGAGCACCGACGGCACCTAACACGGATTCAAATTCTCGATGCACCACAGCGGATTGTTTGGGATTCAAATCTGCAACAGCTCCAATTTCCTGCTCTGAAGTGTCGACCCATTTTAACTCATCGACAAACCATGCTGGACCCATCGCCCCAAGGAAAGGCAATGGTTGCTCCGCACCCGGAAGCAGGATATACTTGGTATTCAACATAGACAGTCCAGGTGCCAAATCAGCTTCGAGATTGAAGTTTCCCGATTGGATGTTCTGAATGATTGAAGTGCGTTCGGGAGTCAACACCCTTTCGATGAACTCTTGATAGCGTCTCAGTTTGGCCCCGTGATACCCTCCAACTGACTTGTGGAAATAGGAAGTTCGCGCATCGTTGAATGGATTGGCCAAATCAAACACCCGATAATGACTGTTGGCATTCAACACCTCAAACGCAGCAGCATCGATGACCCGACTGAACCGTCGTGTAAGCTTCGCATCTAAATGATCTGCCCAGCGTTTTTGGGCCGCGTTCCATTGTGCATCAAAGTCTGAAATTCCCTGCCGCTCTTGAGCCAGGATGGCACGGTCCGCAGCAGTCGCCTCAAAGGGGAAGCGCTTGTCCATGTTCGATACGTAATTCGACTCGCTGAGATAACGACCGTTCACCGTCATCATGTCGAGAGCAACAATCAATGCCATCCCAAGCACCACCCACTCTGTCCTGAGCCACTGCTTTACCAAGGCCAAAGTGGCTGTCAAGCCCACCAACGCAAAACCAAGGGCACGCAGGACGTCCTCTCTAAACATGTCAATGCGCATGTTGACCACGCGTTTGCCAAGTTGCTCCAAGGCTGAATCAGGGCGAATGCTCGACGTGAAGTCAAACCACGTTTCAGGCATTGCGTAAAATGCGAGAAAGACCACTACAGCTGCGCTTGACCCAAAGGCCCACCGCTTCCAATGCTTCGCATTGTCTGGCCTACTCATTTCGTGCAGAGCCATGGCTGCACCCACGGGAACTACAATCTGCACAAGAACAAGCATCATTTTGGTGTCGCGGAATTTGTTGAAGAGCGGCACACTGTCCAAGAAAAATGAGGTCAAACCGGTCGCATCACGCCACGACAATACAACGGCCAGAATCGATACGGCAAGCAAGGGCCATCGCAACCAAGATGAACCAACCAAGAACCACGTCAAGCACAGTGAAAAAGCCAACGCACCGAAGTAAAATGCACCTCCACTGAATCGTTGTTCTCCCCAATAAAGTTGGTCGTTTCCGCCCTTCACGTCTGGTATTGCGATGCTCCACCACTCTCCTCTCGCCATGCTGTATTCAAGTATGTAATCGCGATCTAGCCCATCTTGAAGTGTTTCGCTTTGTGTTTCAGTGCTTCCCAAGTTCGCTTTCCCACGGGTGGTGAACTCAGAATACTGTTCTGTCAAGGCCAATTGACCTGTTTGAGGCAAAACAGCCAAAACCCCAGCAAGAGCAAGCAAGCCTGTGGTCCTCGAAATCGCAGTCAGTTCTCCAATGACCGCAGCCCGAATCCAAACCGCAACACTCACGGCTGCAAGTAAAAAGAGGAGGTAGTAGGTCATTTGGACGTGGTCTGCCTGCAAATGCAATGCTGCAAACAAGGCAGCCACACCAGCTCCAGCCCACATGCGCCCTTCAAATGCCAAAACCACACCGGCCAACACGCCGGGCATGGTGGCGATGGCCCTCACCTTCGTCGCATGTCCTGCGGCGAGATAAAGCACATTCAAACTTGACAGACCAAACCCCAGTCCCAACAAAAGTGACAACCACGGTGACAACCCAAGACACAATCCAAGTACATACGCCGAAATCATCGCCACAAACACAGTCCCCACTTCAATCGGCATCGCTTTGCGAATGGCCATCCAAGTCCACTTCGGTGCGGTCTCAATGTCTGTTCCTGTAATTTGAATGGTCGGCATCCCTCCAAACATGCTGTCCGTCCAATGCGGGACCTGACCATCCCGTTTTTGGATGTCTCTCGACTCCTTCGACATCCCGATGTTGTTCTGTATGTCTCCCTGATTCAGTCTTTTGTCTTTCAACATTGCAGGAGACAGCAACATGGACGCAGCAAAAAACATCGCCACAACCGAAATCAAGTGGGGCAAAGCTGCCGGGAGCATCGCACGAAAATCGAAAGAGGTCATGTTTTGCAAGTTAAAGTGAGGTCACGCCTTCTTCGTCAGACTTAAAATCAATCTTGGACTTCCTCGAAATCAACGTACTCCCCTTCTTTTGCATCGTTTGCACGTCGTTTTCTCTCTTGGTCCCCAGGTCGTCTTGGAGCGCGGCGAAAGTGTTGATTCGACTTTCGATGGCCACCAAAGACACCATCAAGCCAACGCCAGATGAACCAAACACCGACGATGTAAGCCACAGTACGAAGCAGTCCAAAAAGCATCTAACGAAGGTCGGCTTATTTGCTTAAGTACAAATTCCGCTCACTGTAAACCTTTCTGAAAAAAGAATCTCGAAGGTTCGGAATGAAACGAATGGCCTCGCCAGTCGACTTCATTTCGGGACCCAATTCCTTCTTCACATTTGGAAACTTGGAGTAGCTGAACACAGGAATCTTTACCGCGTAACCATCCATGTGTGGATTGTGAGGGAGATCCTTCAACTTGGCCGCACCGAGCATCACCTTGGCCGCATGATTGACGTAAGGCTCTCCATAGCTCTTCGCGATGAATGGAACGGTCCTTGAGGCGCGAGGGTTGGCTTCGATGATGTATACCGTATCATCTTTCACGGCAAACTGAATGTTGATCAATCCCACGGTCCTCAGCGCCAATGCAATCCGCTTGGTATAATCCTCGATTTGTTGAAGGACCAAGTCGCCCAGATTGTATGGAGGCAACACGGCATAGCTGTCACCGGAGTGGATTCCAGCCGGCTCTATGTGTTGCATGATGCCCACAATTCTGACCTCATCACCGTCACAGATGGCGTCGGCCTCGCACTCTATGGCACCGTCCAAGAAGTGGTCGAGCAAGATTTTGTTTTCAGGCATATCTCGAAGAATGTCAACCACGTGGTGCTCGAGATCTTGTTCATTGATGACAATCTTCATCCGCTGACCTCCCAGGACGTAGGAAGGACGAACCAGCAGCGGGAATCCGAGTTCACGACTAAGTTCCACTGCCTGGTCTGCGCTTTCCACCACCCCAAACTTGGGATAAGGAATGCCTTCGTCCTTGAGCAAGGTCGAGAAGCTGCCTCGATCTTCAGCCAAATCAAGTGCTTCATAGGAGGTCCCCATGATCTTGATGCCGTAACGCTCCAACTTTTCGGCAAGTTTAAGCGCGGTTTGACCTCCGAGCTGGACGATGACCCCTTCCGGCTTTTCGTGCAAAATGATGTCGTAAATGTGCTCCCAGAACACGGGCTCGAAATAGAGTTTGTCTGCTGTATCAAAATCCGTCGACACGGTCTCTGGATTGCAGTTGATCATGATGGTCTCATAGCCGCATTCTTTGGCGGCGAGAACGCCATGAACGCAACAGTAATCAAATTCAATGCCTTGCCCAATGCGGTTGGGACCGCTACCCAAAACGACGATTTTCTTTTTCTCCGTGACCACACTTTCGTTGGCATCCTCCTCAAATGTGCTGTAGTAATATGGAGTCAGCGCTGGAAATTCTGCAGCACACGTATCAACGAGCTTATAAACCCGAGTGATTCCCTCAGCGTGACGGCGCGTGTGCACCTCAGACTCTAGGCAATTCAAGATGTGTGCAATCTGTCGATCGGCATACCCCTTCTTCTTCGCCTCGCGAAGCACATCAGTGGGCAAATCTTGTACGGTATGCTTGGCCAACTCTTTTTCAAACAACACGAGTTCTTCAATCTGGCGCAAGAACCATGGATCAATTTTCGTGGCCTCGAAAATGCTCCGAAACGGGATGCCCAATTTGAACGCGTCGTAAACATGAAACAACCTGTTCCAACTGGCACGACGAAGACTTTGCATGATGGCATCTTGTTCGCGCATCTCACGTCCGTCAGCGCCTAACCCATTTCGTTTCAGCTCCAGTGACTGACAGGCTTTTTGAAGTGCCTCTTGAAAAGATCGACCTATGGCCATCACCTCACCCACGGCTTTCATTTGCAATCCGAGCTCGCGGTCACATCCGGGAAACTTGTCGAAATTCCAGCGTGGGATTTTCACCACCACGTAGTCGAGGGTAGGCTCGAACATGGCTGACGTATTGCCCGTGATTTGGTTTTTGAGCTCGTCGAGGTGATATCCAATGGCCAATTTGGCCGCCACCTTGGCGATGGGGTATCCCGTGGCTTTGGACGCCAATGCCGAAGAACGAGATACTCGAGGATTGATCTCAATCGCGATAATGTCCTCGTTCTCATCAGGTGATACTGCGAATTGGACATTGCATCCTCCAGCAAAATCTCCGATGCTGCGCATCATTTTAATGGCCATGTCGCGCATCCTCTGGAACGTCGAATCGCTCAGCGTCATGGCTGGCGCAACCGTGATGCTGTCACCTGTATGAATGCCCATTGGATCAAAGTTTTCAATGGAGCAAACAATGGTCACGTTGTCATTTGAGTCGCGAAGAAGCTCAAGCTCAAATTCCTTCCAACCCAACAAAGCCTTGTCAATCATCACCTCATGGATGGGACTCAAATGGAGGCCGCGTTGCAACTTGTCCTCGAACGCATCCTTGTCATACACCACTGCTGCTCCTGCTCCTCCCAGGGTGTAGGATGCACGAATGCACAACGGATAACCAAATTGCTGGGCAACTTCTTTTCCTTCTAAAAAGCTTTTGGCCGTCGATTGAGGCGCCATCGGCACGTCAATCTCGCTCATCAAATTCCGGAAAGCCTCCCGATTTTCAGTGATGTCGATGGCCTTGGTATCCACGCCAATCATGCGCACCTGGTGCTCTTCCCAAATGCCCATTTCTTCGCACTGAATCGCGAGGTTTAGTCCGGTCTGCCCCCCCATCGTAGGCAACACCGCATCGATGTTGGGGTGCTTTTCTAGGATGGAGATGATGGATTCCGGCTCAAGAGGCTCGAGGTATACATTGTCTGCAATGACTGGGTCAGTCATGATGGTCGCAGGGTTGGAATTGATGAGGGTAACTTCAATTCCTTCCTCTTGAAGGCTTCTGGATGCCTGGCTTCCAGAATAGTCGAATTCACAAGCTTGGCCAATGACAATGGGTCCACTTCCGATGATGAGGACCGACTTGATGCTGCTGTCTTTGGGCATTTTTTTTTTATCCGAGCGTCTTCATCTGAAACAGATTCGAACATTCGGGCAAGAACAAAGCGACCTGACGTTGTGTGCCGTCGGCAAAATTACAGGAAGGCATGGGGCAACTCCGCAACTTTCCACCTCGTCGTTTTCCACAAGAAACCCACGATGCGACCTTCGCGCCGTGACCGAACCATCTGCAATCTCTCAAGGCACCTCTTTTTTTTCCCAAGGTTGGACATGGCGCGGAAAATTGTTTCTCGCCGAGAACCCAACGCGGATCGTTATAGCTTTTCATGGATTTGGGCGCTCCATGGAGGAAATGGGGAACCATTTGCCCCTCTACCCCTCAAACACATCTATGCTTTCCATAGGACTCTCACATCACAATGGCAGCCTTGTTCCAGATCATTCTAACTCATTCCCAGTCCTCGAACCAGGTGTATTCCATCAGGCTATCGAAGGTTGGCTCGCAGAACTTGGTTTTTCACAAATCCCGAAGCATCTGCTTGGTTACTCTTTGGGTGGAAGAATCGCATTGACGTTGTTTGAGCGTTTCCCTTTGGCATATCATGGCATGATTCTTTTGGCTCCGGATGGTTTTAAGAAAACGATGCTTTATCGTTTCGCCGCAGAGACCGCACTAGGCCGAGCCTGCTGGGCATTTCTGGACCGCCATGGTGAGGCGACGCAACGTCTGATTCGCGGGCTCCACCGCTTCAAAATCATCCCCACTCATCTCAAACGTTTTGCACTTCAGCATACAAAGGACCATGCCATGAGACAGCTTGTGATTCAAACATGGGAAACACATCGCCTGTTTTGGCCAAGCCGAACTGGAACCGAGCGGGCTTGGTGCAAACTCCCTGAACGCGGGGTGCACGTGATTGCAGTATTTGGTTCACGAGACACCATCGTCCCATGGGCTTGGTCAAAGCCATGGCAACGCATGAGCAGCAGCCATGTTCACTTCCTCACCATCCAATCTGGCCACATCATGCATCACCCCGACACCGTCGAGGAACTTGGCAACGTTATCTTCAAGGCCTCCAATGAGACCTAGAAAACAATTCAACTGGCTTGAAACACTCACCGCTGATGCCAAGCACGATCGACAACGCCTGGCCGTCTTGGTGGACCCCCAAGACGCTCCTTCAGGAAAGGCCTGGCGCCAACTGCTCAAACTCATTGAATCAAGCGAAGCCACCGACGTTTTTGTGGGCGGGAGCCTGGTGACGGAAAACAGCACAAAGAGGGTGGTCGATGAATTGAAGCGCTCGGTATCTCAACCTGTCGTGCTGTTTCCAGGCGCTCCGAATCAAATTTCAGAACGCGCCGATGCCTTGCTTTTTTTGAGCTTAATCTCAGGTCGAAATCCAGACTTGCTCATCGGCAGACATGTGGAAACCGCGACCCACATCGCTCGTCTTGACCTCGAGACCGTACCCACTGGCTACATGCTGATTGGCGACCCGCCTCTCACAGCCGCTGCATACATGTCGCACAGTCTTCCAATCCCCACAAACAAGCCTGAACTCGCAGTTGCGACAGCACTTGCAGGAGTGATGTTGGGACTTCGTTGCTTGTATCTCGACGCCGGAAGCGGGGCTGGCAAACCCATTCCCGCAAGCACCATTCGCGCTGTCCGCGACGCCGTGGATGTCCCCTTGATTGTAGGAGGCGGACTTACATGCCAGACAGAGCTCGACACGGCATGGGCCTCAGGGGCCACATGCGCGGTCATTGGTTCAGCTGTGGAACAAGAACCTACCCTTCTCGACAACCTGCGGCGGGCCGATTAAAACTCCACAGCCATGGTCACAAATCCATGACGACCGGCCTGTGGATACACGTAATTTTCTGTCACTGTGGACTCCTCTCCTCCAAAGCGATAGCTGTAGGTCCAACCTGTGGCGCTGTACATCGCATCGAGCAAATTGTTGCCGAATACGGACAGGGTGAGATTTTGTCCTGTGGCGAGGCTTCTCTCGACGCGCACAACCGCATCCAACGTGGTGTAGGCATCGAGGGAACGGTTGTCGTTGGTGGTGTTGTCAAGAAATTGCTGTCCAACGTGCTTGCCTATTAAACTGAAGGACAAACCTGCGAAAGCACCATCCTCTGGAGCCTCAAATGTCAACATCCCCATCGCAACAGCATTGGGAGACAATGCGATGTCCGTGTCTTCATGCACGATTCGATTCTCGTATTCGAAGTCATCGCTGTAGTCATACACAGTTTCTTCAAATTCGGCAATCTTGTTTTGAGAAAAGGTCGCGTTGGCGTCGAAGCGAAATGCAGGAGTAAGCTGAACTCCTGCTTCCAACTCAACTCCCCTGCGGTAACTGTCTTTCACATTCACACGGACCACATTGCCCACATCATTCAATTGGCCGGTGGCCACGAGCTGGTCGGTATACTGCATGTTGTAAAGCGTGGCACCAAAGGCCCAGCCATCCCCTCGTTTTTTGGCCCCTGCTTCAAAATCCAACAAACGCTCTGGCTTCAACGGCGTATCCTGCGGAGAGTCCAGATAATCTGACCGCGCAGGCTCCCGGTGGGCAACGGCGAATGAAAGGAATCCCTGCAGCGTTTCTGATGGAGTCCAAGTGACGCCCCCCTTCGGGTTGAAGAATGTCAAGTCATCTCTGATGTCGATTTCGCTGTAGTCGTTGTCGCGGCCTGTGGTTTCATACAGAACTTGTCGCATTTGCGCTTCCGCGTGCCACCGAATTTTTGAAATGTGACCCGACCACTTTCCGAACGCACTCATGTCTGTCTTCTCACCCAAGGAACGATAATATTCGTCCCCCGGCTCCGCGCCTGAGGCGAAGTCCATCCATATGAGCTCACCGAAGTGATCGCCCGAATAAAACGACCGCGAAACACCATAAACTTGGGAGATGGAGCCCGACGTTTGGCTCACTGTCCAAGAAGTACCAGTCAAAATGTTGTCCAACCAACGGCGACGTACCAAATCCGTGGTCAATGTTGTGTCATCGCCCAAAACAAGCGGAGAAAGTCCGTAGTTTGACAACTCATCCCCTCGTCGGAACTGCTCGTAATAACCCGCACCCAAGGTTGCATAGAAAACACCGCCCAAGGACCAATTCCCGAAAGATTGATCGAGGTGAACCTGATAGTGATTCTGACTGTAATTGTCGACCTCATTCTCGTATCGGTAATAATTGTGCCGGGCACGACGATCGAGAAGATCATTGATACGCACGGTGTCTGCGCCGTAATTGTATTCGTAGGAGCCCTCTGCCCAATTCAGAATATCTTCATCTGTGGACTCTGAATCAACCGCAATCTTGGGAACTCCATACCAAGCCTGAAATGTGCGCTCATGACCCAACATGGACGTAAATGACAAACGGCCTGAATTCCAACGCTTGGCGACACGACCGTACAACGAACTTAAATTGCTCGTGGCGCGATCCACCCATCCATCGGATGCAATGCGTGAGGCCCGACCCTCAAAAGACCATCCATCTTGAAGCATCCCCGTATTCCATGCCAGTGTCCTTCGCAGTGTCCCAAATGAGCCGCCACCAAGAACAGCGCGAATGCCCGGATTGGCCAGTGTTCCCAAAGTATTTACGGACACTGTTGCACCGAATGCGGCGGGACCATTGGTGCTTGTACCCACTCCCCGTTGAATCTGCAAACCAGTCATGCTGCTTCCCAAGTCGGGCAAATCAACCCAATACACTCCCTGCGATTCCGCATCGTTCAACGGCACTCCATTGATGGTGACATTGATTCGGCTTTGGTCAACCCCTCTGATTCGAAGGGAGGTGTAGCCAATGCCATGACCGGCATCAGAAGAAACTACGGCCGACGGGGTCAAACGCAACAAAAAAGGAACATCTTGAGCGGCGTCTTGACTTTGGATGTCTTCGGCCTGAAAGTTGGTCACTGCAAAAGGGTCCTGATCGCCTGCCTGTACGGCGGATACCGTTGCTGTGGCCACTTCAAGGGTGTCAACGTCAAGTTGTGCCTGAAAAGCAGGAGTCAAGAAAGAAAGTGCGAGGGTCAACATCCCAGTCGCGCCCGTCGAAAAGAGAGTGGATTGTGTCATCGTTATTTGAATTATACGTGACACAGGAGGCACCAATTTGGCCCCAATTCAACCCACGAGATGTGGGTATTCGCTCCCTTCCCGGGATGATCCGGGCAGGTTCGAAGGGTATCATCTCAGCCTTTCGGCACCCCTGCGTCGGGGCAAATGTAGCTTACCTTTCACAATCTCAACATGTCTTTGACCTCAGCCACATCTCGAGAACAAAAAGCTGCGATTCACGCCGCTGGTTCTGCAGCACGCGTTCTTTTGAGTACTCTGCCGAAAAGCGACCAAGATCTGGACATCTCAAAAAAAGCGGATGGGTCACTTGTAAGCAACGCAGACCTCGCCTCCCAGCGCGTAATCCAGGATGTTTTAGGGCCTTTAAACATTCCTATCTTGAGTGAAGAGGCTGCGGCACCCCATTACTCCACCCGCAAAGATTGGACGCGTTTTTGGTTGATAGACCCGCTCGATGGGACAGAGTCGTTTTTAAAAAGCCGCTCAGGTTTTGCCGTGAACATTGCCTTGTGCGACCAAACCGGACCCATTTTCGGAGTTGTCGCCGACCCCCTCGCCAACCGGATGTTCATGGGAGGAGTTGAGGTTCCCATTCAAATTGCACCATTGGACGGCTCCACAATTCGTCAAATCCATCCCTCCGCCATCCAGCGGCCCTACCGAATGGTTACATCGTGGTTGGAAGAGGCCAAGCTGATTGATCTCGTCCCGCCTCACATCGATCCCAGCGATGTCGTGGCCAGACCAGTCAGCGGCGCATTGAAGTTTTGTCTTTTGGCGACTGGAGATGCCGAAATGCATGCTCGTACAGGATCTTACATGGAATGGGATTGTGCCGCCGGAGACGCCATTCTACGAGGCATGAACATCGACGTCCTTGACATGCAAGGCGAACGGATTCGCTACAATTCAGAGCACTTGCGCGTGACGGGCTTGCGCTGTTCTCGGATTTGATGTGAATTGTCCATCAACGATATGTTGATTCCCGGTAAGGGCCCTCGTCAAACTCATGGAGCATTTCGAGGTAATTTTTGTAACGCAGGCGTGAGACCTTGCCATTGTCCACAGCCTCTTGCACTGCACAACCTGGTTCCCTGTGATGCAAGCAATTGTGAAATTTGCACTTGGGTAAAAGCCGAAAAAACTCTGGAAAGTGGTGGTTCAGTGTCTCTCTTTCCAAAGTGATCAAACCAAATCCCTTGATTCCAGGCGTGTCGACCAAAAACCCCCCCTCGGGAAGACGGTGCATTTCCGCAAAGGTCGTCGTGTGCCTTCCCTTGTTGTGAGATTCGCTCACATTCGCAGTTTTAATTGTGAGACCAGGAATGAGTTGGTTGATTAAGGTGCTTTTGCCTACACCTGAATGGCCTGAAAGCACGTGAATGCCCTTGGCCAGCGCTGCTCTTAAATCAGTCAACCCTGAGCCTGTTAAGGCACTTACCTCGAGCCACTCATATCCGACTTCACGATAAATGTTTGCCAATTCTTCGGCTTGTCTGCGAGCCTCGGGGGTAAGCGCATCCACCTTATTCAAAACAATCGTTGTGGGAATGCCATATGCCTCAGCAGTCACCAAAAAACGATCCATGAAGCCTGTACTCGTTCTTGGCGAGGCCATCGTAATCACGAGAAATGCCCGATCCAAATTGGCCGCAACGACGTGACTTTCGTGAGATAGATTGACGGATTTGCGAATGATGCAATTGGCGCGCCCATGAATCTTCGAAATGACACCTGTTCCATCTTCCTCAACCTCGAAATCCACCATGTCCCCCACGGCCACAGGATTGGTCGACCGATACCCTTTGAGTCGCAATTTGCCCGCCGGCTTGCACGATACTGTGACCCCGTTGGAGTTCATCACGTCGTACCATGAACCCGTGGTTCGAAGCACGCGACCTTCACTCACGCGGTGAGGGCTTTGAATTGGGCCTCAAGACCACCTTCCGAAGCAACCAATTTAGAAAGTGGTGCATCGGCCACGATGTCGCCCAAGCGAATCAAAACAACACGATCACACATGGCCTCTACCTCTTGCATGATGTGTGTTGACAAAATCACTGTGCGCTCCTGTCCCAAGCGTCGGATCAAAGCGCGAATGTCAACAAGTTGATTGGGGTCCAGTCCCGAGGTGGGTTCATCAAGAATGAGGACTTCCGGGTCGTGAATCAATGCTTGAGCCAACCCCACACGTTGACGATATCCCTTCGACAGCTGTCCAATCTGTTTGTGGACCTCCGGGCTCAGACCCACCTCCAAGATGACCTCTGAGACCCTCTCTTTTGCTGATTTCAGTCGATGAATGCCCGCAACAAATTGCAGGTACTCCCGAACATACATGTCTTCATACACGGGGTTGCGCTCCGGCAAATATCCGACTTGACGTTTGGCCTCAAGGGGGGCGTCCATCACATCAAAACCGCAAACTTCAACGTGGCCAGAAGTTGGCGGCAAGTATCCAGCGATGATCCGCATCAGTGTGGACTTGCCGGCGCCATTTGGGCCCAACAGTCCCACGACCTCTCCTCGGTTTAAGGTGAGCGTGACACCGCCCAAGGCCCGCTGGTTGCCAAACTCCTTGCTGACATTCTGGATGACGATTGACATGATACGAAGGTACCGCCGACGCCGGCTCTCACACAAAAAAACCGCGCCCTGAATGGGCGCGGTTTCTCGGAGTATGAATTGAAGTGAAGTAAGCCTCACATCATGCCACCCATTCCGCCACCCATGGGAGGTGCAGCAGGAGCAGGGGTTTCTTCGGGAATGTCTGTGATGACGCATTCTGTGGTCAGGACCATTCCAGAAATCGACACGGCATTTTCCAAGGCCACACGAGTGACTTTGGTTGGATCGATGACACCTGCTTCAAACAGATTCTCAAACACCTCTGTTCGTGCATTGTAACCGAAGTCGCCCTCTCCCTCGCGAACACTGTTTGCTACGACGGCTCCCTCTCCTCCGGCATTGGCCACAATTTGTCTTAGCGGCTCTTCGATGGCCCGAAGAACAATTTTAATGCCTGTGGTTTCGTCCTCGTTGTCACCTTCAAGATCAGCAAGTTTACCTGCCGCACGAATGTATGCTGTACCTCCACCTGGCACGATGCCTTCTTCCACTGCTGCGCGTGTCGCATGCAAAGCATCGTCAACGCGGTCTTTTTTCTCCTTCATTTCCACTTCAGTCGCAGCGCCGACGTAGAGAACAGCCACACCTCCCGCCAATTTGGCAAGACGTTCTTGGAGCTTCTCACGATCGTAATCGGAGGTCGTGGTTTCAATTTGAGCTTTGATTTGGCCAACACGCGCTTCGATGGCTGCTTTTTCACCAGCACCATTGACGACTGTGGTGTTGTCCTTGTCAATGGTGATTTTTTCCGCAGTACCGAGGTCGGCGATTGTTGTATTTTCCAACTTCAAACCCGTTTCTTCAGAAATCACCTGTCCACCAGTCAAAATGGCGATGTCCTGAAGCATGGCTTTGCGGCGATCACCAAATCCAGGGGCTTTCACTGCCGCCACCTTCAAAGCTCCACGAATTTTATTGACCACCAGCGTGGCCAGCGCCTCGCCATCCACATCCTCTGCGATGAGCAACAATGGGCGACCACCTTGGGCGGTTTGCTCCAAAACAGGAAGGAGGTCCTTCATGTTGGAGATTTTTTTGTCGTGAATCAAGATGTAGGGATTCTCAAGTTCAGCCTCCATCTTGTCTGGATTCGTCACGAAATAAGGTGAGAGATATCCGCGGTCAAACTGCATACCCTCTACCGTCTTCACCTCGGTCTCAGTGCCTTTCGCCTCTTCAACAGTGATCACACCTTCGTTGCCAACGACCTTCATTGCTTCTGCAATCAAGGAACCAATTGTCTTGTCGTTGTTGGCAGAAATGGTGCCCACTTGCTCGATTTTGCTGTTGTCACTTCCCACTTCACGACTGATTTCACGCAGCCCTCCAACAATGGCGTCGGCCGCCTTGTCCATTCCTCGTTTCAAATCCATTGGGTTGGCCCCAGCGGCGACGTTTCGGAGACCCTCAGCCACCAGAGCCTGCGCAAGTACCGTGGCTGTAGTTGTTCCGTCTCCAGCCACGTCAGCAGTCTTGGAAGCAACTTCCTTGACCATCTGAGCTCCCATGTTTCCAACGGGATCTTCAAGTTCAATTTCTTTTGCCACTGACACACCGTCCTTGGTTACGGAGGGGGCGCCAAACTTGCGGTCAATGACCACATTGCGACCCTTGGGGCCTAAGGTCACTTTTACGGCGTTGGCCAAGGCGTCTACACCGGCCTTTAAATTGGTCCGTGCGTCGCTGTCAAATTGGATGTCTTTTGCCATTTGAATCTAGGTTATTCTGTTTGGTTAATTGAAATCAGAGGATGGCGAGAATGTCCGACTCGCGCATGATCATGTAGTCGGTACCGTCATGCTGGAGTTCTGTACCTGAGTACTTCCCATAAAGCACGGTATCCCCTACCTCCACCGTAGTGGGCTCGTCTTTTTTTCCTGGTCCTACCGCAATGACAGTGCCTTTTTGGGGCTTTTCCTTGGCGGAATCTGGAATAATAATGCCACTTGCAGTGGTTTCTTCGGCAGCTGCAGGTTCGACAAGAACCCGGTCAGCCAGAGGTCGAATGTTTACAGACATAAATGTTACAGTTGTTGTGTTTTCGAATTGTGATGCCTCAGCACGACCACCACAGGGCGATTTTCATGCCAAAAACGAGTGGGAGTCAGAACCATGTCACTTGTGTCAGTTTGATGTTTAA
>DCBH01000076.1:0-31949 GCA_002313415.1 Flavobacteriales bacterium UBA1112
GCTGCTGGAGTTGGAATGATTGGCTCGTACAATCGCGTTACTGGATTGAGTCCATTTGAGCGCTTTTATCTCGGGGGAGTCTTTTTGAGCGGATTTGTGTTGGACGGTCGAGAAATCTTGAATCTCCGAGGCTACGACGACTTGAGTCTGACATCTCCAAATCGGAATACGGGAGCGCCTGTGGTCGCCAAATACAGCGCGGAATTGCGATTCCCTCTGAGCACGAATCCGAGTGCCACCATTTATACTTTGGCTTTCTTGGAGGGTGGAAATACGTGGGAGGATCCACGCGCGTTCAATCCATTCCAGGTCTATCGCTCTGCAGGTGTGGGCATGCGAATTTTCCTTCCCATGTTTGGTCTTCTCGGACTGGATTACGGATGGCGTTTGGATGACGTTCCCTCGATTCCCAGCATGGACCGCAGTCAATTCCATTTTTCGATTGGCATGAATATGGGCGAACTTTGACGCGAGCATAGTTTGGCCCCAAATTTGACAAGACAACCTCATGACTCCCTTTTCAACTTCTTTGAAGCGCGCTGTAAAACATGTAACCGTCGCTGTCGCGTTTTTTGGTTTGGCCACATCACTGCAGGCACAAAAGTTTGCTTACATCGATTCCGAGTATGTCTTGCTGCATATGCCTGAATATGCAACAGCACAAACAGATTTGAACAATTACGCCATCCAATGGCAAGCTGATGTGGAGGCCAAACTCGAAGCGGCCGATCGCCTCGAAGTGGCTTATCGGGCAGAACGGGTATTGCTGACGGCTGAGATGCGCGTCAAACGGGAGGATGAAATCGCCAAGAAGCGCTCTGAAGGCAAGGAAATGCAGAAGCAAAAATTTGGTGTCGACGGGGAGTTGTTTCAAAAACGCCAGGAGTTGATAGAGCCGATCCAACAGCAGATTTTTGAGTCTCTTAAGGACATTGCCTCAGGCAGTGGATACATGGTCATTTTTGACAAGAGCAACCAGAGCAACATGCTTTATACCAATCCCAAATACGACATCTCTGATCGCCTGATCAAAAAGCTCGGCTACGTGCCGGGCGAAACCATTGAACCTGAAGGTGGCAAAGCGGGTGAGGATGACAAGGGCGGAGGAAGCATGATGGACCGAGGTCGTGACGCTGTCAACGGGGCCAAAAACAACGCCCGAGACCGAATGAATAGCGCGACAGGGGGACGAGGCAACACGGTAACGAGGCCGGGCAGCAAAAATTAAATCAACACCATTGAAAGACACATGAATGTGGGACTTTCGTCATCAACAATGAACAGAAAAAGAATTTCATGAAACACTTCCTCCTTTTCACCTTAATGGCCATCCTCGGCATGTCCGATGGCGTGGCTCAAAAATTCGGTCACTTAGACGCTCAAGAGATTTTGATGACCTTACCTGAGCGTGCAGATGCTCAGGCCTCGATTGAAGCCGCGGCGGCAGAATATGAGGCAGAAGTGTCACGTATGCAGGCGGAACTTGAGACTAAGTTTGCCGATTACCAAGCCAAAGAAGCCACCTGGCCCGACGCCATCCTTCAGCAAAAACAACGCGAACTGCAACAGTTGGACGCAGGGCTGCAGGAGTTTGGAGTGACCATCCAAAACGACCTTTCGCAAATGGAGCAGCAGTTGCTTGCACCCATGATTGAACGAGTGAGAAACGCCATTGAAGCGGTTGGGCGGGAGCAAGGGTTCACGTACATATTTGATACGAGCACAGGAGTGACCCTGTACAATGGCGGTGACGATGTGACCGACTTGGTGAAGACCAAGTTGGGCATGTGAGTGTGCGGTTCGAAGTGCCATGAGCAACAACGCGCCCATCGGCATGTTTGATTCGGGCATTGGGGGATTGACCATCGCCAAGGCCTTGATGCAACGGCTGCCTCAGGAGTCATTGTGCTACTTGGGCGATACAGCCCACATGCCATACGGAGACAAGAGTCCGGAACGCTTGAAGGAGTATGCAGTCGGCATTACCAAGCGTTTGATGGATTTGGGTTGTAAAGCGGTGGTTGTGGCATGCAACTCAGCGTCGAGCAATGCATTGGATGAAGTGCGTGCCGTGGCAGGTCCAGAGGTTCCTGTCATTGATGTTGTAAGCCCAGTAGTCGATTGGGCGGTTTCACACAATCCTTGCGGTGAATTTGCTCTGATTGGGACACGAGCCACAGTTCAAAGTGGCTTGTATGACCGCCTTTTCTCCGCGAAAGGGGGGAAGGTGACATCCCTCGCTACGCCTTTGTTGGCGAGTGCCATTGAAGAGGGTTTTCACAACGGGACAATTTCTAAGGCGGTGGTTGAGGCATATTTCGCCGACGGATGGGCTGCTGAGAAGGATGCCATGTTGCTAGCGTGTACGCATTACCCTTTGGTGAAGGATGAAATTTGCGCGCAGCTCCCAAGTCAAGTTGTTGTTGTGGATACCCCGGCCATTGTGTCTGAGCGCGCGGCGAAGGTCTTGTCTGAACGTGGTGCAAGGGCTTCAGCCAAGACGCAATCCGACCGATTCGAAGTCACGGATTGGACTCAAGCTTTTGCGGACGGCGCGGCGCATATATTGGGAACCTCTGTCGATCTTTTTGAGGTGCCATGGTCGGAGATTCAATGACTGATTCATCCTGCTTACTCCTCAACAGAAGCGGACTTCTCTTGGTACCAGCTTGCATATTGGACATACCGAGCTGAGGTCTGGCTGAGTTGATCTCGAAGGGAGTCTCTGACTCGCCCACAACATTTTGCGGGAACACCCGCCCAAAGCTCGTCCTTCTTGATTTCAGTGCCAGCCAAAACAATTGCGCCAGCAGCAACCACCGCACCTTCGCCAACCGTGACCTTGTCCATAACAATTGCTCCCATGCCAATCAGAGCACCCTCTTTGACATGAGCGCCATGAACGATTGCGTTGTGTCCAACGCTGACGTTGTCCTCAAGAATGGTATGACTGTGGCCGAATGTCCCGTGCACTACAGCGCCATCTTGAATGTTGACTCGACGTCCGACATCAATGCGAGCGACATCGCCCCGTACAATCGCGGAAAACCAAACCGTACTTTCAGGGCCCATTTCAACCTGGCCGACAATCGTGGCATTGGGTGCAAGCCAAACGCTTGAATCAAGAGATGGGGTGTATCCGCGGGCAGAGAGAATTGTGGCCATTTGGCAAAAATACGCCTTGTATTTCGTGATCAATGAAGGCGCCACCAGCCTTGCCTATTCATCCACATGACGTCAAATGCGGCGCTGACGTCACAGGGCCGTATGTTCAATTCATTTTCCCATTGTGCGTGAGCTTCAGCAAGTATTCTCAGATGGCGTTGTTGTCGTTTGCTGGAATGGTCTTTCTTGAAAATGGCCTGCGCAAGGCGTTGAGTGTCAGGCTGCCACTTTGGGCGAGCTTCTTCTTGTTTGTCTTGGACCCAAACGATGCATTCTGACCATGATTTTTGGCATTCGGTTTCGTCGTGGCCACCCACATCCAGTTGGATTGGAAATCGCTCAAGAAGGGGTGCGCTAAGTTTTCGCCGGTAGCGGCGGCGTTCAGATGGATCGCACGTGCATCGCTCAGGATGGTGTCCGCATGAACATAAATTCATGGCGGCGACAAGCCATGCATGTGAAGTCCACGATGCAGATCCCTCGGCCCGGTGCAAGTAAAGTGAGTCAGTATCTATGATGTGGCGAAGCGACTCCCGAGCAGGCCTTGGCCATTCGGGAAACTCATCCAAGAACAACAATCCTTGATTGGCCAATGCCCAAGCACCACTGACGGGTTGACCTCGTCTCCATGACCCAAGTAGACCAGCAACCCCTCCTGAGGGATGTGGTGCCAAGAAGGGCGCGGGGTTGCCTCCGTTGTGTGGGAGCAAAGCGTGAGCTGCGCGTACAAGGCTTGATTTTCCCATCCCTGGGGGGCCAGCTAGGATGGTGTGCAAGCGCAACTTGGCCCCGATGCACAACCACATTTTGGCTTTTCCTTCACCTTTGATCGTGCCCCATTCATGCATCACTTCTTCGGATTCTGCTTTTTCCGATTGCGAAAGGTTGTGCTCAATGAATGGGCGGTTTAGCGCAGCAACAATCTGCGAAAGGTGATGGCATTCCTGCACAGGTAAATTGGTGACATTGGGGAAAGACTCTCGAGATCCAATGGCCCTCACGATCAGGGATGGCGGCAATGAACGGTTGCTGCAATGAGTGGAAAGTGGCTCGGGATTGCTCGTTTCGCCATCCAACCCCAACATCCCGTGCGACACCAACCTTGACAGCTTCTCTGGGAGGAACTTTCCTTGAATCGCCATGATTGCCAGTGCGACGGGGACATCGAGACCTGTCATTTCTGAAGTTCGAAGGGCCGGGTGAACGTGCAAGGTGAGCGACTTTCCGGGCCATCGAACATTCATGCTTTGCAGCGCGGAACGAATGCGCGCCAGGCTGGCCAAGGCTGCGGCATAGGGGATGCCCGACACACGCAACACAGCTCCTGATTCAGCACGTAATTCGACCTTAATCCATGGCGAGTCAGGCTTCGATGGAACGAAGCCCCAGGTATGTACGACCATGAAATCAGCTCAAATCTTGCTCCACCGCATCGATCCATGCGTGGATGCATCGAATGTGGACTTCCTGAATGCGGTCGGCAAAGCCCGACCAAGGAACGCAGACATTGACATCGGAGACCTCAGAAAGTGAACCTCCACCATTTCCCGTCAAGGCCAGGACATTCATGTTCATCATTTTGGCTTGTTTCGCAGCCGCCAAAACATTGGCCGAGTTGCCACTTGTGCTGATGGCGAGGAGCAAATCACCGGATTGCCCGAGGGCCTCGGTTTGACGAGCAAATACATGATCAAAACCGAAATCATTGCCAATGCACGTCATGGCGGCTGGGTCTGACAAGGCGAGAGCTGCAAGGGGCCTGCGGTTTTCCCGATATCGCCCGCTTAATTCTTCGGCAAAGTGCATGGCGTCACACATGGATCCCCCATTCCCGCACGACAGGACTTTATGGCCTGAGTTGAGGGTCTCCAGCAACAGGCTTGCCCCATCCTCCATTGCAGCCATGAAGACGTCATCATGCAGGACAGCACCAGCCAATTTGGCTCCTTCTTCAAAATGGTCCCGAAGTTTCATTCTTTCAAATATGGTGTTCATGAGTCAAAACTCCTTGCAATGTGCTTCTCGAAGAAAGCGCGATTTGTGTTCGGCCTTCCCCAATCAACGGTTGAACTCAGCCAAACCGTCTTGAAGGAAATCAATGAAGACATCTGCATCCGGATCATAACCGGCATTGCCTCCGATGTTTTGTCCGTCGTGATCAATCATCACATAAAAGGGCTGTGCATTGCGGTCAAAACGCGACGCTTGGAGGTACGACCACTTGTTGCCAATGGTCTTGATTCGAAAATCCTTCCCCCCGTATTCCTCGACTCTGTGCTCAGATTCCGGCAGGGATTTACGGTCATCAACGTAGAGTGAAACAAGAACCACATCTTGCGTCAGGATTTCTGCCACTTTCGGATTGGACCAAACTTGCTCCTCCATTTTGCGACAGTTCACGCAGGCCCAACCAGTGAAGTCGAGCAGCATCGGTTTTCCTTCTTCTTTAGCGGCAGCCAGTCCTTTGTCGTAGTCATCGAATCGGGCTTCGACGTGACCGCCATGACCGTCGCCTTGACTGCCTTGATTCCACTCACTGTAAAAAATTGGAGGAGGGAACCCACTGATGAGATTGACGGGGGCACCCCACATGCCGGGGACGAGGTAAATGCCGAGCATCATAAACACCATACCCAATGAGAATCGGAACACCCCGATGCGCTCAACCTTGCTGTCGTGAGGCAAGGTGAACCAACCGAAGAGATAAAAGGCAATGGTCAAACTCACAGCAATCCAAATGGCAATAAAAAGCTCACGTTGCAACAATCCAAGTTGCAGGACGAGGTCTGCGTTGCTCAAAAATTTGAATGCAAAGCCAATCTCCAAAAGCCCCAAAACCACCTTGACGCTGTTGAGCCAACCGCCACTTTGGGGAAGACTGTTCAACCATCCAGGAAATGCCGAAAACAGACCAAAAGGCAGTGCCAAGGCTGAAGAAAATCCAAGCATGACCGCTGTGGGTGCAGCAAATGACCCCGTGGCAGCTCCCGCCAATGCTGAACCAACCAGCGGTCCTGTGCATGAGAAGGAAACAATCGCAAGTGTGGCCGCCATAAAGAAAATGCCGATGATTCCACCTCGATTCGATGCAGCATCAGCTTTGTTGGCCCAACTTGAAGGCAATTGAATTTCAAAGGCACCTAGGAAGCTTGCACCAAAGACCAAAAGCAACAGGAACAAAAACACATTGAAGATGGGGTCCGTGGAAATGACATTGAGTATGTCGACCCCAAAAAAAGCCGTCAGCGCCAGACCGAGTGCTGTGTAAATGAAGATGATAAAAAACCCGTAAGTGAGGGCGTTTCGAATCCCCTCTGTTCGCGTTTTGGACTGCTTGGTGAAGAAGCTTACTGTCATCGGAATCATAGGAAATACGCAAGGCGTGAGCAATGCGGCCAAGCCTAGGCCAAATCCGAGGAGGAAGGTCCAAAGCAGACTGTCTTCGGAAGTCTCCTTTTTTTCAGAGGAGTCAGTGCCCTTGTCAGAGGAATCTTTGTCGCTGAAAAGGCCACCTTGCTCCCCTAGATGAGCGTCTCCTGCATGAGCCGATTCTCCATGGTCACACCATTCTTGGGGAGGCGCGCAGTATTCGGGGCGGTTGTCTTCACTACGGATGTCGCTGATTTTAACTTCAATGGGGACTTCCTCGGGAGGAAGGCACATGCGTTCATCGCAGACCATGAAATACACGTAGCCTTGAATCACAGCATCTTTTTCTACTTCACTCAGATCGACGGTTTGCCTCCAATAGACGTGCTCTTCAAAAAACTTGAGATCCAACATGAAGTTGGGGTCATACTCCTCTATGGGTGTGCACTCCTGCACAGAACCTTGAGGGATGAGCCCCGTTGGCCATTCAAAGCCAAATTCCGTAGGTACAGGGCCGTCATCAGGATTGTTGTCTTGGCTGTAAATATGCCAGCACGTGTCTACTTCGGCGTGTATGACTAGGTCGTGAAGGCCTTGTTGTTCGCTCGGGTAGAGTCCAAAATCCCAGTCGACAGGATCTTCGATCTGAGCGCAAGCAGGTGCGACAATCAGTGCAAAAAGCAATGAGGCCAGCCCAAGCTTGGCCATGTTCAAACCGGTCTTCAACACGGAAACGATTGAGTTGCAATGGCGCATGTCAGTGTCAGTATCTCGCTAAGATACCGCGGGAAGAATGATGGCGAATCGAGTGCCTGCCCAAATCCGCAAAATCCTCAGCAGCCAACGGCCTTAGAATTCAATCTCCTGACCTTCCAAGAGATCAAATCTTCGCCTCATCCACCCTGCACAAACGTATATCAAGGGGGTATCAGCAGCTGCAACAAGAGATTTGAAGAGAACGCCATTGACAAGCAGCGTCCCAAATCGATCCCAACCAAGTTCTCCCACTGCGCACAGCAACACAAGCACTGCTGAGGTGTCCACCACCTGGGAAGGGATGGTCGACAAGTTGTTTCTCAACCAGAGGTGCTTCCCGTCAGTCACGCGCTTCCAAAAGTGAAAGATTCGGACGTCGATGAACTGAGCCAAAAGGTATGCGGCCATGCTCGCACCTACGGCAACGGCTGTTTGGCCAAAGACATGGTCAAAATCAACATCAGAAACGGGAGACCACACGGTCGCCTCTACGGCGCCCGCGACGGACACGATGAGGAGGACAAAGAAGGAAGCAAACAATCCTGAAACAACCACGAGATTGGCCTTTTTTTTGCCATAGATTTCGCTGATCACGTCAGTGACTAGGAACGTCAGGGGATAGGGCAAAAGACCTACACTTTGCTCAAATGCAAATCCACCAAGATCCCAAATGAAGAACTTGCGAAAAATGAGATTGCAGGAGATCAGGCTGGCAATGAACATCCCTGCGAGCACAACAAAAACGATGATTGCGAATTCTTTGTCTTTTCCGTCAAGAATTTTGGGGGAACTGTATGAAAGAAGGTTCATGGGACGGGATGAAATGAGATGGATAATCCTGCTTGCCCTTGATAAGTTCCCGGATTGAGGCGTGCGTGCTCCGAAATTTTGTGCCCAACGACCCACAAGATTTTGCCGTCTTTTTCTCGTTCTAAAACCAATGCACTGGGACGAATTCTAGGAGATAATTTGGCTTGTGTGAGAACATCGCTGATTTTGGTTTGGCCGTCCATACCAAGGGGTTGGATGCGATCGCCATGTTGCCAAGAACGGATGGTCACGGGCAGCCAAGCTGAAGGAAGCCAACATTGATTTAAACCTAGACCGTTTGTGGATTCTGGACAAGTTGCAGTTTCCCATTGACAGGTTCCAAATGGCGTTTTCTTTGTTCCATTCTCCTCACACGTCTGTAGAGTCAGGGGATGAGTTGCCTGCCTTGTTTTGTTCGATTCAACCACAAGTGTATTTCGGTCTCGGACAATGCGATGGATTCCTTGTTCCACAACACTGCCCACTTGACTCTCGATGAGATCGAGTGCTCGTCGAGCACTGCCTAGGCTCCAACCTTCTTTAGAGAGTGACCGAAGAAAGGCCTCTCGCGCCCATGCTTGGCTTTTCAGCGCTTCGATGCTCCAGAGACCGGGTTCTGATTCGGCTTCGAGACGGGTTTGTTGGAGCACGGAATTCGCCAAATTGCTGAGTTCCGTCGCGCGTGTCGCCAGGTCGATTAGATGCTCGAGTGTTCCAGGTCTCAATTCTTCCATCAATGGCAAAACCTCATGGCGAATGCGGTTGCGCAGGTAGGTTGGGGATTTGTTGCTCGAATCTTCACGCCATCTCCATTTCATGGATGTTGCCAAAGCAATCAGGTCACGTTTCCGCACCCCCAACATGGGCCGTACGTAGAGACCCTCGCGCAAAGCCATGCCTTTCACAGCCCACGGATCAGCGCTGCGCATGGCATGAAGCAGATACGTCTCTGCCTGGTCGTCGGCATGATGTCCCGTAATGACAGCTACAGCATCGTGCCGAGAACACAATGATTCAAACCAAGTCTGTCGCGCCTTGCGCGCCTCTCCCTGAAATCCTTGCGGAAGGCCTTTGAGCTTCTTTGCTTCGAGCTCCAACAATTCGAATTTGCATTGGTGTTGGGACGCCCAATTGGCGACAGCCTCACGGTCGCCATCACTCTCAGCACCGCGCGCGCCGTGGTCGACATGAGCCACAACTACAGTGTGTCCCAAGTTGAGTAGAAGGTGAAGCAAAACCGTTGAGTCGCATCCACCACTTGCTGCCACAATCAACTTGGAAGGATCGGGAATCCCTGCGTCTGACAGCGAGCGTTGAACGTGTTGCTGCAGATCTTTCATCGCGCCATGCATTCGCGAAGTGCCTCTGCTTTGAGGAGACATTCCTGATATTCATTTTCTGCATTTGCAAGCAAGGTGATGGCTCCTCCAAACGTGGCGTCTACCCTTCCTGTATCGGCACGATGCATCAAAGACCTGATGACCACGTTCAAGTCCCAATCGCCATCAGGAGATACATAGCCAATGGTGCCACTGTAAATGCCGCGCCCTGACTCTTCGAGCGCAGCAATGTGTCGCATGGCACTGAGCTTGGGTGCTCCAGTCATCGAGCCCATGGGGAATGTGGCGCGCATGATTTCCAACGGTGAGACGTTCTCAGTCAAAGTGCATGAAATAGAACTGATCATCTGATGCACGGTCGAAAAGGTATGAATGCCAAACAACTCGTCCACAGTCACTGAATTTGGGGCAGCGATGCGACTGAGGTCGTTCCGAACCAGATCTACAATCATGACATTTTCAGCCCTTTCTTTTTCACTGGAAGCCAAGGCTTGCTTCAGCGCTTGGTCTTCTTCTTTGGTTTTGCCGCGCTTGACTGTCCCCTTGATGGGATGGGAATGCAAAGTGTTGCCGCGTTTGGCCAAGTAACGTTCGGGGCTGGCGCAAATGGTGCGCCATGGACCCGCTTGCACATAGGCACTGTAGGGAGCCTTTGTATGTGAAGCTAGGCGTTCAAAGATGGACCAGCTTGCGTATGCAGGTGCTTTCCCCGTCCAGGGCATGCACAGGTTCATCTCGTAGATGTCACCGCGCTGCAAAGCTCGGTGGACCTCATTGAATTTGGCATGATATGCCTCTTGCGTCCAACACGCTTCGAGGGGGGCCCAATCTCCCTCTGCTTCTGTGGATGATCTTTTCCGTTCTTCGTCCGATGAGGTTAAAAGTTGCATGATGTCAAAGGCCCACGGGTGTGTGATTCCAGCTACAATTTGGGGGTCAGCAACTCCAGAGGCCCATTCTACAACAATCTCAGGCTCCCACCAGCACATCAAGGGCCACCCACCCGGGTGACTAGGAATGGTTTGATGACGTTGATTGTCATCGAGAAGACCCAAACTTTCGTGAAGGTCATACCCCAGCCACCCGAATGCCCACGAGCTCTGTTTTTGAGTTTCATCGATGAAGGCATTCCACGCGCTCCAATCCCCGGGTCTCGACGATTCCACAAGCAAGCGGCGTTTCTTTCCTATCCCCAACAAGGAGCGACCCTGGATGCGCTCATCCCACAGGAGGACCACATGTTCATGTCGATCACAAAGACCTTGCAATGGAGGCAAAGCACGCACGTTCATGCGCGGAAGTTAGGGGTTTGGCTCGCCCAAGGCAACCGAGTCTGGCCGTGGAGTCACGCCCATTCTTTGACGCACCAGGTCTTCGAGGCCCTGCACCCACGTTGGGTGGTCATTCAAACTGGGGACAAGCTCGACTTTTTCACCTCCATGTTCTTCGAACACTTCTTGGTATTCTTCACCAATCTCGATGAGGGTTTCGAGGCAATCAGCGACGAAAGCAGGGCTGAATACGAGCAGCCTTTTGTCACCCGCCTTCCCGCGCTCAACAATGACATCGTCGCTGAATGGTCTCAGCCATTTGCTGTCGAGACGGCTTTGGAAACATACGGTATAGCGGTCCTCTGCGAGATTCAACCGCGACGCGAGCGCGCGGCTCGTGGCATAACAAGTCGCTTTGTAACATTGACGGTTGTCCTCGTTGATTTCGTCTGCGCAGCTGTGGTTGGCGCATTGGCGATCCTCATAAATCTTATCTACCTGTCGTTCAGGTAGCCCGTGATAGCTGAATAAAATGTGGTCGTAGCTGTCCAGGTCAAATGGAGCAGCCTGTTCCACAAATCCCTTCAAGTAACCATCAAAATCCCAATATTGGCTGATTGCAACGACCTCGGGGATGACGTACCAACGGCTCAAAATTTTGAATGCTTTTTCTAAGGTTGAACCTGTTGTTGCAGAGGCATATTGCGCGTAGAGTGGAAGCACACAAATTCGGTCGTAGCAGTCCTTTTCCATTCGAGCCATAACATGGTCCATCGAAGGGTGTTGATAGCGCATGGCGAGTTCAACTTTTACCTCCCCTCCGAATGCTGAGCGGGCTTCTTCAGTATCGAAACGAAGTTGAAGTTCACGTTGAAGAGACTCTCCGTACAACAGGAGTGGTGACCCTTTTTTCGTCCAAACCTTTTTGTATTCGCGGGCACTTCGAAAACGGCGAATGGGTGAAATGATTCCATTGACCAGAATTTTTCGAGGCAACCACGGGAAATCGATGACGCGACCGTCGCCTAAGAATTCACGTAGATACCTGCCTACGGCGCGAGGTGTTGGCGCATCAGGGGTTCCCAAATTCACAATGAGGATGCAGGTCTTCATCATTAGTCTCATACAAGGCACAACAACCGAAAAGGTCAAATGTGCAGCGCGCGATTTTCAGTTGCGGCCAAGGCGGCCTCTTTTATGGCCTCGGTAAACGTGGGGTGGGCGTGACTCATTCGTGAGATGTCTTCAGCGCTTGCTCGGAATTCCATGGCCACCACGGCCTCGGCAATCATATCTGCCGCACGCGGTCCACACATATGCACACCGAGGATCTCATCGGTTTCTGCATGGGCTAGCACTTTGACCAGGCCATCGGTGTCCATACTTGCGCGAGCACGTCCACTGGCTTTGAAGGGGAAACTGCCGCTCTTGTAAGGCACGGCATCAATCTTCAATTGTTCCTCGGTGGCACCGACACCGGCCACTTCGGGCCATGTGTATACCACGTTGGGAATCAGGTTGTAGTCTATGTGAGGATGTTGGCCTGCGATGGTTTCAGCTGCAAAGACACCCTCTTCCTCTGCTTTGTGCGCCAACATGGCACCACGAACGACGTCTCCAATCGCAAAAATGTGGGGGATGCTTGTCCGCATGTGGGCATCGACAGCGATGCGTCCACGATCGTCGGTAACCAAACCAACTGCCTCGAGATTGAGGCCGGATGTGTAGGGCTTACGTCCCACGCTGACGAGGCAATACTCTGCCTTGAATGTCACCTCTTCTCCTTTTTTGGAATCTGCTTTGACAGTCACACTTCGACCTGTAGCAGTGACCTCTTTGACGCCGTGATTCAGATGAAATTTCGCCCCAAGTTTTTTCATGGACCGCATCAGTTCTTTTCCCATGGCACGATCCATCGTCGGGATAATGCTGTCAGCGTATTCTACCACATTGACTTCCGTCCCGAGTCGGGCATACACTGAGCCTAGTTCGAGCCCAATGACTCCTCCGCCGATGACAATCATGGATTTTGGAAGCCTGGGAAGATTCAGGGCCTCAGTGCTTGTGATGACCCGCTTTTTGTCAACTTGGATGAATGGCAATGTGTTGGGTTTGCTCCCCGTGGCAATGATGACGTGACTGGCACCAATTTGCTTGGCTTTTCCTTTGGCCGGTGTCACTGCGATGGTGGTGGCATCGACAAAAGAGCCCTTTCCGTGATGAACGTCGATGTTGTTTTTTTTCATCAGGAAGTTGATTCCCTCTGTGGTTTGGGACACCACGTCGCTCTTGCGGGCAATCATCTGAGGAAAATCGATGCCGAGTGAGCCCAATTCAATGCCGTGTGTGGCAAATTGCTCCTTGGCTTGGTGGTAGTGTTCCGAGCTGTCCAACAAGGCTTTGGAAGGGATGCACCCCACGTTCAAACACGTCCCTCCCAAGGTGTCATATTTTTCCACCAAGGCGGTGCGCATTCCGAGCTGAGCTGCACGAATGGCCGCCACGTATCCTCCGGGGCCACTTCCGATGACAACGACGTCATAGTTTTCCATGGGGCAAAGGTAATTCGGAGGTCGAGGTCTGCACCCGTCCGTTTTGTTTCTTTGCACCCTCAATGTGGTTGCGTATCGCCTTCTTTCTCATTCGTCACCGTTTTTTTACGGTGTTTGTGCTGTTTGTCCTTTCGGTGTTCATGGGGATGCAAATTCCTCAACTGAAGATGCAGTACAAGTACGGGGGAATTTTGCCGAAGGAGGATCCATCCGAACAGGCTCATGAGCAGTTCTTGGAGTCCTTTGGTGCAGAGGGCAACGTTTTGGTCATTGGTGTGGAAGACCCTCGATTGCGGACAGCGGAGGGCTTGAATCAATGGCACAAACTTGCAGAGGACATTCGCGCTTTGCGCGTAACGGTGGACGGCAAGCCGACCGTAATCATTGACTCGGTTTTTGCCATTACCAATGCGTTTGAGGTGCTCAAGCACCCTGCTGAAAAGTCCTTTTTGTTGCAGCCGGTGGCACCTGACATGGTCGATGTACAACCCAATGCACCGCCATTGACAGATGACAGGGCCAACGAGATTGTGGACAGGGTAAGGTCGCTGCCTTTTTATGATGGGTTGCTCTACAATCCGGAGAACGAGGCGACCTTAATGATGGTCATATTCAACCACGACATGCTTAATTCCGCCAAGCGTGGACGCATCGTGGAAGACATCATTGAAACCTCAGATCGGTGGGCAGCACAGACAGGCATCCAAACATACCTCAGCGGCCTCCCATTCATCCGAATTTCGATGACCAACAAGGTCAAGGGGGAGTTGGGATATTTCATTGGTGCAGCCATCGCCGTGACTGCGCTGTTGTTGTTTCTTTTCTTCAGGAATTTAGCTGTGGTGAGCGTATGCCTGACGGTGGTCACAGTGGGTGTGATTTGGTCCTTGGGAATCATCAATCTGCTTGACTACAAACTCACGTTGTTGATGTCACTCATCCCACCCTTGATGATTGTCATTGGAGTTCCCAACTGCATTTATCTCGTCAACAAGTATCAGGCGGAATTCAAGAGGCACGGCAACAAGATGTTGGCTTTGCAACGCATGGTGACCAAGGTGGGCAATGCGACGTTGTTGACCAATGCCACGACTGCGTTGGGCTTTGCGACCTTCATCTTTACCCACAGCCCCATATTGGTGGAATTTGGCGCAGTTTCTTCTTTGAGCATCATGGTTGCGTTTGGGATTAGCATTGTTCTGATTCCGGCACTTTTCACCGTTTTGCCCGAGCCGCGGGATCGCCATTTGACGCACCTAGACCGGGTCTGGTTAGATCGAGTTGTGGGCATCTTTGTTTCGACTGTGCAGGGGAATCGTTCCAAGGTCTATGCAGCGGCTTTTACGGTGGCCTTATTGAGTGGTTGGGGCATGACTCAAATGGTAACCACAGGCAACATTGTAGACGATTTGCCTGACGAAGATCGCGTGCTCTTGGACCTTGCATGGCTCGAATCGAAATTCCGAGGTGTCATGCCCTTTGAGGTGTTGATCGATGGGAAAAAGCCGGGTCAAATTTTGAGTCCAGCCAATCTCAAGCGGATTGAAAAGTTTCAAAATCTTCTCCGAAAATATCCCGAGTTCTCGCGCAGTTTGAGCGCTGTGGATGCGGTCAAGTTTGGGGTTCAGGCCTTTTACGAAGGGGATCCAGATCGATACCGCTTGCCGTTGAGACATGAACGAAGTTTCATCGCACCCTATTTTCGAGGAAGTGAGTCCGCGGCTTCCGACATTGATGTGGCGAATGCAGTGACCAGCAACTTTGTCGATTCTTCCAAAACAGTGACCCGCGTTTCGGCAAACATGGCCGATGTCGGGACCTTAGAAATGGAAAAGTTGGTCGCTGACCTTCAGCCACGCATCGACAGCATATTTCCCCCTGAGCGTTTCAACCTGACCATCACGGGCACGAGTGTCTTGTTTTTGAAGGGCACCAATTATCTCGTGAAAAACCTTGCCATTTCAATGACTTTGGCGATTCTCGTGATTGCATTGGTCATGGCCTCTCTTTTCAAAAGCGCTCGCATGGTGGGAATTGCACTTGTCCCCAATTTGCTGCCCTTGCTATTTACTGCAGGAGTCATGGGCTGGACGGGAATTCCAATCAAGCCATCGACCATTTTGGTCTTTTCAGTGGCCTTTGGGATTTCTGTAGATGACACCATACACTTTTTGGCCAAATACCGACAGGAACTTCAAGCCAATGGTTGGAACATTCGAGCAGCAGTCTTGGCCGCTGTGCGGGAAACCGGTGTGAGTATGATGTACACGTCGATTGTGCTGTTCTTTGGGTTCCTCATGTTCGCGATGAGTGAATTCGATGGTACTCGTTCGCTAGGCTTGTTGGTTTCTGTCACCCTTTTTGTTGCCATGTTCACCAACCTCATGTTGTTGCCCTCGCTCTTGATGAGCTTTGCTCAATACGTGACGACCAAAACATTCAGTGAGCCATTCTTCGATTTGTTGGAAGAAGAAGACATGTTGTCATTGGATGACCTTCAAGTTCAAAAAGGAATTAGCCCAGGGAAGGGGGAGGAACAGCATGAAGACCTGAGAGGTCGCGGTTGACCCTTGTGTATCTTCAAGCCATGAAAGGAATTGTTCTCGCTGGTGGTAGTGGCACGCGCCTTTGGCCCTTGACGAGGGCAATGAGCAAACAACTGATGCCCATTTACGACAAGCCGATGATTTATCATCCTTTGTCGACGCTCATGATTTCCGGCATTCGAGACATCCTCATCATTACAACTCCAGAAGAATCATGGTCATTCAAGCGACTTTTGGGAGATGGCTCAGAACTCGGATGTTCTTTTTCTTACGCAGAGCAAGAGGTTCCCAATGGCTTGGCTCAGGCATTTGTTTTGGGCAAGACGTTTATTGGGGACGACAAAGTGGCGCTGGTCCTGGGGGACAACATTTTTTACGGCAAGAGCTTTGGTCGAATGCTTCGGACACATACGGATCCGGATGGTGCGATAGTATTTGCCTATTACGTTGGTGATCCAGAGAGATATGGGGTGGTGGATTTTGACGGAGATGGCCGAGTGTTGAGCATCGAAGAGAAGCCCTCTAAACCGAAGTCCAATTATGCAGTTCCGGGACTGTATTTCTACGACAACGATGTTGTGCAGATTGCGAGCAACTTGAAGCCCAGCTCACGCGGGGAATACGAAATCACAGATGTCAATCAGGCGTATTTGGATGCGGGTAAACTGAACGTGCGCGTGTTAGACCGTGGCATGGCGTGGCTGGACACAGGCACCCATGCATCGCTGATGCAAGCTTCGCAATTTGTGCAGGTCATTGAGGACCGTCAAGGGCTCAAAATCGGGTGCTTGGAAGAAATCGCCTGGCGCATGGGCTTCATCGACGACAATCAGCTTGAGGTCCTTGCACAGCCGCTTTTGAAGAGTGGCTACGGGACGTATCTGTTAGATCAATTGCGTCGTGGACGATAAGCGAATGGGCCAAATGTTTTGAACCACTTTTGACTTTTCATCTCCATGAGTTTAACTGCATCTGAAGCGCGCTGGCGCGACGCCTTTGAGGGTTCCATCAAGAACTTTCTTCAAGGCTATCCACAGGGTTCTGCTGATGAGCTATACGACCCCATCCATTATCTCATTTCCCTAGGAGGAAAGCGCATTAGGCCTATTCTTGCACTTGCTGCTTGCGAGGCGGAAGGGGGACAGCTTGAGGCGGCAATGCCCGTGGCGATGGCGGTGGAGTTGTTCCACAATTTCACATTGATGCACGACGACATCATGGACGAAGCTCCCCTTCGTCGTGGTCGCCCTACTGTTCATACCAAGTGGTCGGAAAACGTGGCCATCTTGTCGGGAGATGTGATGTATACCCTTGCAATGACGGCTTTGGAAGGCACTCCGTCCTCGGCATTGAAAGAGGTACTCCGTCAGTTTAACGAGACGTCCAAGGAGGTTTGTGAGGGTCAGCAGAGCGACATGGCCTTCGAGGTGAGAGACAACGTGACAGTGGACGAATATTTGAAGATGATCAGATTGAAGACATCGGTTTTGCTGGCGGCATCTGCAGCAATGGGAGCAAGTGCAGCAGGAGCTTCGCCTGAACGTGTCGAGGCATGGTATCAATACGGTGTCAATGTCGGTCTCGCATTTCAAATTCAGGACGATTTCTTAGACACTTTTGGTGAGAGTGATTCTACGGGAAAGCAAGTCGGGGGAGACATCTTGTCAGACAAGAAGACCTTGTTGTGGTTGACAACACAAGCTCACCCGGCTGGACGCGAAGCGTTGGCACCGTGGCTGGGAATTCACCCTGCGTCAGGTTCTGAACAAGGGGAAGCCAAAATATCAGCAGTTCGGGCAGCCATGATTGCCACAGGAGCAGATGCAGAGGCGCAGCGCCGCATGTCCCAACACATCGAGGAAGCGATTTCTGCCTTGGGTAAGCTCAAACTGTCTCCAGAAACAGCGAGCTGGTTTGAAGGCCTTGCTCGGCACGTGGTTTCAAGGAGTCACTGATTCCAATTGCATTCCTTTGGGGGTCCCTCGGGCAGGCTTATCTTTGGTTGTGCTAAATGCTTCATGTCCTCATGGACCCACTTTCATTTCTGAGTAACGCAGAACCAGGCGCACTCGAAAACCTATACAATCGCTATTTGTCGGACCCCGAATCGGTGGATCGCACGTGGCGGCTTTTTTTTGCCGGCTTTGATTTGAGTCGTACGACCTTCGGTGACGAAGTGTCCTCTCCTGCGACCTTGAAAGAGTTCAAGGTTCTTGATTTGATTCACGGTTATCGTACAAGGGGTCATTTGTTTACCCAAACCAACCCGGTTCGTGAGCGTCGAACGTATACCCCGACCTTGGCGCTTGAGAATTTTGGCCTCTCCGCGGCAGACCTTGATACGATTTTCCAAGCGGGCAATGAGGTGGGAATTGGCGCTGCAAAACTTAGAGACATCATTGCCCATCTGGAATTGACCTACTGTCACTCCATCGGCATCGAGTACATGTACATCCGAGAGCCTGACCGTCTGAAGTGGATTCGTGAGCACATCGAATTGGCCAACAGACCAAGACTGGATGCGGAAGGCCGCAAGCACGTCTTGAAGAAAATCAGCCAAGCGACCTTGTTCGAGGAATTCCTTCAGAAAAAGTTTGTGGGTCAAAAGCGGTTTTCTTTGGAGGGAGGCGAGAGCTTGATTCCAGCGTTGGATGCTTTGATAGAAACAGGTACGACACGTGGCGTACGAGAAGTGGTTGTTGGCATGGCCCATCGTGGTCGCTTGAGCACGCTGGCGCACATTTTGGGCAAACCTTACGCCAACATTCTTTGTGAGTTCGAGGGCAAAGCTTACGACGGCGCAGGGTTGTTTGACGGCGATGTCAAGTACCATCTGGGTTACTCGCGTAAACAAATTGCAGATACTGGGGAAGAGGTGACCATCACCTTGGCCCCCAATCCCTCTCACCTCGAAGCCGTTGATCCTGTCGTGGAAGGCATCGCTCGCGCACGAATTGATGCCAGAGATGGGGATGAATCGAGTGTCCTGCCCATTTTGATTCATGGTGATGCAGCCGTTGCGGGTCAGGGGGTGGTGTATGAAGTGACACAAATGGCGGGCCTCGACGGTTATCGCACGGGGGGTACGGTTCACATCGTAGTGAATAACCAAGTGGGCTTCACCACCAATTACCTAGACGCTCGAACTTCAACTTATTGCACGGATGTTGCCAAAGTCACGCAGTCTCTGGTATTTCATGTCAATGCAGATGACGTGGAAGCAGTGGTTCAGGTCATGAAAATTGCATTGGAATATCGACAAACATTTCATCGCGACGTTTTCATTGACCTCTTGGGCTACCGCAAATACGGTCACAATGAAGGCGACGAACCCAAATTCACACAGCCCAAATTGTACAAGGCCATCGCCGCTCACCAATCTCCGAGGGATATCTATCTCCAACGTCTTTTAAAAGACGGCTCTGTCAATGCTGATGAGGCCGAAGCCATGAAGGAAGAGTTGCTTGGTAAGATGGAAAAGGGGTTTACTCAGTCAAAGACCATGGCATTGTCAGTGGTTGACGATTTTCTCAGTGAACTGTGGGAAGGCTATCGTCCCGCTCGAGATGGAGAATTGACTTCTTCGCCTGTTACAAGTGTGGCGGAGAAGGAGTTGAATGAACTTGCCGTAGCCATGAACACCCTGCCTGAGGGTCTCAAGTTTTTCCGTAAAGTCAAGAAGTTGATGAATGACCGTCTGGGAATGGTGGAGCGAGACCAATTGGATTGGGCCATGGGAGAAATGCTTGCCTACGGCAGCCTGTTGATGGAAGGTCATCCTGTACGTTTGAGTGGTCAGGATGTGGAGCGAGGCACATTCTCGCATCGCCACGCTGTTTTGAAGACCGAAGACGCGGAGGACGAGCTGATTTTGCTCAACAATCTGGCGGAAGAACAAGCTCAGATGGCTGTATACAACAGTCATTTGTCGGAATACGCCGTGAGCGGGTTTGAATACGGTTACGCGTTTGCCAACCCCAACGGATTGACCATCTGGGAGGCACAGTTTGGTGATTTCAACAATGGGGCCCAAATCATGTGGGATCAATTTCTCTGCGCAGGTGAAGACAAATGGCGAACCATGAATGGGCTGACTTTGTTGCTTCCCCACGGTTACGAAGGGATGGGGTCGGAGCACAGCAGTGGGCGCATGGAGCGTTTTCTTCAAATGGGTTCGGGAGACAACATCATTGTGGCCAATTGCACTACTCCGGCCAACATGTTTCATGTTTTGCGCCGCCAGGTTCACCGCCCATTTCGCAAGCCATTGGTGGTTTTCACACCAAAAAAGTTGCTTCGCTACCCCAAAGCAGTGTCTTCCCTGACGGATTTTTCCAATGGAGGATTCCAAGAGGTCATCGACGATGTGAACGGCATGAAAGGAGCAGAGACGGTGGTGCTGTGCTCTGGAAAGATTTATTACGATTTGCTCGAAAAGTTTGAAGACCGCGTGCCCAAGAATATGGCTGTTATCCGTGTAGAACAACTTCATCCTTTTCCTGCGGAGGCATTGTCTGCGGTCATCAAGCGGCAATCTAAAAATGCCAAACTTGTGTGGTTTCAAGAGGAACCGAGAAACATGGGAGCTTGGACGTTCATGAACGAACACATGGCCCTCCATGACTTGGGGAACATGCAATACGTTGGCCGGAGTGTGAGTGCAAGTCCCGCATCGGGTTCCCCGGCGGTACATTTAAAGCGTCACGACGCCTTGCTCGACAAGGTGGTAGCGATGGCAAAATTTTGAACCAACCTGACCCATCAACGACATCATCATGCCGATTTTAGAAATGAAAGTCCCCAGTCCCGGAGAGAGCATATCTGAAGTGGAAATTGCCGCTTGGCTGGTATCCGATGGGGACTACGTTGACAAAGATCAAGCCATTGCAGAGGTCGATTCTGACAAAGCAACCCTCGAATTGCCAGCGGAAGCAGCGGGGACAATCACCCTGAAAGCAGAGGAAGGTGATGCCGTGGCTGTGGGAGAAGTGTGCTGTTTGATCGATACAGATGCTTCGCGTCCAGACGGTGCAGAAGCGCCATCGGAAGAAGTTGTGAGCGATTCGAATGTGGAGAATGCGTCTGCGCCCGCACCTGCGCCCACACCTTCGCCGGCACCTGCACCGTCACCTGTGCCCACTTCCGTAGCACCGCCCGCACCCTCACCTCAAACAGTTCAGTCCCCAAGCAGCCACGCCAAAGGACATGCGTCTCCTGCCGCTAGAAAAGCCATGGCAGATGCCGGTTTGCCCACGGGCTCAATCAAAGGATCAGGACGCGATGGCCGCATTCTGAAGCAGGATGTAATCGCTGCTTTGGCTGCTGGCTTTGATGCGAGCAATGTGCGGTCTGGATGGGAAGGAAGCCGAGATACGAGACGAGAAAAAATGAGCATGCTGCGCCGTAAAGTGGCAGAGCGACTGGTCTCTGTGAAAAATGAGACCGCCATGCTGACAACATTCAACGAAGTTGACATGAAGCCAGTGATGGACTTGCGTAAAAAGTACAAGGACGCGTTCAAAGAACATTTTGGTGTGGGGCTCGGGTTCATGGGATTCTTCACAAAAGCGGTGACGACGGCACTTGCTGAATTTCCTGCAATCAATGCCCAAATTGATGGCAAAGAACTCATCTATCACGATTACGCTGATGTATGCATTGCGGTCAGTTCACCCAAGGGGCTGATGGTGCCTGTGGTTCGCAATGCAGAAACCATGAGCTTGGCAGAAATTGAAGCAGAAATTAAGCGTTTGGCGATTCGGGCACGAGATGGGGAGCTTACGGTTGACGAGATGCAGGGCGGAACATTTACAATCACGAATGGAGGGGTGTTTGGCTCCATGCTTTCTACCCCAATCATCAATCCTCCCCAAAGTGCGATTCTCGGAATGCACAACATCGTGGAGCGCCCTGTTGCAATCCTTGGAAAGGTGGAGATACGACCTGTCATGTACGTCGCACTTAGTTACGATCATCGCATTGTCGATGGCAAGGAGAGCGTGGGCTTCCTCTACATGATTAAGGAAATGATTGAAAACCCGGAAAGAATGCTTTTTGGCGGGAAAACCCCTTCAGAAGTTTTACTTGGCTTGTGATTCATGGCGCCATGGCCATGTCCAACAGAATCATGGCATGAGGCGCTGAACGACCTCTTTGTATTTGGTTGCGTCGTCAGCGAGCACAGTGACGATTACCCCTTCTTCCAATTCTTCGGCAAGCTGCACAGCACCTGCAAGATTTGCAGCTGCAGACGGACTGACGAGAAGACCTTCTTCCTTCGCGACGCGCCGAAGCATGGCGTTGCTTGCTTCGGCGTCAACCAAACGAGTTTCGTCAGGAATTGTAGCGTCAAAAATCTTGGGGGCACCAGATGTTTCTAAGTGTTTCCAGCCTTCGAAGCCATGCGGGTCAGTGCCTGGCTGAAGTGCGACAAGTTGAATGTTCTCGTTGAATTCTTTCAGTCGGCGCCCCGTTCCAACAAACGTCCCCGTCGTTCCCAGACCAGCTACGAAATGCGTGACGCGCCGGTTTGTCTCTTCCCACAATTCGACTCCTGTATGATTGTAGTGCGCCATCCAATTCGCGTCGTTGCTGTATTGGTCGACAAAGTGGTATTTGTCAGGACGACGTTGTGCCAAATCTCGTGCAGCACATTTTGACTCATCTGTTTGTCCAATCGGACTCGTTAAAATGAGATTCACACCCAAAGACTTAAAAATGTGCATTCGTTCCTTCGAGACATTTTCAGGGATACACAAAGTCACAGGGATGCCTGCAGCTGCCGAGAAAATGGCATAGGCAAGCCCTGTGTTTCCATAGGAGGTGTCGATCAAACTTTTTCCTTGGAGGGCCCCTGAGGCCAAAGCATTGTGAAGAATACTGATTGCAGGTCGGGCCTTAATGCTGCCACCAAATTGCTGCCACTCAAGTTTGGCATAAATCTCCACTTTGGGTTTGGGACTTAGGCGCAGCATGGGGTGAAGTGGAGTGTTTCCCACGTGCCAACGGAGCTCGTCGATCGCGTTCAGTCTGGGGTCGAGTATGGGTGTGGTCATTCCAGTTTGGGTAAATGAAGAAGCCCTCGTTACGAACGAGGGCTTCTTGGGGTTACACGTCTTTGAGAATGTTGTCATTCACGCATGCGCAAGAAGGCCCTGTCCAATGGACAGCAGCAACAGCAGCACGCAATCTTTTGAAATGACATTAATCCAAGTTCAAAAGAAACACCGTCAATTCCAAATGGCGTTTTGGAACAACCTGTAAAATTCATCGAAGCACTGAAAAACGCTCGGCATCCAAGCGAATCAAAATACCCACCAGTAGGGTAAATCCCATCAGCGATGAACCGCCATAGCTAAAGAAAGGCAGGGGAATGCCAATGACAGGCGCCAACCCCAGCACCATCCCGACATTGACAAGAACGTGCATGAATAAAATGCTGGCCACAGCATATGCATAAATGCGGGTGAAAGGTGAACGTTGCCTTTCTCCCATATGCAGGATTCGCAAAATCAAAAAGACGAAGAGCATGACAACGCCGGCGCTGCCCAAGAAACCCCATTCTTCGCCGACGGTACAAAAAATAAAATCCGTTTCTTGTTCAGGGACAAAGCCATATGCAGTCATCGGACCTTGGACCCAACCTCTGCCCAACCAACCTCCTGACCCAATGGCTGCCTTGGCGTGGCGAATGTTGTAGTCCGCATCGGGATTGTCCACATCGATGCCGAATAAAACATGAATGCGTTCTCTTTGGTGGCGTTGAAGGACGTTTTCCATACCCAGATGCACCCCAGTTGAGAATGCCATGCCTGCCAGCAAAATCAAAGCCCCTCGAATTGTTGTGCGCTTTCGGTACCTCGGAAGTGTGGCCGCTCGGACCAACATCAGGGTGCATGCGCCAAGAATGGTCACCGAGAAAAGGAACCACCAAAATCCAGTGGACGAGCCAAGGAACGGATACCAACTTTCATTGGCGCTGAAGAGAATGGTCAATACGGCCAGGATGAGGGCTGAGACCCCGAGCAAAAGGACATTGCCGCTGAGACCTTCACGGTACAAGACAAACACAAAACCGCCAAAAACCAAAACAGTTCCCGCGTCGGGTTGAAGCAATATGAGCACTGCAGGAATCCCGATGATGACCACTGACTGAAGTCGGGCGGCCAAGGTGCGCCATGGCCGCCCATCTCGACTCAGATACCATGCCAACATGAGGGCAGTGGCGGTTTTGGCGAATTCGCTAGGTTGAATGCTGAAGCTTCCCACACCAAACCATGAGCGAGCTCCCCCCACTTTTTTCCCCACGATAAGGACAGCGACCAACAGGGTTAGCACTGTGATGTATTGAAGCACAGAGGTACGTATGTAAAATTCTCCTTCGACGGCGAGCAAACCAACCATGAGAAACATGCAAATTCCCATCCAAATGAGCTGCTTTCCCGCTTTCCCATCCATGTCCCAAATCACGTCAGCTTCCGCGGTGGCACTCACAACGTTAAGCCATCCCAACAAGACCAATACAATGACTGCGATGAGTGTGGGCCAATCGAGACGAGACAACACATTGAACCGACGAGATCTCATGGCACAGGCAGGTTTGACTGAAGATCAGCGAATTGAGGGTCCAAAGGATAGGTTGCGCCCTTGACCCTTCGTTCTCGGTCTAGATCGGAAACATTTCCATTCAGATATTTCTCCAAGAGCAAGCCAGCAATTGGTGCGGCCCAATCGCCTCCTGCGCCTGCATATTCGACATATACACTGACCGCAATCTCAGGAGCCGTTCTCGGCGCCAGAGCCATGAAGACACTGTGGTCAGCCTGGTTTTGATTTTGGACGGTCCCAGTTTTTCCACACGCAACGATGCCAGGGGTGTACGCTCGTCTCCCTGTCCCAGTTTGATCCTCAATGACAGCTTGCATGGCGTCAAGAATTGGCTCAAAATGCGAGGCTTGAACACCCACGTCGCGGCGGACTTGAAATTTTGGCGGTTTGCCCTTGCCTCCAATGTCTCTGACGAGGTGGGGTTCCATGTACCATCCTTTGTTGGCTATGATGGCGGCCAAGTTGGCCATGTGAAGGGGGGTGGCCAAGAGTTCCCCCTCTCCAATGCTAATGGAATAGATGGTGCGATATGTCCAATGACGACGACCGTAAAGTTTGTTGTAATAGCTGGAATCGGGCACAAGTCCGGGGCGTGTTCCTGGAACATGACCACCTAGATTGGTGCCAAAACCAAAATCCTCGACGCGTTCGGTCCACCACCCCAATCCCAGTCGGGCATTGTCAAATTTGTCTAGGTTGGGGTACTGGTTGACCATGCGGCGCATGACCTCGTAGAAGTAAGGGTTGCAGCTATGCACTACGGCGCGCTGCAAGTTGTCTTGGGTGTGAGCGCCATGGCAACCGATGATGTCGCGATTGCAATTGATGTGGGTTCTCGGGGAAATGACCCCCTGTTCCATGGCAATCAATCCTTGAACCATTTTGAAAATGGACCCCGGTCGGTATGTGCCACGAACGGCCCGATTGTAAAGGGGCTTCCAAGGGTGCTTGGCCAAACTGTCGTAGGCTGCTCCGCGAGTTGTCCCAGTGAGCAGATTGCCATCGAAAGAGGGTGCGGAAACGAAGGCTAAGATTTCACCTGTTGTAGGTTCGATGGCGACAATCGCGCCTCTTTTGCCTTTCATCAACCGTTCGGCATACCGTTGAAGGTCGGCGTCAAGCGTCAGGGTAACATCGGAACCTGGCTCTGGCAGCGAGTCCATTTCTGTCAACGTATTGCGAACATTGTTTCTCACATCAACGAGGTGTTGGCGAACCCCTGGAGTTCCCCTCAAATCAGATTCGAACAGTGCTTCGATCCCGGATTTTCCCTTGTAATCTCCCAGTCGGTATCTGGAATCGCGATTCATGTCTTCGCGGTCGACTTCGCGGTATTCGCCAAGGATTTGACTCGCAATTCCAAAGACATTTTTGCGAACTGGATTGGTTCGTATTGTCAACCCCGCGTAACGCCACAATTCGGAGGATATGGCTGCGTACTGCGGGGCGTTCATTTGGCGAAGGAGTGGCGAAGCCTTGTATCGAGAGTAACGCCGCGCCTTGGAGAGTCGCCGGTCTAACTCCTCACGCTCCAGCTGGACCAACTCGGCAAGGGCGGCTGTGTCAATGTTGGACATGAAACGTGGCAGGACCATCAGATCATAGCTTGGAACATTGTTGATCAGCATTTCCCCATGTCTGTCAAGGCAAAGTCCCCGAGTGGGCTTGAGTATCTCTTGCTCCTCTGTAAGCCGCTCCGCCCGATTTTTCCACTCGTCCGTGGTGATTTGCATTTGGAACAAGCGAAATACAAACAACACACCAACACCTAAAACAATTGCACCTAGGATGCGCTGCCGACCAGCCAATTCACCTTGATTCAGCTCCATGGATATGCGCTGACGTTTCTTTGATTGCCTTGTGAAGGCCGATTCAAAAGGCCTTGAATAAGCAAAAAGGCCGCCACATTAAGAAGGGTGGATAAAGCAGTTTGACCCAGTGTACGCCCCACCAGAGGCCATCCATTTTGCAAAGAGAAAAGCACACCCCAATACACTGCAAGCCCCAAGGATGCAAATGCCGCATAATTGCTCCAACCGTCGTAATGCGGATTTAAGACGTGTCCCTGACGCAAGCCTTCTCTAGACGGAATTGTGGATGTTATTGCAGGATAGACCATGCCAAAAGTTGTTGAAGCTGCCAGATGCATTCCCCCCGTAAAGCAAGCGACATCCATCATTGCACCCATCAGGGCGGTCAGAATCAAGTAAGTTGTGGGCGGCCATCCGACAGGCATCTTGAGCAAACCGTAAATGTGGACGGCGAGCAAGCCGTAGCCGCCCCAAAAAATACCATATCGAAACAACAAAACCTGCGAAAGAAAGGCCCACACAATTGTCCAAAAGAAAGGGAGAAGTGAACTCATGGAGAATTGGTTACGGCATAACTGAGACTGTCAATTCTTGAATTGCGCTGGTGTTGGAGCCACACCACGTGCCTGAAGCTGGGATAGTTGGCGCCTAGGAGGACAATCACCGTCTGGAATTCATCAGCTTCATTGCCGATGACGTCTTCAACAACGCCAACGGGAATGTCTGCAGGAAAGACACCATCGAATCCAGTGGTCATGATTGTGTCGCCTGGCAGAACCAAATTGGCCCAAGGAATGTCCAATACTTTGACGCGCCGAACATCTCCATCTTTGGCCACCATCCTCCCAGATTGACCGTCCCGTCCCAAACGAACGCTCCACTGAGCTTCTGGATGTATCAGAGAAAGAACAAGGCTCTCATGGGCCGTGGTGTCCACGACGCGACCGGCGGCGAAACCTTGTGAGAGGACCCCCACACCTGGTTTGAGTCCATCGTAACCGCCTCGATTGATCACCATCCATGGAGACCCCCCCCAGCCGGGACTTCTTAGCACCTTGGCATATCCTGTTTTCCATGGATTCGTGAGTCGTTCTTTCGAAGATTCCAACTCAGCACGGAGCTGGGAATTTTCAAGCATGATGAGCCGATTGGATTCAGTAAGTTGGATCCAGTTTTGAATGTTTCCAGTTGTGTTAAGCCAAGATCGAGAGGTCCACATGGACCAACTGGCAAGCGCTGTACGATGGTGACTGTAGGTGGTGTTCATCCACCCGAATGCGACTCCCCAAAGCGCGAAGAACAAAATCCACCTGTGGGTACGCGCGAGAAGGGCAAAGAGATTTCTCACGGCCGGGGAATCAGTTTCTCATTAGAAACGGAAAGCGATCGATGTTTTTCAAAGCGATCGCAGTGCCTTTGGCCACCGCATGCAATGGGTCGTCAGCCACGTGAACCGGCAGTTTGGTTTTTTGAGAAATGCGCACATCCAATCCACGAAGTTGCGCACCCCCGCCAGCCAAGAAAATCCCAGTTTTGTAAATGTCGGCAGACAATTCGGGCGGCGTATGTTCAAGTGCGCTGTGGATACTTTCCTCAATTTTGCTGATGCTTTTGTCCAAAGCTCCGGCAATTTCAGAGTATGTCACTACAATTTCTTTGGGAATTCCCGTCATTAAATCCCTACCGTGCACAGCATGGTCCTCAGGGGGACTATCTAGCTCTGGCAAGGCAGCGCCGACGGCAATTTTGATTTGTTCCGCAGTGCGTTCGCCAATTAAGATGTTGTGTTGGCGACGCATGTACTCCTCAATGTCGTGGGTGAATTCGTCTCCTGCCACTCGAATGTTGGTGTCGGTCACAATTCCTCCGAGGGCGATGACTGCAATTTCAGATGTTCCTCCGCCAATGTCAACAATCATGTTGCCCATGGGCTCTTCCACGTCAATTCCAATTCCAATCGCGGCAGCCATGGGTTCGTGAATCAAATAGACTTCCTTGCCACCGGCGTGTTCAGCGCTGTCTTTGACTGCTCGTTTTTCTACGTCTGTAATGCCGGACGGGATGCAAATGACCATGCGCAGAGAGGGATTGAACCAGGATTTTCGTCCAGAGATGAGTTTGATCATTCCCTTGATCATCTGCTCGGCGGATTCAAAATCAGCAATCACGCCGTCTTTCAGCGGACGAATGGTTTCAATGTTTTTGTGTGTTTTCCCGTGCATTTGCTGAGCCAAACGCCCGATGGCCACCACGTTGCCCGTTCTGCGGTCTTTGGCCACAATGGAAGGTTCATCGACCACCACTTTGTCCTGATAATAAATGATGGTATTCGCCGTCCCCAAATCCATGGCAATTTCCTGCGTGAAAAAGTCGAACAATCCCATAGCCTAAAGGTATATGGGCCCCAGCGATGGACCGCAGCATTCCTTCGCATTCTGCTCACATGGTTGATAAGTTCCACTTTCGAGTGGATGTGGGTTGGAAACGCTGCGTGGTTGTGAAAAAAGGTCAACGCACAAAGGCCGATTTGGCTGGATTTTTCAATGGCGGAAGTGGCGCACTCCCGTGGTGTACATTGCCAATCCCAAATCATTGCACGCATCAATGCTCTTTTGGTCGTTGATGGACCCGCCAGGCTGAATCACGGCTGTCACGCCTGCTTTGGCGGCCAACTCCACACAATCGGGGAAGGGAAAGAACGCGTCGGATGCCATGCTTGAGCCCTTTAGGTCAAACCCAAAACCCTGTGCCTTTTCGACCGCTTGCTTCAGTGCATCCACGCGGCTTGTTTGTCCTGTTCCACTGGCGAGAAGTTGCCCATTTTTGGCAAAGACCACGGTGTTTGACTTGGTGTGCTTGACGAGCTTCAATGCAAACAACAAATCTGCAGTGCTTTCTGGACGATTGGCTTCGGTCGTGCACGTCCATGTGTCGATTGCTTCCATGTCATTGTCACGTTCCTGGATGAGGTAGCCGTTCAGGGCCGAGCGCACAGTCGCTTTGGGCAAAGCCCCTGGCTGACGCTCTAACAAAATTCGATTCTTCTTTTGCGACAATACCGCAAAAGCGTCCTCGTCGAACCCAGGAGCGATCACCACTTCACAGAACAACACGTGGATGAGGTTCGCAGTGTTGAGATCGATTGGGCGGTTGGCGATGAGAACGCCACCAAACGCACTTGTGGGATCACCAGCCAAGGCATCGGCATAGGCCTCTGCCAAAGTGGGGCGCGTTGCACAGCCGCAGGCGTTGTTGTGTTTGAGAATTGCGAAGGTTGGGGAGTCGTTTTGGAACTCTTCCATGAGCTGCACCGCAGCGTCGACGTCGAGGAGGTTGTTGTAAGACAGAGCCTTTCCGTGCAGGGGCTTCAACAGCCCGTCTAAATCGCCGAAGTACTGGCCTAATTGGTGTGGATTTTCCCCGTAGCGCAATGCTCTCGCTTCAGGCACACTGAGGTTCAAGGTGTCCACTTTCCCGCTTTCAAGGCTGGTGTCGCTGAGGTGCGCGTGAATCATGGTGTCGTAGTGAGAGCTGACGCGAAACCCACGTGCGGCCAAGGTTTTGCGCTCGTCGAGGGTGGTCGTTCCATCCCGTTTCAGGACCTCAAGTAGGGTGCCGTAGTCGTCCATGGAAGGAATGATGACTACGTCGTTGTAGTTCTTCGCGGCTCCGCGAATCAGAGCGATGCCTCCGATGTCGATTTTCTCTACGATTTCCGTTTCTGAGCCTCCCCCAGCTACGGTGGATTCAAAGGGGTACAAGTCCACCACGACCAAGTCAATGTTGGGGAGGTCGTATTCCACCATTTGAGCTTGGTCACCTTCGTGGTTTCGACGGTTGAGGATTCCGCCAAAGACCTTGGGGTGAAGCGTTTTCACACGTCCGCCCAAGATGGAAGGGTAGTCCGTCACAGATTCCACAGGCACAACGCTGGCCCCCATCGCCTCAATTGCCTTTTGTGTTCCGCCAGTGGAGTAAATGGTAACTCCTAGCCGTTGAAGTTCAGCTACGATCGGTTCGAGGCCATCCTTGTGGAAGACCGAAATCAGGGCTGTTTTGATGTGACGTATGTCAGTCATGTTGATGAAAAGAGGGATTCCGAAAGCCGCAAAACTACGATGCGAAAAGCGATATCGACGCCTTGCGCAGTAGCTTCGTTTGATGCTTTGGTTCACGCTTTTTCGCGAGAGTTTGTTGTTTGCTTGGCAGGCGATTCTGGTCAATCGTTTGCGGACTCTGCTCAGCTTGCTCGGCGTGATGGTGGGAATTTTTGTCATCAGCACGGTCTTTGCTGTCGTGGATAGCCTTGAGTCAGAATTGCGCGAAACGTTCAACATGCTCGACGACGACGTGCTGTTCGTGACCAAGTGGCCGTGGTCGCCTGGGGGAGATTATCCTTGGTGGAAATACGTCCAGCGGCGGCCACCGACTGAACGAGACCTCGAGCTTTTGATGCCGCGTCTGACGTTGGCTTCAGCAGGGATGTTTCAAACCAAGGCCTTTTTGGATGCAGAGGCTGGAAACAGTCGCATGTCTGGCTTGGTTGTGGGGTCTGTTTCGCACGACTACAACAAGGTCATCAGTTTGGACATTGAGCATGGACGTTATTTCACAGCCTCGGAGAGTGCGATAGGTCGTCCAGTTGCCGTGATCGGTTTTCAGGTGGCGAATCAATTGTTTGGCACTCAAACGTGTGTGGGCCAAACCTTGAAAGTGAGAGGGGTGCGTCTCGAAATCATTGGAGTGCTTGCAGAAAAAGGAGAAAGTGCTGTTTCCGCGGGAATGGATGAATTGATGCTCGTACCCTCGGCCTTTGCACCTCGCTTGTACCCTCCAAGCTCAGACGACGAGGCCTTGATTGCAATCAGAGCCAACCCTGGGGTGAACCTAGAGGTGCTCGAGAACGAATTGATACAACAACTGCGCGCCGTTCGACGCATTCGACCTGGACGGGAAAAGGATTTCTCTGTGAACCGCATGGACATGTTGACGGAGATTTTGGATTCCATTTTTACCAACTTGGCTTTGGGAAGTTGGTTCATTGCCATATTCGCCATCCTCGTGGGATGTTTTAGCATCGCCAATATCATGTTTGTTTCAGTTCGGGAAAGGACCAAAATCATTGGCGTTCAAAAGGCGGTTGGGGCCAGGAACGCCTTCATCATGATTCAGTTTTTATTCGAGGCCGTGGTTCTGTGTGTGTTTGGCGCTTTATTCGCTTTGTTGGCCACGCAGGGAACCATCGTCGTGGTGAACTTCATGGACTTGGGCATGACCTTGCACATAGCTCCCAAACGCGTGCTTCTGGCTCTAGGTGTTGCAGTGACTTCAGGCTTGGTAGCAGGATTGGCACCTGCCCAAAAGGCGGCAAAACTTCCTCCAGTAGAGGCCATGCGCGCTCACTGAGTGCAAAATGTAAAAGTTTGAAAAGACTTGTTCCTCGAATGAGAAATCGAGCTCAAAGGTTGATGGCCAGTCCGATTCGAATGGAGGAGGGAGGCAAAGTCATGCTGGATGTAGCTGTGCTAGAAACATTGCCGTTGTTGTCGATAAAGATGCCATCAGGGTCCGCGATTTGAACCACATTGCCGCCGTCCAACTGAAACGATTCTGCATAGCGCGCTGTCACGAAGGATCGATTTCCCAGCCGAAGTCGAAGCCCCGCAGCGTAACCACAATCGAAGTTGGAAGAGAAAAACGGAACGTCATTGATTCTTTGGCT